>JAQVCQ010000137.1 GCA_028689715.1 Lachnospiraceae bacterium
CAGTTATTGCTTGCCGGACCATCTGTACCAATCGCAATAGGAATATCCATTTCAAGCATTTGTGTAATTGGAGCGATCCCACTTGCCAACTTTGTATTAGAACCCGGATTGGTCACAACATATAACTTCTTATTTTTGAACAGTTCAAGATCTTCCTGCGTCATATGAACACAGTGATATCCGCCTCCGCCATAATCGAACATTCCCAGGGAATCCAAAAATCCGGTAGGTGTCATCCCATACCGATCGATACATTCTTTCACTTCCAGTTCCGTCTCTGAATTATGTGCAAAAACAGGTGCTTTGTATTTATGTGCTAGTTCACTGATCGACTCAAGTAATGCCTTGTCGCAGGTATATTCAGCATGAAATCCTAAAATATAGCTTGACAGAGGATGCAACTTATTCAATTCAATGTATTCTTTTTCTATTGTTGCAAGATCAGGTCCGAACCGATTGATCGAGCCGACCTGTACACATCTCATTCCCATATCTATGCAAGCCTGCGCAATGGTAAAAGGCGTCAGATACATGTCAAAGATCGCTGTAATTCCAGATGTAAGATATTCCAGAATTGCAAGCTGTGTGAGATAATAAACATCTTCTCCGTTCAATTTCGCTTCTATTGGAAAGACCTGCTCAAAAAGCCAGTTCTGTAACGGCATGTCGTCGGCATAAGAGCGCAGAATCGTCATGCCCGAATGTGTATGTGCATTTTTAAATCCCGGCATGATTAAATTCTTATTGCAATTTATTTCCTGGTCCCATATCATACAGAGTTCAGCATGATTCTGATAAAATAATTCCTGATCTTTTTCATCACCAACAAATAATATTGTTTCGTCCTTGATCCAGCATTCACCCGTAAATACTTCACGTCCTTCTTCCATTGTAAGGATTCTGGCGTTATATAATCTGATATTCATAATTGATATCCTTTCCTGCTTAAACACTCTGTTTATGATCATATGCAGAATGGATGGACAGTACAGACTGTCCATCCACTTTTATGATCATCGCTGTCCTTTATCGTACGGAACTCCCGATGCTCTTGGTGCCATTGAATTTTTAGATGTAAATATTAATACCACCAATGTTGCAATATACGGTATCATCTTGAACAAATAACTTGGAATACCCAGATTACTTAAGAAAGGAATTCCCGAATAAGAAGCTGCAACTGCTTTTGTAAGTCCAAAGAACAGGGATGCTCCCATGATCTTGACCGGTTTCCATTGTCCAAATATCAGAACTGCCAAAGCAAGGAATCCATATCCGGATACTGTGGCATTAAAGTTCGTTGATGTTGGTACGACAAAGACAAGTCCACCAAGTCCAGCGAGTGCGCCTGAAATCAGAACACCTGCATACTGCATTCTATATACATTAATTCCTGCTGCATCTGCTGCATGAGGATGCTCACCGCACGCACGCAGCCTCAGTCCAAACTTGGTCTTGTATAAGACAATTGTTGCTAAAACAAGAATTGCAATTCCAATAAAGGTCGTAATATATGTATTTTTGAAGAAAAGATCACCAATAAATGGAATTGACCCCAGGATCGGAACTGCATCAATTCTGAACGTATTCGCGAACTGAATCTGCTGCACGCCCTGAATGATTCTTGCAATAAAAATCGCAAATGCTGGTGCGAACATGTTTAATGCCGTACCACTGATCGTCTGGTCAGCCTTCATATTGATTGCTGCATATGCATGTAAAGCTGAAAACATTGACCCTGTTACCATGGCAATGACGATTGCAATCAGTAACTGTCCCTGTCCGCTTAAAGAGTCTGCAGACAAGTTCAAAAATAAAATACTTGTAAATGCACCCATTGTCATAATTCCTTCAAGTGCAATGTTTACAACACCGCTTCGTTCAGAAAACATACCACCAAGTGCGACGATCAACAGCGGGATTGCAAAAAACATAGTCTGTTGGAATATAAAATATACAACACTCATGTTAAATACCTCCTTCGCTGCCGGATGATTTGATCGATCCTTTGCTGTGTTTGCGTTTACTGTACTTTGCGATCAGCGTCTTAACAATCAATGCAAACGCACTAAAGTAAATGATTACTGCTATAATAATATCGATGATTTCTGTAGAAAACTCAAAGAGCTGAAGATAAAACCCACCAGCGGTCAGATATGCAATAAAAATCCCTGCGAATAAAATTCCAATTGGGTGACATACACCAAGAAGTGCTACAGAAATTCCGTTAAATCCTTCTGGTGCAAGTTTGTCAACGATCTCAATATGCTTTCCAGTTCCGGCAAGATATAACAGTCCCCCTGCAAGTCCTGAAACCGCGCCTGCGATCGTCATAGACAAAATGATACTCTTTTTCTCATTGATGCCTGCATACTTACTTGCATTTCTATTATATCCTACAGCTTTTAATTCGTATCCGAATGTCGTTTTATTTAAGATGATGAAAATAATGATCGCAGTGATGACAGCTATGATAAATCCACCATTTACACTGGAACCTGGAAAAAGAGAATCAAGTCCCATTCTGGGTATCTCAGCAGTAGCTGCAACATTTTTGGATTCATTTCGAAGATTATTGAATAATGGTTTGTAACCTTTTACAGTCCAGTTTACAGCATACATTCCTATATAGTTCATCATAATCGATGCAATTACTTCGTTCACATTAAAATATGCTTTTAAAATACCCGGAACGCTTCCCCAGATCGCACCAAAGAGAACACTCGCAAGGACTGCTATGATCCAGTGAACACTTCCTATATTCTTGAACATAATTCCCACATATACTGCACCAAACGCACCAACTATGAACTGTCCGCTTGCTCCAATATTGAACAGACCTGTCTTAAATGCAAAACCAACCGAAAGTCCTGTCAAAATAATAGGAGTCGCATAATAAAAAACCTGTCCTACTCCCTTCATGCCATGTGTGAGTGACCCGGTCAATATTGTAAAAAACCCAGGAAGAGCCTGTCTATAATTTGATAACATCAATACAATAAGTCCTACCAGCAATCCAATAAAAATTGCAAATATTGATGAGATCGCTCCTGTAAAATCAATCTGTTTTCTATTCTTCATGACTGTCACCCTCTCTCTTAGATCCTGCCATATAAAGTCCCAGTTCATTAATGGTCACTTTCTTAGGGTCCAGGTCAGCAACGATCTTACCTTCGAACATCACAAGGATTCTGTCGCTGAGATTCATAACCTCTTCCAGTTCAAGTGAGACCAGAAGTATTGCGCAGCCTGCATCTCTTTGTTTTACAAGCTCTTTATGAATATATTCGATCGCGCCAACATCAAGTCCTCTTACCGGCTGTACTGCAAGCAAAAGATCAGGGTCTTTCATGATTTCTCTTGCTACGATCGCTTTCTGCTGGTTTCCGCCTGACATGCTACGTACTTTCGTTTCTCTGCCCTGTCCGCTTCGGATATCATACTTCTCAATCAAAAGGTCGGCATATTGATTGACTGCATCCTGTTTGATAAAACCTGCCTGATTGAACTCTTTTTCAAAATATTGCTGTAAAACAAGATTATAGGCAAGATTATAATCAAGAACCAGACCATGTTTATGTCTGTCTTCCGGGATATGGGACATTCCATGTGTATTTCGATATCTGATGCTTTTTTTTGTAATATCTTCGCCATTCAGTTGGATACTGCCTGAATTGACCCCTTCAAGTCCCGTAAGTGCATGAACGAGTTCTGTCTGACCATTTCCATCAATTCCAGCAATACATACTATTTCACCTTTTTTAACCTGAAAGCTGACATGTTCGACCACATTTTTTGTATGTCCTTCTTTTTTTGACATCATGGTGACATCATTCACTTCAAGGACTACTTCTCCAGGTGTTCTTTCAGCCTTTTCAACTGTCAGGTTTACTTTTCTTCCGACCATCATTTCAGAAAGCATTTGTTTGTCTGTTTCTGAAACTTTAACTGTTCCTATATATTTACCGCGTCGCAAAACAGAACATCTGTCTGCAACTGCCTTGATTTCATTCAACTTATGTGTGATAAATAAAATTGATTTTCCTTCTGTTGTCAGTTCTCTCATGATCTGCATCAGTTCTTCTATTTCCTGAGGCGTCAGTACTGCAGTCGGTTCATCAAAGATCAAAATATCATTATCACGATAGAGCATTTTTAAAATTTCTACTCTCTGCTGCATACCAACAGTGATATCACTGATATAAGCATCAGGGTCTACAAATAAATTATATCTTTCACTTAATTCGACAACTTTTTTACGGGCGTCGTCCATCTTAAGTATTCCGTTTTTTGTTGTTTCAATTCCCAGAACAATATTCTGTAATACCGTAAAATTATGAACAAGTTTAAAATGCTGATGAACCATTCCGATTCCCAGCGCATTTGCATCCAGAGGGCCTTTGATTTTTTCTTCTTTTCCTTTTACAATGATCGTTCCTTTTTCAGGCTGGTAAAGTCCAAACAAAACGCTCATCAGAGTAGATTTTCCTGCACCATTTTCTCCTAAAAGTGCATGGATCTCTCCTTTTTTCAGTTGCAGAGTAATGTCATCATTCGCTATGATTCCTGGAAATTCTTTCGTAATATTCAACATCTCGATAATATATTCCATATGAAACCCCCTGTTAATTTTTAAATGGGGCGCCAAAATATTCGGCACCCCATTGTTATTTCTTCTTATCTCATCCAACAAGGATAACTTCCATAACTATTCAACGAATGATACAGTCGTATTCGTTAATGTAAGGTCAGCTGTTGTGCTATCTTCAGTTGCATTGTTGATTGTTACTTCACCAGCTGCAAGTTTTGCATATAATGCATCGTAATCTTCCTGTGTGAATGCTTCAAATTTTGATGTTTCCATTGGAAGACCTACACCATTGTTTGCTGCTGTAAAGGTTGTAGTTGCTCCACCTGGGAATGCTCCATCATA
>JAQVCQ010000138.1 GCA_028689715.1 Lachnospiraceae bacterium
GATTTTGCAAGTTCTGCAAGTTCTGCAAATCCCTGCGCATCATTTACTGCCATTTCAGCAAGCATTTTTCTGTTCATATCCACGCCAGCAACTTTAAGTCCGTACATGAATTTACTGTATGATAAACCATTCAGTCTTGCAGCAGCATTGATACGTGCGATCCAGAGCTGTCTGAACTGACGTTTTCTTTCTTTTCTTCCTGCGTAAGAAGAAGTGAGTGCTCTCATAACTGACTGTTTTGCTACTCTGTACTGATTAGATCTTGCTCCTCTGTAACCTTTTGCAAGTTTTAATACTCTATTATGTTTTTTCTTTGCGTTTAATCCGCCTTTAATTCTTGCCATTGTATGTTCTCCTCCTTACAATATTATAAATATGGTAAAATCTTCTTCATATTCTTTACATTTGTTGAATCTGTCATAGCTGCTTTTCTAAGATTTCTCTTTGTCTTAGCAGATTTCTTTGTCAGAATGTGCTGTTTATAAGCTTTACTTCTTTTTAATTTTCCTGTTCCGGTAAGTTTAAAACGTTTTGCTGCTGATTTGTTTGTTTTTGTCTTTGGCATATCCTTTAATCCTCCTATTATTCCTACATGAAAACCATGTTGATTTCCTTGCTACTCATTCTATTTCAACTGTAAAAACTGTAAAACAGCTAAACTGTAACTATCGTTTTTCAGTTAAAAACATTGTCATACTTCTTCCTTCGACTTTCGGTGCTTTTTCAATGACAGAAATATCTGCCAGTTCTTTTGCAAAGTCATCCAGAATATGCTTGCTGCTTCCCATATGTGCCATTTCACGTCCACGGAAACGAAGTGTGATTTTTACCTTGTCTCCTTTTGAAAGGAACTTTCTTGCAGCATTTATCTTTGTATTCAGATCATTGGTATCGATATTTGGTGAAAGCCTGATTTCTTTGATTTCAATTACACGCTGTTTTTTCTTGGCTTCCTTCTCTTTTCTGATCTGTTCGTATCTGTATTTTCCATAATCCACTATTTTACAAACAGGCGGTTTTGCGGTTGGCGCGATCTTAACCAGGTCAAGTCCTGCATCTTCTGCCATCTGCATTGCTTCTTTAATCGGCAGAACTCCGAGCTGTTCACCGTTTTCTCCGACAACACGTACTTCTTTGTCTCTAATCTGTTCATTAATCATTAAATCGCTAATAATTTACACCTCCATAAGATGAATTCCAATCAGGAAAAACAACTATTTGCTTTTCTTGTGGCAATAAAAAAGTGGATAGTCAGACTATCCACCAATCAGCATACTTCACTACAGAATCCATCAAAAGATAAATCCGTAACTTTAATAGTATTAACACCTGTCAGCTATCTGCTACAGGGTGAGAGTGGATACTCTGCTTGTTTATATTTTACATACTCAATTAAGATATCATAGTAATACCGTATTGTCAATCATAAATCAAAATAAATTTCACATTCTATTTCTTTTCTGACAAAAGTAATCCTACAATTGTAAGAAATGCTCCTGTAATAGTCACGATCCCTGGTTTCTCACCTAGAAAAATAGCAGATGCCATGATCGTAATGACCGGTACAATATAGATATATACACTTGCCCGTAATGCTCCGATTTCTTTTACTGTCCAGTTCCAGATCACATAACAAATCGATGTTGCTCCAATGCTGAGATATAAAAGGTTTCCTATGATCTCCGGTTTTAGAAGCCCTGTTGGATTCCACCGGAATCCCATCATTGCTCCGACTGGAAACATACTGATCAGTCCGTAAAAAATGATCCTCCTTGTTGCCGCTATCATTTTTTCATCCATATTAAGATGTTTCTTAATAATAATAGAATATACAGCCCATACGAACGCTGCACCGATTGCCAGAATGTCGCCGATCGGATTCAGTTTTAATGCAACTCTTCCGTTATAGTTGATCAAGAGGATTCCCGACATCGCAACAAGAAATCCTAAAAAGAAGTATTTCTTTGGCCGCTCTTCCTTTAAGAACAAAAAAGCAAGAAGTGCCGTAAACATCGGCGCCGTAGATACTATGACACCGACATTTGCTGCATATGTGTAAGTAAGTGCAATATTCTCACATAAAAAATAGATCGTTACACCGGAAAGTCCTGCTGCAAGATACCAGAATTCTTCTTTCAGTCCTGTAAAAGGCAACGGTTTTGGGCAGATCAGCATCAATACCAGATATCCGGCAAGAAACCTGTAGATCAAAACATCAATAGGCTGCATTTCATTCAGCAGAACTTTTGTCGAAATGAATGTCGTTCCCCAGATGATGGCAGTGAAGACCCCCAGAATATGTCCCATCACAACTGCCTTATTCTTTATTTTCATGCCTTGACTTCTTCCCAGTTTTCTTCCTGTCTGATTTCTTTTGTCCGGATTTCTTTACAGATGCTGTCTATAAATTCAGACAATGCTTTCTGACCTTCATCACCGGCAAAACGACTTCTGACCGATACCAGATTCTCTTCTTCTTCTTTTTGTCCAACAACCAGCATATATGGTATCTTATCAAGTCTTGCTTCTCTGATCTTGTAACCGATTTTTTCAGAACGATTATCTACAGTTGTAAGAATACCGTTCGCTTTTAAAGATTCTTCTACTTTTTCAGCATATGCTGCATATTTTTCAGAAATAGGCAGAATTCTTACCTGTTCTGGGCATAACCATGTCGGGAACTTTCCTGCATATTTTTCGATCAGCCATGCTAACGTTCTTTCATAACATCCAACAGATGTTCTATGTATAATATAAGGACGTTTTTTCTCTCCATCCACATCCACATAAGACATATCAAAACGTTCTGCAAGGAACATATCCAGCTGGATCGTGATCATGGTGTCTTCTTTTCCATACACATTCTTCGCCTGAATATCAAGTTTTGGTCCGTAGAATGCTGCTTCACCATCTTCTTCTGTAAACTGGATTCCAATATGATTCAGGATATTTCTCATCATATCCTGGACTTGATTCCATGTCTCTTCTGTTCCAAGATACTTCTCTTTGTTATTTGGATCCCATTTCGACATTCTGTAAGTAACATCATTTTCGAGTCCAAGTGTCTGCAGACAATATTTTGCAAGATCCACGCATCCTCTGAACTCATCTTCGATCTGTTCAGGACGTACGATCAGATGACCTTCTGAAATCGTGAACTGTCTGACTCTGGTAAGTCCATGCATTTCTCCTGACTCTTCATTTCTGAACAGTGTAGAAGTCTCACCATAACGTAAAGGAAGATCTCTGTATGACTTCTGGCTCTGTTTGTATACATAATACTGGAAAGGACATGTCATAGGTCTTAAGGCAAATACTTCTTCGCCTTCTTTTTCCTCATCTCCAAGAACGAACATTCCTTCTTTATAATGAGCCCAGTGATCCGAAATGACATAAAGATCTTTCTTTGCCATAAGAGGTGTTTTAGTACGTACATAGCCACGTCTTTCTTCTTCGTCTTCTATCCATCTTTGAAGTGTCTGGATGATCTTAGCTCCTTTTGGCATTAAAAGTGGAAGTCCCTGTCCAATGACATCTACCGTAGTGAACAATTCCATTTCTCTTCCAAGCTTATTGTGGTCTCTTTTTTTAATGTCTTCGAGATGCTCAAGGTATGCCGCAAGCTCTTCTTTTTTATTGAATACAGTACCATAAATTCTCTGTAACATTGTGTTTTCAGATTTTCCTCTCCAATATGCACCTGAAGACGAAATCAGTTTAAATGCTTTGATGTTCTTTGTGTTCATCATGTGCGGACCTGCACAAAGATCTGTAAATTCACCCTGGGAATAGAATGAAATCTCTGCATCCTCCGGCAGATCTCCGATCAGTTCCACTTTATATGGCTCCTGCTTTTCTTCCATGAACCTGATCGCCTCTTCTCTCGGAAGCGAAAATCTCTCAAGCCTGTTACCTTCTTTTATGATTTTTTTCATTTCTGCTTCTAGTTTATCCAGATCCTCTCTGGTAAACGGTTCTGCTTCAAAATCATAATAAAATCCTTCTTCAATGGCTGGTCCAATTGCAAGTTTTGCACTTGGATACAGGCGTTTTACAGCTTCAGCCATGACATGTGAAGTGGTATGTCTAAGTACTTTCAGACCCTTTGGATCATTTGCAGTCAGAATGTTCAGTTCGCAATCCTGCTCTACTATTGTTCTTAGATCAACGACTTCTCCGTTGATCTCTCCGGCACATGCCATTCTTGCAAGTCCCTCACTGATATCAGCTGCAATTTCAATCACAGACATTGCACTGCCATATTCTTTTGAAGATCCATCTTTTAACACTATTTTCATAAAACTACCCTTTCTGATTTTAATTTGTTCCTATCTTCTTTAACAACAGCTTTCCTTTTCACAGAGCTCTTCTTCCTCTGTGTTGATAAAGCTGTCTGTTGTATTTCCATTGTTACTCCCAATTGTTATGCCGTGTGTCAACGGTGCTTTGAACAACCCCACTACCATTCCAAATAAGGTACATGCTGCTATAATGATCCAGAATTCACGCTTGCTGAAGGTATACTCTCCACGAAACAGTTCAGTTAATTTTTCTTTCATAGTGCTTCCCCTTTCTATCCTTAACATGGCTACAGATCTGCTGAATTAAAAAATCCCCTGCATTACACATGTAATGCAAGGGACGATATGATCGCGGTTCCACCCTGGTTGTCTCAAATTCCTCTGAGACCTCTCAAAAATGATAACGGAATTACCGGGCCGGATTAGAGCCACTCAGAGTTAGTTTTCGAATGTTTCCTACAAAGGTGTTCCCAGCACTGTTTTTACAGACACCTCTCTCTGATGTATTTCCCATTCTACTCGTCTCTTCAGCGTATTACCTGTATAATTAATACAACTTACTAAATCTCATTCTATTCCATTTTTATTTTTCTGTAAAGAGGTTTTTTATACAAA
>JAQVCQ010000139.1 GCA_028689715.1 Lachnospiraceae bacterium
AATTCATCCCCACCATGCCTGATCAGAATATCATTATTTCTAATATTTCCAAGGATCACTCTGACAAGATATCTGAGCGCTTCATCCCCAACCTCATGTCCATATTGGTCATTCAATCCCTTGAAGCCATCAATATCCATCACTACAACAACTGCCTGTAAGACTCCTGCTGCACTTTCGATCTCCCACTCTTCCCGTACCTTTTCAAGATATCTTCTGGAATAAGCCCCGGTCAGTGTATCTTTGATCGCATATTCTTTATATCTGCTTCGGCTTTCTTCTGAATCTTTTAGAACGACCTGTGCTTTCTTCATGATGTACCAATTCGAAAACAGGACAGACAGTAGAATGACAAGTATCGTTGCGATCGTGATCCTGATAGTAAGATTATCCACATTCTGATATAAAATCCGATTGGGAATCGTCATATAATAATACTGTTCTCCAGATGTAAACTCCTGAATATAAAAGGTATTATCATCATTGCTGTAGATCTTTCCTTCTGCAAATCCAAGTAAGATCACCTCACCTGATAATAATTTTACTTCTTTGTCGCTTAACACAGAGAACTGATACGGACTGTCTTCGACCTTATTCAATGCAACTGTCGCATCAAATAAAACAACGTCAAACCCAATGATCTCACCCTCGGCATAGATCGGCATATAGACCTTCAGATTCATGGTCTGGCTTTCGTGGATCAGTACAAATCTTTCTTCCTGCGGTACATTGATATATTCAGACTTCGTCAGTCCCGGCTCCCCAAATGAAACTGCGACTTTCCCATCGATAATGCGGGCAGCACCGACAATATAACGCATTGCGCTCAGTCCATCCATATAACGTGGTTGGATGAATTCCTGCATCTCTTCCCAACTGACCCTGCCTTCATGGTACTCGACTGCCATATCCCTGATCGCACTTCTGCTCGCCAGTGATTCCGCGCCAAGCAGGCACAGATCGATGTACTGCTCTAAGATCTGCATATTAAGCCTTGCTTCCAGTCTGAAATTATTCGCTGTCTCTTTTTCAAGTTCCTGGTGCATCGGAAAATGAACTACTCCAATAATGAGAAAGGACATCAACACCAGTGTCACGATCAGCGTCACCCTGAACCTTGTTACTAGTTTTTGCATTCGCACGCTTCCTTTAATATTTTTTCAATTTCTTCTGCAGGTACAGGTCTTGAGAAATAATACCCCTGTCCCACATCACAATTGTTCCTGATCAAAAATTCTTTTTGCTCTTCCGTCTCCACCCCTTCTGCCACGACAGTCAGGTTCATATTATGGGCAAGATCAATGACAGTCGTATATAAAAAGCTTTCATCTTCACTACTGCTGATATTTCTGATAAAATCCCTGTCGATCTTCACGATATCGAATGGCAAGGTATGTAAATAGGTCAAAGAAGAATATCCCGTTCCAAAATCATCCATTGCAATCGTAATACCTGAATTGCGCAGTTTCTCAAGACTTTCTTTCGCCTGATCGAGCTGGAGCATCACGGCAGTCTCAGTCACTTCGATCTCCAGTTCCCCATCTTTGATCTGCAGTTCTTCGATCAGATCACAGATCTGTTTTAAGCTTTCTTCATCCGTGATCACGTAACCGGATAAGTTGACCGCCATCTTTGCCGGTCTGTATCCCTGTTCTTCCCATTTACGTTTTTGCTCAACTGCGGTTCTTAATACCCATTCACTGATTGGTGTGATATGACCTGTCTTTTCCGAAAATGGAATGAATTCCATTGGTGATATAAATCCTTTTACAGGATGTCTCCATCGAATCAGTGCTTCCATGCCAGTCATTTCGCCCGTTGTCAGATCATACTGTGGCTGATAATGGAGCATGAACTGATCCTGTTCCACTGCCTGTCTGAGTTCGCTTCGCATTTCCATCATTTTAAGACTATTGTCATACATGACGGATTCAAATATGGAAAAGCTGCCTTTTCCTTTTTCTTTTTGCTGGAACATGGCAATTTCTGCTGCCTGTAAAAGCAGTGAATATTCTGTTGCATGTCTCGGAAAATAAGCCACACCTGCGCTGCAGCTGCCAAAATAACTCTGTTCTTTCATTTCCCACGGAGTCTTCATCAGTGTCAGGATCTTTCTTACTCTTTCACAGATTTCTTCTTCCTTGTCAGACTCGATCAACACTGCGAACTGGCCACCACTGATCCTTGCAGGCATTTCTTTCTCCGCGATGTTCTTTTTCAGCAAGGATGCAATGTGATTGATATAAATATCCCCGATCGCGTGTCCATACATATCATTGATCGTTTTAAAATCATCAATATCCATGACCATCAATGCAAATGGCACATCTAAATGGATCATTTCTTTTATTTTTTTCTCAATGTGATTTCTGTTTGGAAGATCTGTCAGGGAATCATGATAAGCCAGACGTTTTAACTGTTCTTCCATTTCAAAGAACTCTGTCATATCCGAATGGGAACCAATAATTCGGATCGGATTCCCTTCCTCATCCCAATAACCTTTTCCACGGCTTAAGATCCAGCGTACTTCTCCCTGTCTGTTGATCACACGATATGAGCTTTCATAAATTCCCTGTTTTGAATCCAGATAACGATGCAACGTATTCATTGTGACGTCCCAGTCACCGGGATACATCAATACACCAAGTGATTTGATTCCGGAATCAAATTTATTCTTGCCGGATCCATACATTTCCTTCCATCTGTCTGATAAATAATAAACATCATTCACAATATCCCATTCCCAGATGCCATCTTTGGAGCCTTCGATCGCCAGCTGGTATCTCTGCTCGCTGATCAGCAATGCTTCTTTCTGGCTTTCAAGACGGCTGTTCTGACTGTCCAGTTCCTGGTTCATGGCATAAAGCTCTTCGTAAGTCGCACTGAGTTCTTCGTATCCCTTCAGCACTGATACTATTGCCTGTTTATACAGCTTTAATGTGCGGAAAATGAACAGGGAAAATAAGATGCCACTGACCCCGACATAGAACCAGCCTTTATAGGACTGGAACTGAATATAACGTTCTCCTGTCCCTACGATCCAGGAAAGTACCCGGTCTGAAGTTAAGATCCAAAGACATCCAAAGATCACATATATCAAAAATAATCTGAGCGTCGCATAAAATGGCCTGACCTCATCGTTCATATCCTGGAATTTTCCATAGTCCTGCTGCAATTCTGAGATTTCCTTATCTACTTCCTGATGTGTATCTTTTTCCACCATAAAAAGTACCCCGCTCATCCAATCTGTTTTTATGCAAATCATGTTTACAACTCTAGTTTCTTTCAGGCTATTATGACCACACGAAAGAATCTTTCGATAGTAAAATTATAGCTTTTATCAGATTATTTGTCTATGATTTATCATGCACAATTCTCTAAATTCATGTAAAACGTCTAAAAAATTCCTTTTATATTTCATCATGTCTGATTTCTTTAAAATATCTTTTACTCTTTAAAATGAGCTGCACGATAAACGAGACCAGGATCATACCGCCTGCGATCGCTGCTGCTTCTTTTAGCATGAACTGAAAGCTGGTACTGAATTCTTCGGCATTTCCCATAATAAAATATCTCATACTGTAATACAGATCGCCTCCAGGTACGAGCGGGATCACGATCGGAACCAGTAAAATAATGACCGGAGTCTTCATCATTCTTGCCATAATTTCTGCAATTGCTGCCGAAACGAGCGCTCCTGCGAGCGTACTGACCACCCTGTCCTGTGTCCGGTACATTACCAATAAATAGACCAGCGTGCTGAGTGCACTTCCCACAGCGATCAGTGCCAGCTTTTTCCCTCTTGTATTGAAGAAGATCGCAAAGCCAAGTGAACCGATCACGGCCATTGCAATCTGAAGTAACATCTCTTCCATATTCATCCTCCGATCAGTAGCACGGCAAATCCGAGTGCGATCGCGACTGCCTTAAGTACCGCTTCGATCATGACAAGCGATCCGGTGATCAGATCCCCACCTATGATATCACGCAGTGCACTGGTCAGTGCCAGTCCCGGAATCAGTAACATCACGTTGCCAATCACAATGCTGTCCGTATTGAACTGCAGTCCCAGCTTTGAAAGCGCCAGAACGAACAGCCCTGCCGCCGCTGCACACATCATATTCTGAAAGATCGGATTCATTCTGATCCTTGTTCCTATCCTGACAAGTAAACGCACCAATATGGAAGAAATCGCAGAAATCAGTGCATCCACTGCGTTCCCTCCAAAAAAAACAGTAAAAGATGCCGCAACCATAATATATGCAAGCATCATCACCGCTTCAGAATAATGACTTGTATTTCTGATCAGTTCAAGGTGTTGTTCCACATATTCCAGTTCCGGCTTCGTTTCACATATCGTTCTGGAAAGAGCGTTCAGTTTATCCACCCTTTCCATATTTATTTCTGTTTTCCTGATTCTTCTGGTCTGAGTCAGACTTTCTCCCTGGGCAGTATGTACCGTCAGCACAATACTGGCAGTGATCGTCAGCACATCGACTCTGACAAAACCATAGGCCTCTCCGATCCTGATGATCGTATCTTCGATCCTGTTCACCTCAGCGCCTGAAGTCAGCAGTGCCTCTCCGATATCCAGCATTCCGGCTACAATCTTTTCATCCTTCATTCAGGACTCCTCATTTCTTACGTGTTGGATTATTTTAAAAATCCATTCACGATCCGTTCTTCTGCTTCTGCTTCTGTCAATCCAAGTGTTTTTAACTTCATGATCTGCTCACCGGCGATCTTACCAATGGCAGCTTCATGGATCAGGGCAGCATCAATATTGTTCGCTAAAAGTCCGGGAACTGCATTCACAGTTGCCTCATCCATAATGATCGCATCACATTCAGAGTGTCCACTGCATTTTGCATTTCCTTCTATATTAGA
>JAQVCQ010000034.1 GCA_028689715.1 Lachnospiraceae bacterium
CCTGAACACATCTGACATGGTTCCAATGTCACATATAAAGTACATCCTTCCAGTCTCCAGTCTCCCATTTTTTTAGAGGCTTTGTTGATAGCACTGATCTCAGCATGTGCAAGTGTATTTTTATCGGTATTTCTTCTATTATAGCCTCTTCCAATAATTTTATTTTCATATACTATGATGCAGCCAATCGGAACCTCTCCAAGCTGATACGCTTTCCTGGCAAGTTTTATGGCTTCCTTCATAAATTTTTGATCTCGGTCCATTTCTTCTTTCATACGCTACCCTTCTGTGATAACCTCTGCTATACTAATGCTATATTCATGCACAGGAGATGACTCATATGCAAATACACGGTTTTATGAAAACAACTTTACTCGACTATCCCGGACATGTTGCTGCAACCATATTTACCGGTGGCTGTAATTTCAGATGTCCTTTTTGTCATAATGCTTCACTTGTACTGGATCCCTCTTCCGTTCCTCTCATTGATACAAACGAAGTGCTTACCATTCTCAAAAAAAGAAAGCATCTATTGAGCGGTGTTTGTATCACAGGCGGAGAACCAACTTTACAGAATGATCTTGAGACTTTTATCATGGAACTTAAATCTCTTGGATATTTGATCAAATTAGATACCAATGGCACCAATCCGGACATGATAATAACCCTTTTTAAAAAAGGGTTATTGGATTATGTCGCTATGGATATCAAATCCTGTGAATCTTCCTACCAAAAAACTGCCGGTATTACATCGGTTTCTTTGGAAAAGATCAGAGACTCTGTATCATTTCTTAAATCAGGTGTTCTTCCCTATGAATTCCGCACAACATTGGTATCTGGCCTGCATACGGCTACTGATATGGAGCAGATCGGTCTCTGGCTGCAAGGAGCAGATGCATATTATCTGCAACCATATAAACATAGCGATCATGTAATTCAAAAAGGTCTCAGTGCACCTGACAGAAAAACCCTTGAACATTACCTGGAAATAATCAGACCCTATATTCCGACAGTAAGCCTTCGTGGTATTGAATGATCCCCGTCAAATGATCTCTGCTGGCTGACTAATTTTATAATAATAACAAATAAATTAGATCAGCATATTATTCAAGACTGTCAAGGTAATTCATATAGTTTACTACCATCAGTGCGATTTTTAACGTAAGTGCATCATCAAAAGTCCTGATATCAAGACCGGTTCTTTTCTGTAGTTTTTCAATTCGATACACAAGTGTATTTCTATGCACGAACAACTGTCTGGATGTCTCAGATACATTCAGATTGTTTTCAAAGAACTTGTTGATCGTCGTAATCGTCTCTTCATCAATATCCGTTGGCACATTTTCACCAAAGATTTCCTGAATGAATATTCTGCAAAGATTAATAGGAAGCTGATAGATCAGTCTTCCAATCCCAAGTGTTTTATAGGCAATGACATTCTTCTCCATATAGAAGATCTTACCAACATCCAACGCCATTTTAGCTTCTTTATAAGATTTTGATACTTCTCTCAATTCATCAACGATCGTACCATAGGATACTTTTACAGCCATCATGGCTTCGGTACTCATCATATCAACAATCGTATTAGCAATTCCATCCAGCTCATCATACTCTACAGTTGCATGAAGTGACTTGATCAGAATGATATTTCTTTCATCAACAGCTGTTACATAATCACCTGCATGTGAAGAATACAGACTCTTTAAAGTCTCCATTGTGTCACTGTCTTTGTCAGACTTGGTTTCTATTAAAAAGACAGCCCGCTTTACCTCATCCTGAATATGAAGCTTCTTTGCTCTGTTATAAATATCTACCAGTAACAGATTGTCAAGAATCAGATTTTGGAAAAAGCTGTTCTTATCAAATTTTTCTTTATATGCGATCATCAGGTTCTGAATCTGTGCAACTGCAACCTTTCCAATGATATAGGCATCCTCATGACTGCCTCTTGCGATCAGGATATATGCCACATCACCATCATCCATGACTTTAAGAAGATGATTCCCTGCAATGATCTGACTGTCTGCAGGAGATTCCGCAAAATTAAGCATCAGTGCAACGTCCAGTTCCATCTTATCAAAAGTTGACGCCACGATCATTCCTTCCAGATCAATGACACAAAAATCAACTCTTGTTATTGCCTTTAATTCTTCTACACTATTCTGAATAATCTGATTTGATATCATGTTATACACATCCTTCTTTTATTCTTCCTGCTTTTTATGATAAATCATTTTTTTTCAAAGTGCAATCTGAAAAAATAAAGGAGATGCTGTTGCATCTCCTTTGTCTGATTAATTTGTGATAACCTGTTCTGTTTCTTTGTCAAATACATGTATTTTTTCTACATCTATTGCAAATTTAACAACATCCCCCGGTCTTGCTGTCGTACGAGGATCAACTCTTGCTGTCATTGGGAAACCTTCAAGATCAAAATACAGATATACTTCTGCACCAAGTAATTCGTATACTTTAATAGCTGCTTCAAATACGCTCTGTGGTGATGTTTCGATGAACATTTCTGAATCGTAAACATCTTCAGGACGAATACCGAATACTACGGTTTTTCCAACATATCCGCCTTCGATCAGCTTCTTTGATTTTGCAGGTGGAAGTGCAATAGCATTTCCTGCTGTTTTTAATACTACTGTATCACCTTTTGCTTCAACAACTGCGTCAAGGAAGTTCATCTGTGGTGATCCCATGAAACCAGCTACAAAAAGGTTTTGTGGTTTTTCATATAAATTCTGTGGTGTATCTACCTGCTGGATCAGACCGTCTTTCATAACAACGATTCTGGTTCCCAGTGTCATAGCTTCTGTCTGGTCATGTGTAACATAAATGATGGTAGTACCAAGTCTCTGGTGAAGCTTTGCGATCTCGATACGCATCTGAACTCTTAATTTTGCATCAAGGTTTGATAAAGGTTCATCCATAAGGAATACTTTTGGATTACGAACAATCGCACGTCCCATAGCAACACGCTGTCTCTGTCCACCTGATAAAGCTTTAGGTTTACGATCAAGAAGTGGTGTTAAGTCAAGGATCTGAGCTGCTTCTCTTACCATTTTATCGATTTCATCTTTTGGAACTTTTCTTAATTTAAGACCAAAAGCCATGTTATCATATACAGTCATATGAGGATATAACGCATAGTTCTGGAATACCATTGCGATATCTCTGTCTTTTGGTTCAACATCATTAACGATTCTGTCCCCAATTCTTAATTCACCTGAAGTAATATCTTCAAGTCCTGCGATCATACGAAGTGTAGTAGATTTACCACAACCTGATGGTCCAACGAAAATGATGAACTCTTTGTCATTAATATCAAGGTTAAAATCTTTAACGGCTTCAAATCCGTTAGGATAAGCTTTGCAAATGTTTTTGAGTGATAAACTTGCCATTTTTGTTTGCCTCCTGAAAAATAAAATTACAGCGATAAGTAACTGTTACTGTGATAAGTATAGCGAAAAGGTTTTTAAATTACTATGCCACTATTCCACAAATATTTTAGTTCTGATTGTAAAAAATGCTTATTTTACAATTTTCATTTTTTTGGCATATGCAGATTTAACAACATTTCGAAACATTTCTATGCAGATTGCCTACTTGTCTGATTCATGCTCTGAAGTTTGGCCTTCCTTGTCTTCTTCCATTTTTTCTTCGAGTTTCTTAAAGATTCCAGCGAACAGCATTGATGATGCATATGCAGGCAAAGTAAGTCCCATTAAGAACATGATCGGCAGCAACGCCTGTGAAAAATATACCGCTACCGGAAGTATCAGATGAATTGCGATGATCAGGAGTGTCTTTGGCAAATTACTGATGCTTAATAAAAATGAATTTTTTATTGTATTTTTAATTGTATTGTCGTACCTTGAAAGCACTGGAAATACATAAAGATAAGTACAATACATTAATAACAGAACTGCAGTCAGTGCAATAGGAAGTGCCTTTGGGAAAGCAATTCCTGAGTAAGTTACAATTCTGTAATCGCCATAGAACAAAATGGATGCAAACAACACGCCAATCCAGATGATTGTAGCCTGTTTGAGGTTTTTCTTAAAGGCATTAAAAAAATTTCTTGCAATATATCCTTCCTCTTTGTTGACCATTTTTATGGTTACAGTATACATTGCTGTTAATGATGCCCCTGCGGTGATGATCGGAATACAGAAAATAATGGTCAGTATGTTCAGCCATACCAGATCTGCCAGTTTACTTAAAAAAGACATCAATGGTCCTTCATTATCAAATAACTTATTCATGTTTTTCTCCATTCTGTATGCGGCCAGTATTGGCTGCTTTTATTTCTTACTGCTCTTCCAAATGCTTTTGCCTGGCAATTGCACTTTGAAACTGTGCATCGAGTTTCTTATTCATCTCCAGCAGATGTTCTGTCTTCCCCATGACTTTTTCCATGATGACATCGTAATTCTCCGTAAAAACAAATGCTGTTCTTCTATTATAATGCCCTTTGATTACTTCAGCTTCAATATTTTTCAGAACCTCTTCCTTTTTTAGAGCTTTTCTGTGTTTTCTGTTACTGATCATGGCTGTCACACTGTCTGCAAGCTGCAAAATTCTCTGAGAGTCATTCATATCTTTATCATGCAGTCCTTTTGGATAACCACTTCCATCTGCACGTTCATGATGTGCCACTGCAATATCTGCCACAGATTCTCTTAATCTGACACGGAGAATCTTTTCTTCCATCGTAATGTGATTCCTTACTATTTTCATTTCTTCTTCCGTTAATTTTCTTGGAAGATGAAGAATTTCTTCAGGAACCGCAAGCATTCCAATATCATGTGTCAATACACCATAATAAAGGTTACCCATCTCTTCTGCAGTCAAATACATTTTCTTGCCCATCTCTTCTGCAATACAGCTGCAGATCATGGTCTCCATAACTGCTTTCTCATTTTGCAAACCTTTGCACTGCATCAGCATATCAAGATATTTTTTCTTATCATCATTATTGAACATGATGTAATCAAACAGCTCATCTAGTTCGCCCAGATGCGACCTGTCATTCAGTTTACTGATGATCTGGTTCGATTCCATTGCTTTTTCAAGCAATGTGATTGCCTCATGGGTGTAACGAGTACCCTCATATTTTTTTAACATTTCTATGCTGAAAGAATCTCCCAGAGACTGATGATAGATATCCAGTCTGTCTGCCAGATAGATATAGGATGCGATCTGAAGAAGTGGATAATCTATTTCATGATAGTCTTCACAATTTATATGGTGGTACAGGAGTATCTTTGACTCTTTCTCAAGCGGAGAAAGATATTTTAAAAATAAATAACCATAGATGGAGTGCGGCATATAATTCTTTGTTTCAAATAGGATCAGATCCTCCATTTTTTCCGTTTTATATGCTCCCATATCATGAATCATAGCTAAAAATGCATAATCTGCTATCTCAAATAATTCATAGCTTCCTTCAGCCTCCAGCATTTTATATACAATATATGCTGTTCGCTCGCCATGCTCGATCAGGGTACGGTCAAGTAATTTTAAAGTATCACAGATCAGAAGAACAATATTTTTACTGCTGATGTATTCCATTTGTAACCTCCTATAAAATCTTTTCCATAGGTGTAAAACGAATTCCACCTGACATCTGTTCCAGACCTGTGTCAGTAAACCCTATATTGTGGTAGAAGCCGACAGCATAGGGTGATGAATTAACAGTAATTTTTGTAATGCCTTCCTCGAGTGTAAGATATTCCTGCATTTCTTCGATCAGGCTTTTACCGATCCCTCTGTTATGATAGGGCTCTTCAACAAATAACAAAGAGATATGGGAAGAATCTCTTACCGAAATCACACCAGCTATTTTCTTCCCATCCAGTGCGACCATGACCCTGTAGTATCCTTTTTCAAACATACGAAACAATGTATGATCTGTTATAAACTCATTAAAATTCTTAATTCCCTCTTCGGGATAATCAGGTGCCTCGAACTTTAAAAAAGTTTTCCAGACCATCTGGATGATATCATTCCATTCGTCTTTGTAAGCAAATCTGATCGGATACTGTAAAAGCTTCTCATTCATGAACCAAACCCCAGTCTGATGAAATAGATTTTTAACGAAACAGGTTTTTAAAGAAATCGGTGATTGAAGTCTTGATGTTCTCTACCATTTCAGTAAATGCACTCTTCACCATATTTCCTGCTGCGTCCTTGATCGCACTTTCTGGATCTTCTAAAAGACCATCTCCAAACTTATCGTATAAATCCTTTGCCTGGCTCAAAAGCAGCTCGGGATCAATTCCAAGTGTCTCAATTTTTTTCATGAGACTGACAATTTTATCAACATCTTCGTCAGAAAGATCTACACCAAATTTTTCTTCGCCTTCAATCACTGCATTACGGATGTCTTCTTCTGTTTCCAGTTCACCTGCTGCCAGCTTAGCTTTAATGTATGCTATCAGTTCTTCTACTTTTGCATCATCTGCAGATTTCGCTACCGTTGCAATTTCACCGGTAGCTACCAGCTCATTTAATGCTGTGTCAAGGCTTTCTTCCGATACTGTTTCTCCGGACATCTTTTCATATGCTCTGATCGCTCCGATCAGACCTGCCGTTCCGGAAATGGGAGTGGGGGCTGCAACAATAATATCAGCATCTTCCACACCTGCAGTCAGTAAAGCATTTCGATACATACCTGTTGTACAATATGTGATATTCTTGGTCGTTACAACGACTCCGTGTCCTGCTTCTGCTTTTCGCACCAGTACACTGGACAGGGATTTTGTTCCAATCACTGAAGATTCAAGATAATCAGCGAGGTACTGGTGCTCTTCTTCATTTGTCACTGTTACCACCACTGCTTTTGAGAGTTCTTCATCAGATAATCCAAAAATTCGAACCACTTCTGCTTTTTGTTCCTCTGTCAGATCAGCACCAAAAGCAATAAATGTCTCGCCCTCATTCAAAGTAGAGATCCCTGTATCCGCTGCCGTTTCATCCTGGGCTGCATTGACCTGTATTCCGCCAAATAAAAATACCAGCAGGAACAGCAACAGACTTTTTTTAATTCTATTCATAACAATTTCCTTTCCATACTACCAACAAGCATTCATAATATCCGTCACAGAACCTTAGTCTGAATCCACTGATAAATAGACTCATATACTTTTTGATAGTCCTGTTCATTTAACACTTCATGTCTCATGCCTTCGAATAATGTCATTTTAACATTCGTCAGACCTGCATCCAGATATTCCTGATATACCTTTTTCACGCCTGCTCCATAGTTTCCAGTCGGGTCTTCTTCACCGGCTATAAGAAGCATGGGTAGTAACGGTGGTATTTTCTTCAGTTCATCTGTGTTTTTCAGCTGATAGATCAGTCTGCTCAGTGTATCAAATCCATTTAAGGTAAAAGTAAATCCACATTCAGGATCATTCATATAATCTTCAACCGTCTTCCGGTCAGTAGAAAGCCAGTCAAAGACCGAATTGCGAGGTCTGATTTTTTTATTAAAGCTGCCAAAAGCAAGCGTGTTTACCAGATTACTTCTATGCTTCCATCCCTGGAATAAAGACAGTATCCGAATCAGTCCAATCGTCATAAGAAGCGTAGCTGAATCTTTTGTTCCGGTTCCGGACAAAATGACACCATCAATTCCTTTTGCATAGCGAAGCAGATAATTTCTGGTAATAAAAGAACCCATACTATGTCCAAGAATCATGATCGGGATTCCTGGATGTTCTTCCTGCATTAGCTTCTTTAATCTGTGGACATCTTTAACAACAACTAAAGAAGCATCCTTTTTACAAAAATACCCATATCTCCCATTTGCCGATTCTCCATGCCCGAGATGATCATTTCCAGCTACCAGAATCCCTTTCTCAGCCAGAAAACGTGCAAATCTGTCATATCTTTTTATATGCTCTGCCATTCCGTGAACGATAAGTAAAATTCCGACCGGTTCCGTTTCAGGAACCCATTTAATTGCATGAATGCGGCTTTCGCCGTCTCTGGAGTCATAAAACAATTCTTCTCTTCTGACCATAATTTCTCCATTCTATTGGCTCATACACAATATCAGCAGATTTCCGCTCCCGGCGGCATCATTTTCTCAGGTACCATAAGTGACAGATTTCCATCGGCATCTTCTGCACACAGAAGCATACCCTCTGACAACATGCCTGCAAGTGTTGCAGGTTTTAAATTTACAAGGACCATTACTTTTTTCCCTACCATTTGTTCCGGTGTGTAATCTTTCTTAATGCCTGATACGATCTGTTTGATCTCTTTACCGATCCGGACCTGGGAGCAAAGAAGCTTCTTTGATTTTTTTACTTCTTCGCAGGAAATAATTTCTCCGACCTGGAATTGCAGCTTTGCAAAATCTTCATAAGTGATTTCTGGTTTTGCTTCCATCTCAATAAAATTTTGTTCTGATTCCTGTCCGTCTTCATTTTCTTTTTGACTGTCAGACTGCTCTTCTCTTTTTGTGAACATTTCTTCTGCACGTTCCAGCACTTCTTTTACATCTAATCTTGCAAATAAAATCTCTGGGGTCTGTGTGACTTTTGTTCCATTCGGGAACTTTCCAAGTTCTTCCAGCTCATCAAATTCACGCAAAGAACAATTCATCTGTGCTGCAATTTTTTCTGCAGTTTTTGGCATAAATGGTTCTATTAAGGAAGCTCCTGTCATGATACAGTCTGATAGATTATAAAGAACTGTCGCCAGTCTTTCTTTCTTGTCTTCGTCTTTTGCAAGTACCCATGGCTCAGTTTCATCAATATACTTATTACATCTTTTGAATAACGCAAGGATCTCAGTCAGTGCATCCGCAACACGCAGTGTTTCCATTTTCTTTTCCACTTTGGCTTTTGTCTGTGTTACGACAAGCTTCAGGTCTGCGTCAAATGAATCCTCCACCCCTTTATTCTCAACAACACCATCAAAGTACTTATTGCTCATGGAAATCGTTCTGTTGACCAGATTTCCAAGCGTGTTTGCCAGGTCAGCATTCATTCTTTCGACCATGAGTTCCCATGAAATCACACCATCATTTTCAAATGGCATTTCATGAAGTACAAAATATCTGACAGCGTCCACTCCAAAAAAGGAAACAAGATCATCAGCATATAATACGTTTCCTTTGGATTTACTCATTTTTCCATCTCCCTGTAAAAGCCATGGATGACCAAATACCTGCTTTGGAAGTGGTTCGCCAAGAGCCATTAAGAAAATGGGCCAGTAAATTGTATGGAATCTGACAATATCTTTCCCGATCAGATGAAGATCTGCCGGCCAGAGGTTCTGATACTGCTGCGTCGATTCTCCATTGCAGTCATAGCCGATTCCTGTAATATAATTGGTAAGCGCATCTAGCCATACATAAACTACATGTCTGTCATCAAAATCAACAGGGATTCCCCATTTGAAGGATGTTCTGGATACACACAGATCCTGCAATCCCGGAAGGAGAAAGTTATTCATCATCTCGTTCTTTCTCGAAACCGGCTGGATGAACTCTGGATGCTCGTTAATATGGTTGATCAGCCTGTCAGCATATTTACTCATTTTAAAGAAGTACGCCTCTTCTTTGGCTGGTTTGACTTCTCTGCCACAGTCAGGGCATTTTCCATCTACAAGCTGTGATTCTGTCCAGAAAGATTCGCACGGAGTACAGTATAATCCTTCATAAGAACCTTTATAAATATCTCCCTGCTCATATAGCTTCTTAAATATTTTCTGCACCTGTTTTTCATGATAGGTATCAGTTGTTCTGATAAAATTATCATACGATGTGTCCATCAGGTCCCATAGTTCTTTGATCGTATCAGCAACACCATCTACAAATTCTTTTGGTGTGATGCCTGCATCGGCAGCTTTCATTTCGATCTTTTGACCATGTTCATCTGTTCCTGTCTGAAAAAATACATCAAAGCCCTGTTTTCTTTTAAATCTTGCGATACTGTCTGCAAGAACGATCTCATAGCTGTTTCCGATATGTGGTTTCCCGGAAGTATATGCGATCGCTGTTGTAATATAATACTTTTGTTTTTCCATAATATTCCTCCATCCATGTTTTAAAATAAAAAAAGCCCTCTCCAAGTATGAACTTTGAGAAGACGACTGTGCACCGTGTTACCACTTCTTTTCATCTCTTCTTCACAGAAGAGATCTCTGAAAGTACGTGAAATACTACCATGATCTTATATGAACAATATTTCAGATACCCATCCGCTGTAACGGGCGAAACCCTGTCGCAATCTTACCAGATTTGGTTCGGTGCGCTGCTCAGAAGCCATTTTCCACTTGTCTTACATTCCCTCTCTCAGCAGTAAGAATCATCATTCTCATAAGGGTTCTCTGTAGATGTAACAGCAAATGTACTTTCTTCATCATTGCTTTTCACTCTATATGACTTGTCATAATCAATCGTCAGCACTTATCTATCATTATTATAACTGCTTATACTTTTTAACAATAGCACAGAATTTCAGGCTTGTCAAACTGACGATTGTGTCATTTTTATACAAAGAGAAAGATCATACAAAAAAAGTCTGGGTAGAATGAAACCTGTCATTCTGCCCAGACTTTATGATTTAATTAATGTTTCATCCATTCGGACAACATCATACTATGCTAAAAAAGATTTGATCTGTCTGTAGATTCCTTCAGCATCAAGTTCATATTTTTTAACAAGAGCCCCTGCTGATCCTGATTCTCCAAATACATCCTGCATACCAATTTTATATACTGGTACCGGTGCTTTTGCACAAACAACATCACAGACAGCGCTTCCAAGTCCGCCGATTACAGAATGTTCTTCTACTGTTACGATCTTTCCAGTCTCTTTTGCTGCTTTTATAACGATTTCTTCATCCAGTGGTTTGATCGTATGAATGTTGATCACACGAACACTGATGTTTTCTTCTGCAAGTTTTTCTGCCGCTGCAAGTGATTCGCTGACGCAGATTCCGTTTGCAATGATGGTAAGGTCACTTCCTTCACGCAGAAGTACACCCTTTCCAATTTCAAATTTGTATTCCGGATTGTCATTGATTACTGGTACTGCTGCTCTACCAAAACGTAAGTACATTGGTCCGTCATATTCCATTGCAGCTCTGACTGCAGCTTTTGCTTCAATATCATCACTTGGGGAAATAACTACCATTCCTGGAATTGTTCTCATTAATGCGATATCTTCGTTACACTGGTGAGATGCACCATCTTCACCAACAGTAATTCCGGCATGTGTTGCACCGATCTTTACATTTAAATGAGGATATCCGATTGAATTTCTCACCTGTTCAAATGCACGACCTGCTGCGAACATTGCAAAGGTACTGATAAATGGGATCTTGCCAGTTGTTGCAAGTCCTGCACCAATTCCTGTCATATTACATTCTGCGATCCCACAGTCGATATGTCTGTCAGGATATACTTTTTTAAAAACTCCTGTTTTGGTAGCTGCTGCAAGATCAGCATCAAGTACGACCAGATTAGGATATTCTGCACCCATCTCTACCAGTGCATTTCCATAACTTTCTCTTGTTGCAATTTTCTTTACTTCTGACATATTGCTGCACCTACTTTCTCTAAATCTTCCATAGCAACTGCATACTGATCATCATTTGGAGCTGTTCCATGCCAAGCTGCCTGATTTTCCATAAAGGAAACTCCCTTACCTTTTACACTATGCATTACGATTGCCGTTGGCATTCCTTTTGTTTCTTTTGCTTCTTTAAATGCTGCTCTCATTTCATCAAAATCATGTGCACTGATGTTGATCACATGGAAATTGAACGCTTCGAATTTTTTATCGATTGGGTATGGAGAACATACGTCATCAATTTTACCATCGATCTGCAGACCGTTATTATCAACGATCACAACAAGATTATCAAGTTTTCTATGACCTGCAAACATTGCTGCTTCCCAGATCTGTCCTTCCTGGATTTCACCATCTCCGCATAATGCATAAGTTCTGTAATCTTTTCCATCCATTTTTGCTGAGAGTGCCATTCCAACTGCTGCTGAAAGTCCCTGTCCAAGTGATCCGCTGGACATATCAACTCCAGGAATGTGTTTCATATCAGGATGTCCCTGAAGATATGATCCGAGGTGACGAAGTGTCTTTAAATCTTCAACAGGAAAATATCCTCTGTGAGCAAGTACGGAATAAAGTCCCGGAGCTACATGTCCTTTTGAAAGTACAAATCTATCCCTGTTTTCCTTTTTAGGATCCTGAGGATCGATGTTCATTTCTTCAAAATATAAATAAGTAAAGAGATCAGCCGCTGAAAGTGATCCACCCGGATGTCCTGCTTTTGCGCTGTGGACAGCGGTTACGATGCTCTTTCGAACTTCATTGGCTTTTTTTGAAAGTTCAAGATTGTTCATTTTTTCTCCTCCATAACATATGGTTCTGGTATCTCTTGTGTTCTCTAGATAGAATACTATACATGACAAAAAGTTACAAGTGTGTTAACTGTCCGTTTTTTGCTTAATTAATAGCACTTTCTTGCCTTTTTAATTCATTCTTATTCACTTTTCTGTCCATAATATGCGTTTGCACCATGTTTTCTGAAATAGTGCTTGTCCTGAAGCTCGCCTGGTGCCGGTAATACATCTTTGTTGATCATTTCACATCTGGCTGCCATCTTGGCAACTTCTTCCAGCACTACTGCATTGTGAACTGCATCATGCGCATTCTTTCCCCATGTGAAAGGTCCATGATTTTTACAAAGAACTGCTGGTACCGCCATAAAATCTTTGTCTTTAAAATAATCAGCAATCAATAATCCAGTATTTTTCTCATACGCACCATCGATCTCTTCTTTTGTCAGACAGCGCAGGCATGGTACTTCTCCATAAATATAATCTGCATGTGTTGTTCCATAACATGGAATGCTTCTTCCTGCCTGTGCCCAGCTTGTTGCCCAGGATGAATGTGTATGAACGATCCCACCAATTTCCGGACACGCTTTATATAATTCGATGTGTGTATCTGTATCAGAAGAAGGATTATAGTTTCCTTCGATCTTATTTCCCTGAAGATCCATAACGACCATGTCTTCCGGTGTCAGTTTTTCATAATCCACACCACTTGGTTTAATCACAAAATAACCTGTTTCTTTGTCAATAGCGCTTACATTTCCCCATGTAAAAGTGACCAGACCATATTTGGGAAGGTCCATATTTGCTTCATAAACGATTTTTTTTAATTCTTCCAGCATTGTTTTCTCCATTTCTGTACGATAGGCTCATCTAGGTACATGAAAACCGGTTCTTCTTCCAAATATCCGGAAGCAGAACCGTTTTCAATTGATTATTTTCTGGCTTCAGCCTTAATCTTTTTAAGACGTTTCATTACATCGTTGGTTCCTTTTCCAAAATAATCATGAAGGATCTTGAACTCCGCATAAAGCTTGCTGTATGCTTCCACATTTTCAGGAATTGGTTTATAGGTTCTTTCTTCAACTTTACCCATGACTTTTGCTGCATCGAAGATAGAGTCATATCCACCTTTTGCTGCCCCTGCCGCAACCGCGCCAAACATAGCGGATCCAAGTGCTGGTGCCTGATCTGATTCACCAATGAAGATTTCTTTATTGGTAACGTCAGCGTAGATCTGCATCATCATAGGATCTTTTTTTGCAATTCCACCACATGCATATAATTCGTCTACCGGAACTCCTGCTTCTTCAAATGTATCAATGATCATCTTCTTGCCATATGCAGTTGCTTCGATCAGTGCACGGTACATTTCTTCTGCTTTGGTGGTCAATGTCATACCAAGCATCATACCTGTAAGATCTACGTCAACTAAAACAGAACGATTACCATTCCACCAGTCAAGTGCGACCAGTCCGCTCTCACCGATCTTTAAGTTGTCTGCCTTCTGACCGAGCAACTTGTAAACAGACATTCCTTTTTCTTTTGCTTCATCATAATAGGAAGCTGGAACACAGTTCTTAACGAACCACTCAAAATGATCGCCAACGCAGGACTGTCCTGCTTCATATCCGTAAAATCCTGGGAGGACGCCATCTTCAACGACACCACACATACCAGGTACTTCTTTTTCAACTTCGGAGCACATGATATCACAGGTAGAAGTTCCAATGATCATCAGCATTTTATTTGGTCCAGTGATTCCAACAGCAGGTACTGCAACATGTGCATCAACATTGGCTACAGCTACAGCTGTTCCCGGAAGAAGACCTGTTTTTGCTGCCATTTCTTCTGTCAGTTCTCCTGCTTTTGCTCCCTGTGGGAAAATATTTGTGCTAAGTTTGTCTTCTACAACATTTTCAAGTCTCGGATCAAGTGCTTTAAAGAAATCTTTGGATGGATATCCTTTTTTCTTATGCCACATTGCTTTATATCCTGCAGTACAGCTGTTCCTTGCTTCCGCTCCTGTCATCTGCATGGTGACCCAGTCGGTCGCTTCCATAAATCTGTCAGCCATATCATAGATCTCAGGTGCTTCATCCAGAATCTGCATGATCTTAGGGAACATCCATTCAGATGAAATTTTACCACCATATCTCGCAAGAAAGTCTTCTCCTCTTTCTTCTGCGATCTGGTTCAGTTTATTTGCTTCATACTGTGCTGCATGATGTTTCCAAAGTTTTAACCATGCATGTGGTACGCTCTTTAATTCTTCTTTAAAGCATAAAGGCATCCCATCTTTGTCAACAGGAAGCATGGTGCAGGCCGTAAAATCAATTGCCATACCAATTACATCTGCAGGATCCACTCCAGATTCTTTTAATACAGCCGGAACTGTAACTTCCAGAACTTCAATGTAGTCTGCCGGATGCTCAATTGCCCAGTCAGGTTCTAATTTCGTTCCATCCGGAAGGAATTCATCCATTACTCCGTGTGTATACATTTTTGTAGCCTGCGCGATTACTTCACCACTTGATACGTCAACTAAGACTGCACGTCCCGACTGTGTTCCATAGTCAAGGCCGATTGAATATTTCTTTCCCATAATTTATTTCCTTTCGTGATTCAACTATTCTTTATCTGAATGCGATGCTATTCCATCTGAGTTCATTCTTTAATGTTCTGATATTTGTATTATTATCAATGATCACGCTCTCGATATTCATTGCTGCTGCCCAGTCTTCCATCTGTTCTACGGTAAGGTCATAAGAGAATGCTGTATGATGTGCTCCACCCGCAAGGATCCATGCTTCCGCTCCGACCTGAAGGTTTGGCTGTGGTGTCCAGAATGCAGTTGCAACAGGAAGTTTTGGCATAGGTTTTTCAACTTGTTTACAGTCAACAGCATTAATGATCAGACGGAATCTGTTTCCAAGGTCTATCAGAGATGTTGCAACACCAGATCCTGTTTTGGATGTAAATACAAGTCTTGCAGGTGCTTCGCGATCTCCCATGGAAAGCGGATTTACACGAACAGATACTTTTCCGTCAGCGATCGTTGGGCAGACCTCAAGCATATGTGCCTGTAATATTCCTTCTTTTCCTGGTACAAAATTATAGGTGTAATCTTCCATAAAGGAAGTTCCTTTTGCATCTTTTACGCCGGAAGCCATGATCTTCATCAAGCGGACCATCGCAGCTGTTTTCCAGTCACCTTCTCCACCGAATCCGTATCCTTTTTCCATCAATCGCTGAATCGCGAGACCAGGAAGTTGCTGTAATTCACCAAGATCTCCAAAATGCGTTACGATCGCCTGATAATTTTTTGCTTCCAAAAACTTCTCAAATCCTATTTCGATTCCTGCCTGTACTGCTACATGTTTTTTAAATTCAGCAGCATCAAGACCATCCAGGATCATGTTGTACTTTGCATAATATTCATCTAACAGAGCACTGACTTCTCCCGCTGTAACATCCTTTACATAATCTGTGATCTCATTCACAGGATATGCATCAATTTCCCAGCCGAATTTGATTTGTGCTTCAACTTTATCACCTTCTGTAACCGCAACGTTTCTCATGTTATCCGCTACACGGCAGACTCTGATATGAGAGGATTCCATAACACCGATTGCAGTTCTCATCCAGCCAGCGATTTTTTCCTGAACATTCTTATCATTCCAGTATCCAACAACAACTTTTCTTTCAATTCCCATACGGCTGACAATATGGCCATACTCTCTGTCACCATGTGCTGACTGGTTTTCATTCATAAAATCCATATCGATCGTGTCATAAGGAATCTCTTCGTTGAACTGTGTGTGTAAATGTAATAAAGGCTTTCTGTACTCCTGAAGTCCAATAATCCATGATTTTGCAGGTGAAAACGTATGCATCCATGTAATAATACCAGCGCATTCTTCATCAGCATTTGCTTCATTAAAAGTTTTTCTGATCAGTTCATTTGTGATCAATGTTGGTTTCCAGATGACTTCAAATGGAAGTATTCCTGATTTATTTAAATGTTCTACGATTATCTGTGAGTGTTGAGCCACATTTGCAAGACAGGTATCACCATAAAGATCCTGTGAGCCGGTCGCAAACCAAAATTTGTAATTCTTTCCTGTTTTCATTTCCAATCCTCCTGATTTAAATCAAAATAATACGGTTATCGTTACTTGAAATTATAGAACTTGTATGCACATATCTACAAGTTGTTTTTTTACCGTTTTTTGCAGGATTCTCCAATGATCAGCTCAGGTGCCACGACTCTTGGAACACGGCTGTCCGCATCTTCAATTCCCTGTATTTTTTCAAGGAGAAGTTCTGCTGCCATTTCACCAAGATATTCTTTCGGATGTGATACCGTAGTCAGCCTGATCGGGCCATTCTGTGCAATCAGCGAGTTATCATATCCAGTAACCGAAACATCTTCCGGCACACGGATTCCCTTTAAATTCAATATTTTGATCACATCCATTGCGACCTGATCGTTATAGCAGACGATCGCATCCATAGCAACTCCTCTTGTAATAAAATCAGCGATCATGGCAGAAGGTTTTGTATCTCTGTCTTCTGTATGAAATGTGATCACTGCATCAGGATCATATGGGATATCCGCTTCTGTCAATGCTCTGATATACCCCTTATGCCTTGCAGCTCCCTGCGTATCATCAATCTTAAAAATACCAATAATTTTATTATGCCCCAGTTCAATCAAATATTTTGTGACCAGATAACTTCCCTGAACATCATCCATAATAATATGCGGTTTTTCCTTCATCTGCGGATAAGTTCCCTGAATAAAAACATATGGGATCCGTAATCTGTCCATTGCCTCATATAAATGCATATGTCTGCAGAAAATCTCGCTCTTGCTTGGTTCTATAATGAGACCATCAATATTTTTTGTTAAAATATCATCTAAAGCACGTGCTTCATTTTTCTGACTGTTTCCGGTATTTTTCAGGATTATGCTATACCCTTTTTCAGTCAGGATCTTATCCATTCCCTGTATGAGCCTCGGAAAAATATAATCCGAAATATAAGTCGTAATAACAGCAATATTGTGAGAACTGCTATGATTTCTTGCCCGGTCAGTACAAAAGGTTCCAAGGCCATGACTTGCCTCCAGCAGACCTTCATTCTCTAAAATCGACAATGCTTTTCTAACAGTATGTCTGCTCACCTGGAATATTTCGGAAAGTCTGTTTTCCGAAGGAATTCTATCGCCAGGCTTTATTTTTCCATCCGTAATATCCTGTTTCAGACTTTCCATTAGAACATAATATTTGGCTCGTCCATTTTTCTTTGTCATGGAATCCTCCAAACTTTTTCTATAATAATACAAATACAGCAAAATAGATTATTCTGCTGTATCCTGCTCGTCATTATGATCAGAAGCACTTTCTTGATCTGCTTCATCATGATTGTCATCTGCTGTATCCAAGGATTCTTGTGGATCTTCCTGTGTTTCATTTGCTGTTCCTGCAGCAGGGTCAACAAATTCTCCTTTGACCAGTGCTTTGATCGAAAATGCCGCAAGCGGTATTGCAATTGCTGTAAAAATCACCATTGCAGCTACTACAAAAATCAGATCTTTCCCTGTCGCTGTCTTTAACGAAGGCATGAGCTGGTATACTGTGTAAAGTAAATACAATGCAACTACAGTTCTTAAAATCAGCGTTCCCTTTGTGAGATTTGGTTTTTTTCCTTTTTCTTCCATCAAATTTTTCTTCTCCTTTTTGTCAATACTGCATTTCTCCGCCAATTTGTCTGACTGAATCACGTATAATTATTTCGGTCTCGAACTCATAATTACCATCGAAATCCGGATCATCGATCATTGCAAGCAGATTTTCAGCAACCTTCTTTCCAAGCCCTTCCATCGGATGTGGAATAGATGTGATCAAAACGTCACTTAAGATCGCAAGGTTAGAATTATCAATACTGATAATTGACAATTTTTCCGGAACTGCAATTTTTTCCTGTTCACAGATTTCCATCAGATGAAATGCTATTTCATCATTATAACAGAATACCGCAGAACAGTCACCAATTCTGGAAAGAACTCTGTTGCCTTCCAGTCGGAAATTTTTAACGTCCTCTGTGTCCATCCAGAAGATATTCGTATCATTGATCATCAGCCCAGCTCTTAGCATTGCTTCACTATAACCAGCATATCTTAAATGTCCCTGTCCATCATCGGCTTTGAAAATGGCAGCGATTTTTTTATGTCCACATCTTATCAGGTAATCAGTCGCTTTCGCAGCCATTTTTTTATCATTCAGTGAAATATGCGGAGCTTTCAGTGCAGGATAGTAGCTGTTGAAAAAAAGAATCGGAATATTTCTGTTCAGTACTTCCTGATAAAATGGAATGTTAGGATTTGGGAGTGCGCTTTTGGTTGCCTCAACAATGAGACCATCAATATTATTCTTATCAAGAATATTTTGGATGATCATACGTTCTCTGTCTATTCTGTTATTTGTGAAGGCAATCTGAACCATATAGCCTTTGAGTGATAAAATTTTCTCAATTCCTTTGATGATATTAGGAAAAATATAACTGTCAACATAAGTACTGATCACAGCAATATTCATTGTTTTTTCTCTTGTTTCACGATTTTCTTTCAGACCGCTTACAAAAGTTCCACTTCCCTGGATCCGGGTCACAAGCCTTCTTTGTTCCAGAACATCTATTGCATGCCGGACCGTCTGTCTGCTCAGATTAAATTTTTCACTTAATTCATTTTCTGAATACAGCCTGCTGCCGGGCTCAAATTCGCCACGCTCAATTCTCTCCTGTATCCAGTCAACTATTGTCATGTATTTTGGTTCTTTTTTATTCATATTTTTATGGGGCTGCACAAGGCAGCCCCCTCCCTGTTTGGTTGAATCTATTGTTTTGATCAGCCTTTTTTACGTTTAGAAACAAGATCCACTGTAACAGCACCTAATAGTACTGCACCTTTTACAATTTTCTGAATATCAGTTGACCATCCATAAAGTGACATTCCGTTGTTAAGAACACCCATGATGAACGCACCAACTACTGCACCTATGATTGTACCGATACCACCAGCTGTCGCTGCACCACCGATATAACAGGATGCAATTGCGTCCATTTCAAATCCATCGCCTGCTTTTGGTGTTGAGGATGCATTTCTTGCCGAAAGAACGATACCTGCAACTGCACAAAGGATTCCCATATTTGTATATACCCAGAAAAATACTTTTTCTGTATTGATACCGGAAAGTTTTGCAGCTTTTGCATTTCCTCCAAGTGCATAGATCTGTCTACCTGCAACTGTCTTGCTTGTAATGAAGTGATATACACCAACCAGTACACCCATGATAACAAGAACGAACGGGATTCCGTTATAGCGGGATAATTTATAAAAGAAAAACCATACAATTAATAAAATAACTGCTAATTTTAAAATTTCCTGCCAGAAAGGATTTACTGCAAAGCCATATTTTTGTTTCAATTTTTTATTTTTGATCTCATTCAGTATGATCAGCACAGATGCAACAAGTGCAACTATAATACTGACCATATCAATAGTTCCATCAGCATAAGGTATTTTAATTGTTGGTAAAAATCCAGCTCCAATATAAGTAAAGTCTGTTGGTAAAGGTCCTTTAGTCTGCGCTTTCAAAAGCGTATAAGTAAGTCCTCTTCCCATAAGCATCGTAGCAAGTGTTACGATAAATGGTGGGATCGCAAGTTTTGAAACAAAGAATCCTACAAACATACCACTCAATAGACCGATTACTAATGCTGCAATGATTGCAACAAAGATAGGCAATTTATAATCAACAATAATAATACCTACTGCTGCACCGGTCAACGCAACCATGGAGCCTACACCAAGGTCGATATTTCCTGTTAATACACATAACAACATACCAACTGCAAGAATAACAACATAACCATTCTGCATGATCAGGTTATTCATATTTGCAGGTGACATATTTGCTCCTTTAGTCATTGCTGCAAAAATTAAGAAAACCGCAATTAAAGCAAGCACCATACCATACTGCTTCATGTCGAGATTTACTGTTTTTTTCTTATCCATCTTTATTCGTCCTTTCCGTTATGAGCCATAATACATCTCATAATTCCTTCCTGTGTCAGTTCCTGTTTTCCCAGCTCTCCTGCAATTTGGCCTTCATTGATCACGTATACTCTGTCGCAGGTACCAATAATTTCCGGTAATTCGGAAGATATTACAATAACAGCTTTTCCTGCTCGGGCCAGATCATTGATAACACAGTAAATTTCATATTTTGCACCAACATCGATTCCTCTTGTAGGTTCATCAAGTATCAGAATATCCGGCTGTGTCAGCATCCATTTTGCCAGAACCACCTTTTGCTGGTTACCACCAGATAAAGATCCCACCGTCTGTTCAATGGAATTTGCCTTGATATTGATTTTTTTCTTATATTCTTCTGCAGATACAATTTCTTCATTGCTGTTAACAACGCCGTTTTTGGAGAAAAAGTTTTTCAGTGCAGCCATTGTCATGTTGCGCTTGATACTATCAATTAAAACAAGTCCGTATGTTTTTCGATCCTCAGATACATATGCAAGTTTATTATTGATCGCATCCTGTACAGTCTGGATCTTCACTTCTTTTCCTTTGATTTTAATTGTACCTGTAATTTTCTGTCCATAAGTCTTTCCAAAAATACTCATGGCAAGCTCTGTTCTGCCTGCTCCCATAAGTCCTGCAAAACCAACGACTTCGCCGGCTTTTACATTGAAGGAAACATCTTTAATCATTTTTCTTTCTGCATCATCCGGATGGAACACATTCCAGTCTTTTACTTCTAAAATAGTTTCTCCAGTAGCGCAGTCATCTCTGTGTGGATATCTGTTCTTAAGTTCTCTACCGACCATCCCTTTGATGATTCTGTCTTCAGAAATATCATCCTTACCTTTTTCAATTGTTTCTATTGTTTTACCATCTCTGATTACTGTAATGGAATCTGCAACATAGCTGATCTCATTTAATTTATGGGAGATAATAATACAGGTGATCCCGTGGTTTTTTAAATCCAGCATAATGTTAAGAAGTTTTTTACTTTCTTCATCATTTAATGCAGCTGTCGGCTCGTCAAGAATTAAGAGCTCTACTTTTTTTGCCATTGCTTTCGCAATTTCAATTAACTGTTGTTTTCCAACACCCAGTGTGCTGACAGGTACATTTACATTCTCATTTTCAAGACCTACTTTTGCAAGTACTTCCTGTGCATGTTTTCTGGTCTTTGTCCAGTCGATCACACCCTTAACGGACAATTGTTCATTTCCCAGGAACACATTTTCAGCGATCGATAAATGCGGACTAAGTGCAAGTTCCTGATGAATGATTACGATTCCTTTGGCTTCGCTGTCTTTAATTTTGTGAAACTGGCAGGTCTCTCCGTGATAAACAATATCTCCATCATAAGTGCCATAGGGATATACTCCGGAAAGTACATTCATAAGTGTAGATTTTCCTGCGCCGTTTTCTCCGCACAACGCATGAATCTCACCGCGTTTTACTTCAAAATTAACATCGTCCAAAGCCTTCACGCCTGAAAATTCTTTCGTTATGTGTTTCATTTCCAATATAATATCAGACATTTTTCCAGCTCCTTTTTAATAAAATAACTACTTTCATCAAAAAGGGCAGCGGCTATATGCCGCCGCCCTCTGATTACAGCAGTCTTACAATGATCAAATTACTCAGCTAATTGTTCTTCTGTGTAGTATCCACCATCAACAATGATTTCTTTGTAGTTTGTTTTATCTACTGCAACTGGTGTGCAAAGGTAAGAAGGAACTACGATTACATTGTTATTGTACTGCTCTGTGTCATTGATTTCTGGTTCGCCGCCTTCAAGAACAGCCTGTACCATTTTAACACATTTCTCTGCTAATACACGTGTATCTTTGTAGATTGACATTGTCTGGAATCCTGAAATAATGTTCTTTGTAGCCATAAGTTCAGCATCCTGTCCTGTGATTAAAGGCCAGTCTTCTCCAACTTTGTATCCAGCGCCTTCAAGAGCTGCTTTACATCCGTAAGCAAATCCGTCAAATGCTGTACAAGCGATATCAAGTTTATCATCAGCATAGAAACCTGTTAAGTAGTTTTCCATGTTTGCCTGAGCTGTTTCCTGTGACCATCTTAAGATACATGTATCATCAAATGATGTTCTACCTGATTTACATACTAATGTACCATCATCAAGGTATGGCTGAAGAACTTCCATAATTCCCTGATAGAAGAATACAGCATTGTTATCATCAGGTGATCCCATGAAGAATTCGATTGTAAAAGATTCTCCAGCTGCTTTTGCTGCATCAAGATCTTTTGCTTCTTTGATGTATGTTCCGATTGCTGTACCAACACCTTTGTTATCAAATGTAGCATAATAAGAAACTGCATCTGTATCCATTAATAAACGGTCATATGCAATAATTGGAACACCAGCTTCTTTAGCCTGTGCTTCAACGTTAACAAGTGCTGCTGAGTCGATTGCTGCGATTACGAGACAGTTTGCTCCGTTTGCGATCATGTTTTCGATCTGGGAAACCTGAGCCTGTACATCATCTTCAGCATACTGAAGATCTACTTCATAGCCAAGTGCTTCTAACTGAGATTTCATGTTAGCACCGTCGTTGATCCATCTTTCAGATGACTGAGTAGGCATTGCTACACCAACTTTTTTGCCGGTTGCTTCTGCAGCAGGTGCTGCTTCTTCTGTTTCTGCAGGTGCTGCTTCCTCTGCAGGTGCTGCTTCTTCTGTTGCAGCTGCGTCAGCTGGTGCTGCTTCTTCTGTTTTAC
>JAQVCQ010000035.1 GCA_028689715.1 Lachnospiraceae bacterium
CCATTGTCATCTTAAATTCACTGACCATATGATCTATCTTTTTCATTTCATTATTCACTTTGTCAGCTTCCTGACTGTAGACTCCACTGGTCTCGACAAATGAGTTGAATTGATTTAGAATTTCTTTCTCCACAAATGAAAGCATCTGATTCATGGTCCCTGCCATGGTGTCTACGGCATCTTTCACTTCTTCAACAATTCCCGTAATGTTTGAAACAGTTTCTGTTGACTGACGAGCCAGATTTCCGACTTCAGTTGCAACAACAGCAAATCCTCTTCCGGCGTCTCCCGCTCTTGCAGCTTCAATAGATGCATTTAATGCAAGCAGACTTGTCTGATCAGCAATTTCATGGATTGTCCTTGCCATATCATTGATTCTTTCAACTGTTTTCGTTTTTTCCATTGCGATACCGGATTGTTCTTTTACTCTTTTATAAGTGGCTTCGATCTGCTGCCCTGTCTCTGCTGTTGCTTCTCTGATTTTTTCAGCCATCTCCTTCATCGCATCTGTCATTTGATAACCTGTTCTGACATTTTCTATTATACTGTCTGTAGAAATATCCATTGAAACAATACTTGAATTCATCTCTTCCGTTGTTGCTGCGGTTTCCTGCATGACTGCTGCCAACTGCTGCAGGACCTCTGAATTGCTTCCGGTGTTTTTGTCTACCTGATCTGAAATCTCACTAAGCCCACCCGATGATCTTGTGATTTGTTCCGAGTAATCTGTAATCCTTAATATGACATCCCGTAATTTATACTGCATTCCATATATGGCTGAAGCCATTTGTCCGGTTTCGCCTTTACGAGCAATCAGTTTTTTATTCTTTTGCTCAGACACAAGATTCAATTCCGAGATCTGATTCAGCATCCCTGTAATTTTTCTAATCGGACTACTGATACTGATTGAGAAGAGATATCCCGTAATTGAAAAGAGAACAAGTGCAATCATTGCAATTAGTATTGCCTGCGTACGAATTGTACTGACGGCTTTAAAAACTTCTGCTTCAGGAACCGCAATCGTAAGAACCCATCCATTCTCAAGTTTTAAATAAGCCGAGTAAAATGCAATACCTCCATCCAGATAAGAACCTGTCATGGCTGAATCCATTTCCTGTGACAATGCATTCAGAACAAATTGATTTTCTGATTTTGTCGCATTATTTTCTGTCTGTGTATGTGATAAGATCCAACCGTTCTGATCCGTTAAAAAGCAGATCATGCTATCCAGACCGGTCATTTTGATCTGACTGATCTTTTCATCAAACACTGTACATGGTACGGAACCCGAAAGATATCCAACACAGGAATCATTCCCATTGTATACCGGAACGATGAGCGAAATAACAGGAACACCAACTGCATTCTGATGAAGATTGCTCATACTGATTTCAGCTATTCCTTCTTTCATTTTCAAGAAATAATTTTCCTGGCTATATACAAATTCTGTTTCTTTATCCCCTGCAGCTGCAAGAACTTCTCCGTTCAGATCAAGAAGCACTGCTGTCTTGAACTCTTCATTCTCTTTTATGAAGTCTGCAAGGGCAGATTCTGCCCATTTAACTTTTCCTGATGGATCAAGTGCAGTTTCATAAAAAGCCTGTTCATGATCAATTGCTGTCATTTCTTTTTTCAACGTTCCAAGTACATCTGATACCTTACTGCTGCTCGCTGTAATGTAATCTGCAAGGCTGTTCTGTGTCGTCAGTTTTAATGATCCCTCGAACCTGCTGTACATAAATGCCATTGTCAGAAATACTGCCGTCGCAAGACTGACTATGATCAATAATGTTACCTGTGAACTGATTTTATGTATCGATTTCTCTTTCTTACCCTTATTTAAATTATAATTATTATCCCTTTTATCTTCTTTTAATCTCCCCTTTGTTCCACCCTCTCTTTTTTTCATTGTATGACCCCGCTTATCCCAATATTTCTGATTCTATTTCTTCTTCTCTTTTGCTTTTGCAAATACACTCTGCAGAATGATGAAGAATGCAAGTAATGCTGCAATCGTGATCTTTGTCCACCATGATGACAATGTGCCCTGGAAATTAATAAATGTTTCAATCGTTCCTTTGATCAATACACCAAATAAACTCCCAAACACATTACCTACACCACCGCTCAGTAGTGTTCCCCCGATAACTGCTGATGCAATGGCTTCCATTTCAAATCCTTTCGCCTGTTCTACGAATCCGGAACAGGTATTCAGGCAGAATAAAAATCCACCAAATGCTGCCAGAAATCCATCCAGAACATAAACTTTCAGTTTCGTTCTTCTGACATTAAGACCCATTAAAAGAGCCGATTGTTCATTTCCACCGATCGCATAGATCGATCTACCAAATTTAGTATATTTCAACATGATAAAAATCAGAACCAAAATAAGAAGTGCAATCACAACACTTGGATAAATGTATGGATTTACTATAATACCTTTCTTGTTAACATACCCACCAAATGGCATATACATTTTTGCCTGTGCCCATGATAAGAACATTTCATTTTTGATACTGATCATATCCGTACTGATAATTGCAGTCATACCTCTTGCAAAAAACATCCCTGCAAGTGTTACAATAAATGGCTGGATCTTCATATATGCAACCAAATATCCCTGTACCAGTCCAAAGACAACACCAATCAGCAACACAAGAATCACAGCAGGAACTGCTCCAATTCCTTTATTTTCCATCATCCATGCAAGAAGCATACAGGTCATCGCAACAACTGAGCCAACAGAAATATCAATACCACCCGTAATTAAAACCATTGTCATGGAAGTTGCAATCACAATCAGTCCTGCATTGGATATCAGAAGATTAAGAAAAACCTGCGTTTTGGTAAATCCTTTTTCATGGAATACGATAATTCCTACAATATACATAATGACAAATAATAAAATTGTAATAATCAGAAGGAATTGATTCCCTTCCATTTTTTTGAGTTTATTCATTATGCTGCCTCCTTTACAGTTTTTCCTGAAGAAATTTTGGCAACAAGTGCTTTTCTCATTTTTTGAAATTCAGGTGACTGCAGTGTGACAATAACGACAACTACAATTGCCTTATAAACAGGAATCTGGTCTGCTGAAATACTCATTGCATATAAAGTCGTTGTGAGTGCCTGAATCGTATAGGCACCTATTACGCTTCCAAGTAAAGAGAATTTTCCTCCTCCAAGGCTGTTTCCACCCAGTGCAACTGCAAGAATTGCATCAAGTTCAAGATTTAAACCAGCATTGTTTGCATCAATGGAATATACTCGTGAAGTAATGATCAGTCCGGCAATTCCTGAGCAGATTCCACAAAATGTATATGTAAGGAACTGAATCATAGTTGAATTTAATCCGACAAGTCGTGCTGCCTTCGAATTACAACCTACGGTTTCAATATAGAGACCAATTGCTGTCTTTTTGAGTAAAATATAAGTTAAGATCACAACAATGATTGCAACAAATACAGGTGTCGGAAGTGGGACTCCTGGGATTGATGCCCCAAGCATTTTAAAATGATCTACACGTAAATAAATCATTTGTCCGTCTGTGATCAACTGTGCAATACCACGACCTGCGGTAAACAAGATCAATGTAGCGACCATGGGCTGAATTCTTAATTTCGCGACCAGAAATCCATTCCATGCACCACAAATCATACCGATCAAAATGGCTGCAATCACACCAAGGAGATATGGAGCATGATAGAAATCGGTCGACTGTTCTCCACCTGAAAGAACAAAGCAACATACCGCACCTGCAAGCGCACTGACCGCACCAACTGAGATGTCTGTTCCTCCGGATGCTGCTACCACCAGTGTCATACCAACAGCGAAGATAACGAGTTCACTTCCTCTGTTGATTACGTCAATAATATATCCATATAGAACACCATTTTGAATCGTTATATTAAAGAAAGACGGCGTTTTGATCACATTAATGATCAGTACAAGAAAAAGACATGCCAGTGGCAGAAACAATCTGAATCCTGTCACTTTTTTAATCAAAGACTTTGAATTACTCATTTTCCCCTCCTCCTGCAATTGCTTTCATGATGCTCATCTGGGATAATTCATTTTCTTCCAGTTCGCCTACTTTTCTGCCATCTCTGAGCACGATCATTCTGCTGCAGGTCCTGATCATTTCTTCAATTTCAGATGAAATGAACATAACTGACATTCCTTCTCCTGCAAGTTTCAAAACTAATTTTTGAATTTCTGTTTTGGTACCAATATCAATACCACGCGTTGGTTCATCTAAAATCAGAAAATCCGGATTCGTCAGCAGCCATCTTCCAAGTATTACTTTCTGCTGATTTCCACCACTCAACTGTTTGATTGGTGTTTCACGGCTTGCTGTTTTTATTTGTAGTAATTCAATATATTTGTCTGTAAATTCTTCCTGTTCTTTTTTGCTAAGCAATTTGAACATTCCCTTTTTCGCCTGAAGTGCAATAATAATATTCTCCCTGACCGAAAGCTCAGGAATGATGCCTTCTTCTTTTCTATTTTCTGGTAAATATCCCATACCATGCTTCATTGCATCAATTGGTGCAGAAACAAGTATTTTTGAGCCTTTGACAAATAACTCTCCATCATCCGGTTTGTCAGCTCCATAAATTGCTCTTGCAAGTTCTGATCTACCTGATCCCAGTAACCCTGATAGTCCGATTACTTCTCCTTTTTTTAGTACAAGATCAAAGGGGCTGATCGTTCCAGCATGACAAAGTCCTTTTGCTTCAATAATGCTTTCACATTCTTTTTTATCACATGCTGACTCTTCTTTTTTGATTGCTGAAAGATCATCAAAATCTTTACCCATCATTTTTGCTACGAGCTGTACTCTTGGGAGCTTTTCTACTTCGTATTCTCCAACAAGACATCCATTTCTCAGAACCGTAATCCTGTCACAAATTTCATAGACTTGCTCCAAAAAATGCGTAACAAAAACGATACCAACACCTTTTACCTTTAATTGACGCATCAGCTGAAACAATTTTGCTACCTCATGTTCATCAAGCGATGAAGTAGGCTCATCTAAAATCAAAACTTTAGCAGACATATCAACTGCTCTCGCAATTGCGATCATCTGTTGAAGTGCCAGTGAATAATGCTCCAGACTTCTTGAAACATCAATATCTATATTAAGACTTCCGAGTATTTCTACGGATTTTTTATTCATTGTTTTCCAGTCAATCATCCCTGCCTTTTTTGGTTCTCTTCCAATAAAAAGATTCTCGGCAACAGACAGGTTCGGACAAAGATTCACTTCCTGATAAACAGTACTGATTCCATTTCCCTGTGCCATCTGTGGGGACTTGTTAATAATATCATGTTCCATTCCCTGCATTCTGATACTGCCTGTTTCAAACTCTTCTACACCGGTCAGCACTTTAATGAGCGTTGATTTTCCAGCTCCATTTTCACCCATTAGTGCATGAATTTCTCCAGATCTGAGTGTAAAATCAACATCTGAAAGTGCCACAACACCGGGAAAATTTTTACTGATATGACGCATTGTAAGTATTGCATTGTTATCCATGTGGACTCCACCCTTCAATTTGATAAACTGTAATAAAAAAGGTGTTTGGGAAAAACCGCCAAAGCGGTTTTTCAACCCAATCACCTATATGATCTTTCCTTTAATTATGAATGATTAATATGCACGGCTTCCAATTGTGTCAGCTGCTGTTTCTGCTGGGAATACTCCTTCATCTACATACATAACTTTATCAACGGTTCCGCCGCTTTCAAGAGTCTGGATGATTTCAGAAACACGTGGTCCGTGAAGAGGATTACACTCAACAGATACATTCATGTCGCCCGCGATCATGGATTCAAATGCTGCCTTAACAGCATCAAAGGAAATGATGATGATATCGCCTTCTGGTCCGCAAGTTTTACCAGCTGCTTTGATTGCATCGATTGCGCCAAATGCCATGTTGTCATTTTCTGCTACTACTACATCAATGTCATCATACTGTTTTAAGAAGGATTCCATAACTTCCTGACCTTTAGACTGTGTAAATTCACCTGTCTGCATGTCAAGCATTGTCCATGTGTCTGCCATTTTAGATGCAAAACCTTCTGTTCTTCCAACCTGTGCAGATGCACCAATTGTACCCTGTAATGTTACGATATTAATTTCTTCATCTGCTCTGCCCTGTGCTGTAAGATATTCGCTTAACCAGCCTGCTGCATCTTCACCTTCTTTAACGAAGTTTCCACCAACCCAGCATTCATAGAGTGAATCATCTGCTACATCGACCATTCTGTCTGATAAGATAACTGGAATTCCTGCTTCTTTAGCTTCCTGAAGAACTGTATCCCATCCTGTTTCTACTACAGGTGCAAGTACGATATAATCAACTTCCTGCTGAATAAAGCTTCTGATTGCTTTGATCTGGTTTTCCTGTTTCTGCTGTGCATCATCAAAGATCAGTTTGTATCCATTAGCTTCTACAAATTCGGTTTTGAAGGATTCTGTGTTCGCTGTTCTCCAGTCAGATTCTGCACCGACCTGAGCATAACCAACGACAATGAGTTCATCAGCTGCTGCTTCTTCTGCAGGTGCTGCTTCTTCTGCAGGTGCTGCTTCTTCTGCGGGTGCTGCTTCTGCCGCTGGTTCGCTTGTTGCCTGTCCACAGCCTGTCATTAATGTTGCTGCCAGAGCTGCACTAAGTAATACGCTTAATACTTTTCTTTTCATTTTGGACCCTCCCAATATTTTTTTTGGTTCGAAAACCTTGTTTACAATGATGATTATATCTGTAATATGGTTAAATAAATACGGAATTTCTTTTTTCTTTTGTTCTATTTTTTATTGAATTATGAATAAAAAATGAACATTTTTTCAATTTCTTTTGAAAAATGTTCATTTTTTTTCGAATCATATCAAAATCATGCCTGATGCAGTTGTTGTGGAACCTCTTCATTCACAAAATTATGTTGGATCACAGGAATTTTGACTGTCACTTTTGTCCCCATTCCATATTCACTTTCATAATATATTCCATATTCCTTGCCATAGTTCAGTTTGATACGTTCAGAAACATTGACGATACCAAATCCCAGTTCTTTGTCTGACTTTATTTCTTTAGATCTCGTTCCACCAAGAAGACTATTCAGTTCTTTTAATTTGTCAGGCAAAATACCGATCCCATTATCTTCAACATATAAAAAGACCATACTTCCCTGAATTTCTCCAGTGACACTGATTTTCCCTAATCCTCTTTTATTCTTAATTCCATGATAGAGTGCATTCTCAACAAGTGGTTGCAAGGTCAGCTTAATGATCGAATATTCACCGATTTCATCAGGAATCTGTATTTCATATTCCATAATATCACTATACCGAAACTGCTGTATCTCAAGATAACTTCTGATGTGAGATATTTCTTCTGAAATTCTGATACTATCCCTGCCATCACTTAATACCGTCCTGAAAAAATCAGATAATGATGTGACCATAGATACGACCTGGGAAGATTTCCCATCTTCAGCAAGCCAGATGATCGTGTCCAATGTATTGTATAAAAAATGAGGATTGATCTGCGCCTGCAGGAGCCTAAGTTCTGTATCTCTCAGCTGATTCTGCTCTTCTTTGATATGCTCTATCAGATCACCGATCTGCCCGATCATACTATTAAAGCTGTTATTTAACATCGAAATTTCATTTCCAGAGGAATCTTCCGCCCTGGTGTTAAAATCACCTTTCGCGACCAGTTCAGTTGTACGGCATAATTTCTGGATCGGTTTTGATACACTGTTTGATATTCCAACTGAAGAAACACTTGTGATTCCAACGACCAGGATCAGACTCAGGATACTGATGCTGAGAGCCTGCTGCTCTTTCTTCTCAAGCTGTTTTCTCACAATGTCCATATTATAGGCTTCATAATAGATATACTTTTGTATTTCCTCCTGTGTCAGTTCCGTCAGGATCCTGATGTTATTTTCAAGCAGCACCATGTTCTCATCATAATGACCTGTTTCCTTCACGGTGTCATCAATCTCTCGGGCTCGTTTTTCCAGTGTCGTCAGACTCTTTAAAATCGTTTCGATACGATCCTTATTCCCATCACCAGTTGTAATATTTAAAAGACGCTTAAAATCCTGTCTCGCTTCATCAATGACAACATAAGGACTTTTCAGCCCAGTCTTAGCCTCGATCTCATCTGAATTGGCAACTCCAACGATCATACGATACATGACATAATCCACATCTTCTTTAAAATCCAGATTATACTGGTTCGCTTCTGTTATATTTTTTACGATCTGATTGTAAGAGTTACAAAATGATACCAGCGAAAGGATCAGATAAATAATCAAAAGAGTAAATAAGAACAAGATGCCATAAGCAAAAAGGTTCAGTTTCATATTCAAAGTGAACTTGGCCAGATGCATTCGCTGGCTCTTTTTAAATTTTTCTGCCAGATGATTCATGCGCTACACCCTGTTCCTTCCTCTTGTACGATATTCTTTCGGTGTACAGTCCTGTGTCTTTTTAAAAAGATAACTAAAGTAATGTGAATCTTTATAACCAACTTCATAACCAATATCTGAAGTTTTTTTATTAGAACACATTAAAAGTTCTTTTGCCTTTTTCATCCGGACATCAGTCAGAAATTCTATAAATGTCTGGCCCATTTCCTGTGCAAAAATAGTGCTGAAATAACTTGGACTCATATTCACACTTGCAGATACCGCATTCAATGAGATTTCATCATTTGCATAATTTCGTTCAATATAACTGACCGCATTTGCAATCGTCATATCGTATTTCTTCAGCGTAATGGTATCTCTCTGAATAAGGGTCTGTGTGATCAGCCCTTCCAGATACTCTGACATACTTTCGAATGTTGTAAATACATTGACTGCCTTTGTTCCATCCAGACTGTCGATCGTACTCTGACTTTGTTCCAGTCCCAGTTCCTCTAAGAAACCGATCGTACAGAAATAAATGTCCATTCCAATATACTGCCTGAATAAAAGTGAATTCAGATTGTTCTGACCAAATCCCATAAAATAATCCTGAAGAAAGTGTCTGATTTCATTAATGGAACCACTTTTCAAAAAGTTCAGTAAAATCTTACGATCCAGTTTTTCTGTATCCAGTTTTGTAAGATCAAGTTTCATATCATTGAAAATTTTTATTTCACCAACATTATCATAGGATATGATCTCATTCGTTCTACCCATATATCTGTGTGAAAATGCCTTATTTGCCTCATCAAAAGATTCCGGCAGTTCTCTGAGTCTTTGGACACATTTCCCAATTCCTCCAAAAAATTCGATTGTCTGATACTGTTCTATTTTTGTTAAAAGTTCTTTTGTCAGTCTACTGATCATCTCTTTGATGTTCTGTTCGCAGTCGCCTTTAAATAAAAGTGCATACCCATCTACACCGCGTTCAAATACATAGATCATATCCTGTTCCTGACATAGCTCTGTCAAATATTCCGTTACCTCAACAGCATCTCTTGAATATGCCGTCATTCCGATTTCTTTTCCAGTTACCTTAAAAAGGACAATGCAGTAACACTGTGCCAGCAGATCCATTTCAAGCATTCCTGCACGCGATAAGATCTCTGACATTGCTACTTCTTTATACACAAGATCATTAAAAAGCTTCTGTCTGTCATTTTGCTTATGTTCCATCAATTGTGCTTTAAAGGATTCTACCCGTTCAAGCTGCTTGCGTTCCTCCAGAATCTTATCTGCGACTTCCTTGACCGCCTGTAAAAGCCGTACTGATGAAATTGGTTTTAACAGATATTCTGTTACCCCGATTTTAATTGCCTCTTTTGCGTATTCAAACTCATTATATCCGCTTAAAATAATGATCTTGCTGTCAGGCAGTTCACTCTTTACAAGACGACTGAGTTCCAACCCATCCATAAAAGGCATTTTAATATCTGTGATCAGAATGTCAGGTCTCAAGTTCTGAATCATCGGATAAGCAAGTTCGCCATCACTTGCTTCCCCAACAAATTGAAGTCCCTCATCTTCCCAGTTAATATTGTTTTTTATACCTTCCCTGATAATAATTTCGTCTTCGGCCAGAAAAACTTTTAACATAATTCCCTCCTGTAATACAATAAAAGCTGCCACATCTTTTATTGTACTTGCAAGTTGGTCAAAACACAACAATAGAAAAAAAATCGCTTATTCCCAGTAGAATAAGCGATTTTAACAAATTAATTATAAGCCGAGGAACTTCTTCTGTGCTTTAATGTTCATGTAACCATATACGATCAGCATGATAAAGGTAATGATCAATACGATGAACTGTATGGTTCCTATCTGTGGGTAATACATCATGGCAACACCCAGCAGACCGGATATACTTCCAATGATCCCCATCAGGAGTGTTGGATAGAACATATAATTCAGAAAACCTTCTGTATCTGCTGACTTAGAGACTTCAGCACCTTTACTTAACATAATTCCCGGAATCGTTCTGTTTTGTTTCATTGTAATGGCAGCCCAGATCAGATACACACCACATGCAAGTACTACAATATCAAAAATTGGAAAAGAACCTGTCATATTAACCTCATTTCTATTCTGTTACTTTAATTTTAGGAATGCTTTCACTGCGTCCTTCATCTCACTCTTATCACATATCGTATCATGAAGCACTTTCGCTGATCTGATTTCTTCAATTGCCATAGGCACTTTTACACCTGAAATCTTTTCAAGTTCATCAACAAGTTCAAAATCAGACAAAGTATCATAACCCGGATCAATTGCATCCATTACACTTCTGGTAAATTTATAGGGACTTGCAGTTGAAACGATCACCGCCTTTTTCAGATCATTCATTTCTTCCATGTATTTATTATATACTGAATATGCAACTGCTGTATGTGTGTCCATCACATACCCACTATTTTTATAAAGGTCTGATATTGCTTCTGCTGTTTCTTTTTCAGTTGCATAATTACCATAGAAATCTGCAAGTTCCTGCTTCATTGCCTCATTGATCTCATATTTTCCGTCTATCGTCAGTTGACTCATAAGTTCCGCATTCTTTGTTGCACTATTCCCTGCGATCTTATAGATCAGACGCTCTAAGTTACTTGAGATCAAAATATCCATGGATGGAGAAGATGTCAGCATGAACTCCCTGTTTCGATCATAAATACCTGTTGTAAAGAAATCAAAAAGAACTTTATTATCATTTGATGCACAGATCAGTTTGTGAATCGGAAGTCCCATTTCTTTTGCATAATATCCGGCAAGTATATTTCCAAAGTTTCCTGTTGGTACCACAAAATTAATCTTCTCCCCAGGTTCAATTTCTTTCTTATTCAGCAGTTGCGCATAAGAGTATACATAATATACGACCTGCGGAATTAACCTGCCGATATTGATCGAATTTGCAGATGAGAATTGATATCCATTCTGATTCATCAATTGTTCAAATTCTTTATCATTAAAAATATTTTTTACACCTGTCTGTGCATCATCAAAATTACCATGAATTCCTACAACATGTGTATTATCACCTTTTTGTGTCACCATTTGTTTTTCCTGAATAGGGCTGACACCATTTTTCGGATAAAAAACAACAATCTTTGTCCCTTCGACTTCTGCAAAACCAGCAAGTGCTGCTTTTCCAGTATCTCCGGATGTTGCTGTTAAAATCACGATCTCATTTTCTGCTTTATTTTTTTTCGCAGACGTGATCATCAAATATGGAAGAATGGAAAGTGCCATATCCTTGAATGCAATTGTTGATCCATGAAACAATTCAAGAAAATATGGACTTTTGTCCCCAATGACCGGTGCGATCTTGGTCGTATCGAACTTTGTATCATATGCATGATTGATGCAGTATTTCAACTCTTCTTCTGTAAAATCAGTAAAATAGAGCTTCATGATCTCATAGGCAACTTCCCTGTATGTCATTCCAGCAAGTTCATCCAGAGACTTTTCGAGTAACGGTATCCTGTCCGGTACGAATAATCCCCCATCTTCAGCAAGTCCCTTCAGGATCGCTTCTGATGCTGTTGCAGTAATATTATCATTCCTGGTACTTCTATATAAGATTTCCATGACTACATTCCTCTCACACTGTATTTTTCGTAAAAAAGTATACCATATTCTCAAATCATAAGCAAACAAAACAACCCCGATTATGAAATTGAGTTATTTTTACTAAAATGATATACTATACGATATAAAATCAATGCATACCTTCTAATATAGGAGAATGAAATGGAACAAAGACTCCCCGGTGTCAGCATCAGTAAAAAGAAAAATAATAGCATTTATTATCGCTCTTCTCTTACTTTCCGTACAAAGCATATCAGTCTTGGAAGTTTTGATACTATGATCAAAGCACATCTCGCTTATCGCGAAGCATGGACTCTCCTCGAAAATTCTTCACTTATGATCGAGTCCTGGAAAAAAGTGAATATTCTTTCTTTCGACAAATGGGTATCTCTGATCAACTTCAGGGATAATGCGCTTTATTTTTGTAATCCCATTTATATCCGACAGAAATTTTTCTATTATTATCTCTCCCCTTCCATTCAGCTTGTTTTTGATCTGGAAGATCTGTTTTATTACTCCATGCATAAAATCATGAAACGTGGTGGACATCTGTTCGTATCAGATTATGGCATGCAATATAATATTATGAATCGTTATGGTATTAAGAACTATGCGGTCGAAGACCGGGATTATAAATTCATAAATGGAAATCCCCATGATTTCCGTTATGAGAACATTCTGATCATAAACCGCTATCAGGGTGTTCTGAAAACTGAAATCAAGGGGACTCAAAAATTCAGAGTACAGCTCCATATTAATGGCAATTTTTTGGTGGGTACGTACAATACAGAAATAGAAGCAGCGATTGCGTATAATAAAGCTGTTGATGTCGTAAAATCACAAAATATTCAAAAAAATTATGCCGTGAACTATATCGAAGAAATTAGTAATTCTGAATATGCAGAGATCTATTCTCATATCAAAGTCGCAAAAAAACTATATCATTTATCCACTTAATTTTATTTGGCTTCATAATCAATAAAGCTGATATTCATGTCTACTTTTCCTGAAATTCCATCTACAGTGCCATTAAAACTATACTGCCAGATACTGAATTTGTATGGATAGTCAGGAATATCTGCCTCCTGTGACAGCCAGATATCATATTCCGACAAGGTAGATAGATTTATTTTTGTGAGCAGCCATTCCTTATCGCCATATATCATAGTCTTATAGCCTGCTGTTTTAACAGTTTCAAGAAAAGCCTTTGCAATTTTGGTCCTATCTTCCTTTTTCAGACTATCAATTCTTGCTGTGTCTCCTTTGATCGATTCCATGTCAAATACAATAGGATAGATCAGTTTTGTTTCCTTTAAACTGGTAAGAACAAGGCTGGCTTCCTCGACTGCCTCAGTTTCTGTGACTGCCTGTGAAAAGAAATAAACACCTGTTTCAAGTCCTGCCTGCGTTGCTCCCTGAAGATTTTTCTCGAAATTTTCATCTAAGATCAACTGTCCACTGCCATACCCTCTGGCACCTGCCTTAATCATCACAAAATCAATTCCTGCTTTTTTTACTTTATTAAAATCGATCAGTCCCTGCTCTTTTGAAATATCAATTCCTGCTTTTGAAATTTTTCTGCTGTCTTCATAGTATTCCATAACAGAACCTTTTAATACAAGTCCCGAAAAATCATAAGTATGTTTGGTCAGATAAGGATTAATGGTCAGCCATTCCTGTGTGCCATCCTCTTTCGTGATCTGTGTCTGATTCTTATGCGCATCCTCTGTTTCCGAATCTGTTGTGTTATCGGACGATTTGTTCTGATTACTATTTTTCGCTTCAGAGGAATCTGTAGATGCGGATGGATCCTGAACTGTATTTTCTTCCTGATACATATCCCAGAAATCAAGTTGGTCTGAAGTCAGCGTGCTGCCTGAAATGTACCCGTTCAGATTCTCGCTCATATTACTATCATCCTGAGAAACGTCATCCTGTATCATGATATCTTCCTGACTATTCTGCTCATTCAGATCTCTTTGTTTTTCTGTAAAAATCTGATCCCGATTAAAGAATACAACAATGCCAATAATCAGGAAGAACCCTGAAACCATTGCAGCTACTGTTGCTGTGATCATGGAACTGCTTTTAAACTCATTGTAATAAGGTTCATCATCAAGTTTCAACTTTCTTCTCCTTCCCGATCTTTCTCTTATATTCTTTTTCTTATATTCTTTTTTTATATTCTTTATCATTCATATGTTACTTTGGCAAAAAATATGATTTACTTTATCTCAAAATCATCCTGTTCGAGCATCAGTTTTAAATGTTCCTGTAAGATATGAATACCTGTAAGGTTCTCGCCACCTCTTGGAATAATAATGTCTGCATATTTTTTTGAAGGTTCAATAAATTGTTCATGCATCGGTTTTACAGTCTCTGCATACTGCTGTAAAACAGATTCCACGCTTCTGGCACGTTCAATCATATCCCTTTTCATTCTTCTCATTAGTCTTTCATCTGCATCTGTATCAACATAAACTTTTATATCCATCAGATCACGCAGATCTTTATTCTCTAAGATCAAAATACCTTCAATAATAACAACTTTCTTGGGAGATACCTTAATCGTTTCCATAGAACGGTTATGAATTGTGTAATCATATACCGGTACTTTTATTTCTTTATTCTCTTTCAGCTGCCTGATGTCCTCAACCATTCTGTCTGTATCAAAGGAAGAAGGATGGTCATAATTCAACTTTGCCCTGTCATCATAATTAAGTTCATCATGCGCCTTATAATAAGAATCGTGGCTGATCACAACAATATCGTCGCCAAAGTTTTCTTTAATACGGTTCACAATTGTTGTTTTGCCACATGCTGATCCGCCGGCAATACCCACAACACATACTCGGTTCATTTTTACCTCCCACTCTGCGATCAGATCATTTTATTCGCAGAGTACTTTCATTTATTATTTCATTCCATCCATTGTAATTACTTTTTTAGGACATTTTTCACTGCACGCACCACATTGTATACATTTTTCCTGATCAATATATGCGATGAAATTCTCAACAGTGACCGCATCGACCGGACAGACTTTCTTACAAATTCCACATGCGATACATCCCACTTCACATATTTTCATAACAACCGGACCTTTGTCCTGAGAAGAGCATTTTACGACTTGTTTCGACTCATACGGAACCAGCTCAATAATGTTCTTTGGACATTCTAACACGCATTTGTTGCAGGCTTTACATGCATCACTGTCTACAACTGCGATTCCATCCACAATATGAATTGCGTCAAATGGACACACTTTAACACAATCTCCATATCCAAGACATCCAAATTTGCAGGATCTTGGTCCTCCATTGGGAACAAAAGCTGCCATCTTACAGCTCTGAACACCAAAATATTCATAATCAGTTTTAACTTTCTCTTTTGTACCACCACATTTTACAAATGCAGTCATCCGTATTGAAGAGCCCGCATCAATTCCCATAATAGATGCAACATCTTTTGCTACCGCTTCCCCTCCGACCGGACAAGCGTCCGCAGGCGCTTCTCCTTTTACGATTGCTTCGGCAAGATTAGCACATCCTGCATAACCACATCCGCCACAATTATTACCAGGAAGCGCAGCAAGTACTTCTTCTTCTCTTTCGTCCTTGTAGACGTGAAATTTTCTTGAAGCAAACCCCAAGAATAAACCTATAAAAAGTCCGACTCCACCAATGATTGCCACAGCCAGTAAAATATTAGTCAGATTCATGCTCTATCCCCCTATAATAATCCGGAAAATCCGAAAAATGCAATTGCCATCAGCCCTGCTGTTACAAGTACAATAGGCATCCCCTGAAAAGCTTTTGGAATATCATTGTATTCCATTTTTTCTCTCAATCCTGCCATAATTACAATCGCTATAGTAAATCCTAATGCTGTGGCAAATCCATTTAAAACTCCTGTTCCAATATCATATGACTTCTTTACATTGTTTAAAGCAACACCAAGTACTGCGCAGTTCGTTGTGATCAGTGGAAGATACACACCCAGCGCTTTATACAATGAAGGCAGATATTTTTTTAATACCATTTCAACGAACTGTACCAACGCAGCAATGATCAGGATAAATACAATTGTCTGTAGATAAGTAACATCAAGCGGAGCCAGGATGAACTGATAAATTGCACCAGTTACTGCTGAAGCAAGTGTAATGACAAAAATTACAGCAGTTCCCATACCTGCCGCAGTATTTATTTTTTTAGATACACCCAGAAAAGGACACAGACCCAGAAACTGGCTAAGTACAACATTATTAACAAGTGCTGATCCAACAGCGATCATTAGTAATTCCTTCATACGTCCTCCTCCTGTTTTTCTTTTTCTTCATTAATAAATTGAGGTGTACATCCTGTACAGGATCCACATCCACTCTGACAGGAACTATCAGTGCTGTCTGATGACTGATCTGCTTTCTTATTTAAAGCCATATTCATTTTGACTTTATTCTGAATCGCTGTCAGTCCCGCAAGAACAAAGAATGCCCCTGGGGCAAGTATAAAAATGCTAACCGGTGTATATCCCGAAATTCCTTTTGAGGCATCAGCAAGTGGAAGCAACTGATATCCAAAAATCTGTCCTGCTCCAATGATCTCTCTGACAATACCAATGCTTGTAAGCCCTACAGTAAATCCCAGACCCATTCCCAAACCATCAAAAAGAGAAGGAATCATAGAGTGTTTTGATGCGTATGCTTCTGCTCTTCCCAGAATAATGCAGTTTACAACAATCAATGGAATATAGATTCCGAGTGACGTATATAAAGAAGGCAGATACCCTTCGAGTAACAGTTCCAATACTGTAACAAATGAAGCAATAATAACAATAAATGCAGGAATTCTAACACGGTCAGGTATGATATTACGAAGCAGCGCAATTAAAAGATTACTCATGGCAAGCACTGCTGTTGTAGTTAGTCCCATTCCCAGTCCATTGATCGCTGATGTAGTGACCGCGAGCGTTGGACACATTCCAAGCATCATGACAAATGTAGGATTTTCTTTTACAAGGCCATTCCACATACGTTCTCCGGCTTTATTCATTCTGTCCACCTCCCTGTGCAGTCAAATTGAAATATTCCAGTGCTGCATTCACACCATTTGTGATCGCGTTTGTTGTGATTGTTGCTCCGCTGATCGCATCGATCTGATTTTCTGCTGTCGCTCCGGATTTTGTATATTCAAATTTTGATGTATTTACGCCTGCGAACTGGGCTTTAAACTCTTCAGTATTCGCTTTCATACCAAGTCCCGCAGTTTCAGAAATCGATAAAATTGAAATTCCGTTCACTGTACCGTCATTCTTTATTCCAACTGAAAATGTGATATCTCCCGAATATCCTTCATGTGATACGACAGTGATCACATAACCAAGCTGTTCCTGATTCTGATCAAGTGCTTTCATTACTTCCTGAATAGAAACACCGGTCAGCCCTGCCTGTTCTAACGCACTCTGCGCCTGATCAGGCGAAAACATAGAATCTGCTTCAAATGAACCTGCATCCTGAAATACTTCTAAATAAGCTTCCGTTTTTGCCTTTTCTTTTTGAACAGAAATTGGTCCTTTGGTCACTTCATATACAAATCCAAGGCTAAGTCCTGCGATCAGCGTGATCACAAGCAGAATAAAAGCATCACGCAACATTTTTTTCATGCTTCAGCCCTCCACTTCCAAATCCTTTTGGTATTGCGCCAAATCCTTTTGGCATTGTGATCTTCTCAATCAATGGTACCAGCAGGTTGCTGATAATGATCGCATAAGAAACGCCTTCTGCAGAGCCGCCAAATAAACGGAACATTCCCGTCAGAACGCCAAGCAAAATTCCATATAAGATCTGTCCATTTGCTGTAATAGGTCTTGTAGCATAATCTGTAGCCATGAAAAATGCTCCGAGCATCAGACCGCCTCCTGCAAGATGTGCACTGATGTACTGATAATCAAAGCCCCTTCCTCCAAATAACGAAATAAAGATTACAAAACTGATCAGATAGCTACCTGGAATTTTAAGATCGATCACCCCTGTTAAAATAAGAATGCATACACCAAGAACTATTGCAATCATGGATGTCTCCCCAATCGTTCCGGGGATCTTACCTGTTACCATAGAAAATATATCTACAACACCACCGGATTTTAATGTTGCAAGTGGTGTTGCCTGTGAATATGCATCACACTCGAAATTTGTCATGATCGATGCAAATGATATCATCAGGAAACATCTGGCTGCCAGTGCCGGATTCATAAAGTTCTGTCCAATTCCTCCAAACAGCATTTTAACTACAATAATTGCAAATGAACCACCAACGACTCCGATCCACCATGGAGCTGCAGGCGGTAAATTCAGCGCAAGTAAAAGTCCAGTCACAACTGCTGAAAGATCATGTACGGTACTTTTCTGCTTCATGAGCTTCTCATATAGATATTCAGATAGAACAGCAGAACCTACTGTTACCAGAATCAGGATCAACGCACTGATTCCAAAATTATAAATACCAAACAGCGTTGCCGGAAGCAGTGCTGCGATCACAGTCAACATGATATTACCTGTTGTGATCTTTGATCTGGTATGAGGATTAGACGATATTTTAGTCAGATCATTCACGGTTGGAACCTCCTATTTTTTTCTGTTTGCCAGTATCATTTTTCTCATTGACTTTATAGACTGTGTAAGCTGTCTCTTTGCAGGGCAGATATAGCTGCAGCATCCACATTCACAGCACTCCATTCCATTTGCCTTTTCAAATGCTTCCAAATTGCCGTGCTCAGAATAATCTGCAAGTCTGCTTGGAACAATCCTTCCCGGACAGACTTCAACGCACTTTCCGCAATTGATGCATGCACTCGGCTCCCACCTGGATACATCATCCTTGCTAAGGCATAATAATGCTGATGAAGTTTTTACGATTGGAACTTCAAGATCGAACAAGCTGATTCCCATCATGGGTCCACCGGATATTAGTTTTTCGGGCTGACATGAAAATCCTCCTGCTTCTTCAACAAGCTCGCTCATTTTCATTCCCATTCGAACTTTGAAATTCGATGGACTGCTGATCGCATCTCCGGTAACTGTTACGATCCTGCTGGTCAGTGGTTTCCCAAATAAAACAGCCTGCTGAATTGCTACCGCAGTATCTGCATTATTCACAACACATCCTGCATCTGCCGGAAGCATGGACGAATTGATTGATCTTTTTGTAACAGCATAGATCAATTGCCGTTCAGCACCCTGCGGATATTTTGTCTTCAACGATTTTACTGCAATTCTTGGTTCATCTTTTACCATCTTTTTAATCAGATCAATACAGTCTGGTTTATTGTCTTCGATTGCAATGATTCCTTTAGCCTGATCGAACAATTGCAGAATGATTTTTAACCCTTCGATGATCTTATCCGGTTCTTCAAGCATTCTTCTATAGTCTGAAGTCAGATAAGGCTCGCATTCAGCACAGTTAATGATAATGTATGTTATTCTATCAGGTTCCTTTGGCGATAATTTGACATGTGTCGGAAAACCGGCTCCTCCCATACCAACGATACCTGCCTTTGTGATCCGCTCAATGATCTCCTGTTTTGTCAGACTAGCAAGATCTGCTTTGTCCTGAAGTGGCATTTCTTCATACAGTTCATCATTTTCTATGATGATGCAATTTGCCATATCCCCAGAAATGACTCTTCTTGGTTCAATTGTTTTTACCGTTCCTGACACAGATGCATAGACCGGTGCAGAAACGAATCCGTTTGCCTTCGCAATCATCTGTCCGACCAGAACACGTTCTCCTTTTTCAACGATCGACACCGCCGGGGCTCCGATATGCTGTGAAAGTGGATATAATAATTCACCTTTTGGCATTATTTCTCTGATTGGTTTGTCCTTGGACAATTCCTTTCCGTCATATGGATGCAATCCGCCTCGAAATGTTCTATTTGTCATTGCACAACCTCTCTTCTTTATTGATATGAATCATACTGTAACTTTATTTTACCTATAACAATATACTATTTTTTGAGCTAAAATACTATAATGAAATCGAAAAAAGTCCTTCTTTCCATATAAAATTTACTATCACCTGTTCTTATAAATATGCTATGATAACGTTACTTTATAAAATAACACAATAAAATACTACGCCGCCGCAATCTGAAAGGAAAGAAATTATTTAATTATGAAAACAATGAAAACAAAGCTTTCTTCACTGAAATCTTCTTATCATATAAAAAGTAACTATTCTCTTAATGAAACCCTTTTTCTAGATATTGAGACCACTGGTTTTTCAGCTGCTACTTCATCACTTTATATGATTGGTTGCGTTTATTTAGATCATGATCATTTTCAGCTGATTCAATGGTTCGCCCAAAATCCTTCAGAGGAAAAATCAATTCTTCAGGAATTTCTACTTTTCTGTAAAAATTTCAAACAAGTAATTCATTTTAACGGCAATCGTTTTGATGTACCCTATCTTTTGCAAAAAGCATCTTATTATGAATTATCCGAGACACTCTCGTCATTAGAAGCCATTGATCTCTATAAACGGGTCCTTCCTTGTAAACAGATGCTTAAACTGCCAGACTGCAAGCAAAAAACGATCGAGATTTTTTTAAATGTATCCCGAGAAGATACTTTTAGTGGCGGTGAACTGATACGTGTATATCAGGCCTATGTTGCCAATCCTGACCAGGAACTTTTTGAACAGCTCATACAGCATAATGCTGATGACCTTGCTGGTCTTGTATCATTGCTTCCTATTCTGGCATATTGTGAACTCTTTATCAGCCCAATTCGTGTAAAAAAAGTTCAAGCTAATTATTATAAAGACTTTCAGGGTGAAAAAAAACAGGAATTACTAATGAAGTTGGAACTCCCTTCCCCTATTCCGGTCGCGATATCCTATGGTCAGTTCGATTGTTATTTTACCGGTAAAGATCAGGAAGGTACACTAAAAATCCCTATTTTAGAGGATGAACTCAAGTATTTCTATTCAAATTATAAAGACTACTACTATTTACCAATAGAGGATATGGCACTTCACAAATCTGTTGCCTCTTTCGTTTCAAAAGACCATCGGATCCCTGCTACGGCGCGCAACTGTTATACAAGAAAACGTTCTCAGTATCTTCCACAGTGGGAAGCATTGTTTGAACCTTTTTTCAAAAGGAATTATGATGATTCTGCTTACTTTTTTGAATTGACCGAAGAACTTAAACAACATAGAGATGCTTTTTCTATCTATGCAAGCCATATTATGCAGATGTTCCTAAAACATAACTGACCCATCCATTTTCATTAAAAACAAACATCAAAAAGCCAGACAGCATTCATTACTGTCTGGCTAAATTTATTGATTATTTTTGCTCTGCTAACTATAGATGCATTAAGGTCTCTCGTAAAAAAATGAACTCTTTCGACTATATCCTAGTGCTTTATAGTTAACGATCTGTTCAGTGCTTCCAATGAACAGAACACCACCTGGTTTTAAAGCTTTGAGAAATTTTATAAATACTTCATCCTTCGCTTCTTCCGTGAAATAGATCAAAACATTTCTACATACAATAAGATCATAATTCTGCGGATATGCATCTTTCAGTAAATTGTGTTCTTTAAAATCAACACATGCTTTCACTTCATCAGCAATTTTATAAGATGGTCCGATCTGTGTAAAATACTTTTTTTTCAGATCAGCTGGAACACTTTCAATACTCTTTGCAGAATAAAGTCCGGCTTTCGCCTTTTCAATCACTACTTTATCTAAATCAGTAGCATAAATTTTAATTCTGTTAAGAGGCATATGCTTTGATAGTGCCATAACGAGCGAATATGGTTCATCTCCTGTTGAGCAGGCTGCACTCCATATCTTTAAATTCTGTCCAAATTTCTTGACCAGTTCTGGAATCACTTCCTTATCAATGATTTCCCACTGCTCAGGATTCCTATAAAACTCAGATACATTTATGGTCAGATACGTAACAAACTCTTCAAAAAGTTTCTTGTCCATCTTAAGTGCTTGAACAAAATTCGGATATCCCTCAATCTTATTTTTCAGAATCAGTGTATCGATTCTTCGTTTCATCTGCTTCTCTTTATAGGCATTCAGATCAATCTGGGTCAGATCTAGTACGGCTTTTTTAAAGTACTCGTAGTCATACACCATATGCGATTCATCCTTACTAAAATATCAAGGGATATTTTTATTCTTCTTCTGCGATTACAGCATCAATATCTACAGATACTACATCTTCATTAGATTCTTCAACTGGTGCATCTGGAGCTAAAAGTGCTTTCATGCTTAAGCTGATCTTCTTATCGTCTTCATTAAAATCAACAACTTTCGCAGTCACTTCATCACCTGTCTTTAATACATCAGATGGTTTTTCAATATGCTCTTTTGCGATCTGTGAAACGTGTAACAGTGCATCAACGCCTGTCTCAAGTTCTACAAATGCTCCAAAGTCTGTCATTCTTGCAACTACGCCGGTAACAACATTGCCAACCGCATATTTTTCAGCTGCATCTTTCCATGGATTTGCATTATCAAATTTAAGACTTAATGCAATTTTGGTATCAGCGATTTCTTTAATCAGTACATTTACCTGGTCGCCAACTTTAAATACTTTTTTAGGGTTTTCAACTCTTCCCCATGACATTTCAGATATATGTAATAGACCATCTGCACCACCAAGATCAATAAATGCACCAAAGTCAGTTACATTTTTAACGGTTCCTGCAACAATATCGCCTTCTTTAATTCTTCCAAGAAGTTCTTTCTGCATTTCAGCTTTTTGAGCAACGATAAGCTGTCTACGATCACCAATATATCTTCTTCTTTTTGGATTGTATTCGCTGATTACAAAGCTAATTTCCTGTCCAGCATATTTATTAAGATCTTTTTCGTAAGAATCAGAAACCAAACTTGCAGGTATGAAAATTCTGATTTCTT
>JAQVCQ010000140.1 GCA_028689715.1 Lachnospiraceae bacterium
CCTACTCGGGGAGCTCGACCACCGTGTGAAAAGCGGAGGGTAAAAAACATAAGGCTCCGTGGTCAAGCGGTCAAGACATCGCCCTTTCACGGCGGTAACACGGGTTCGATTCCCGTCGGAGTCACTATATACCGTAATTAATTAGCCGATATGGCTCAATTGGCAGAGCAGCTGATTTGTAATCAGCAGGTTATCGGTTCGAGTCCGATTATCGGCTTTTTCCCGAAAGGGTTGCGGACCTTTAGCTCAGTTGGTTAGAGCAACCGGCTCATAACCGGTCGGTCCTGGGTTCGAGTCCCCGAAGGTCCATTTTTTTACAAATAAGGTTAGGCCCAGTGGCTCAGTTGGTTAGAGCGCCGCCCTGTCACGGCGGAGGTCGTCGGTTCGAGTCCGATCTGGGTCGTTTGTTTTATATTTTTAATGGGATCTTAGCTCAGCTGGGAGAGCATCTGCCTTACAAGCAGAGGGTCATAGGTTCGAGCCCTATAGGTCCCATTTTATTTGCCGGCGTGGCGGAACTGGCAGACGCACAGGACTTAAAATCCTGCGGGACTAATCTCCCGTACCGGTTCGATTCCGGTCGCCGGCATTTAATTCATGACAATAGAAAGTTCGCTTAGCGTCCTTTCTAGCGTTAAATAGGTGGGCGTAGCTCAGCTGGATAGAGCGTTTGGCTACGGACCAAAAGGTCGGGGGTTCGAATCCTCTCGCCCACATTGTAGAGTCTTGTATATAGAAACAAGGCTCTTTTTGTTATTTATGTTGATACAGGACAACAGTTTTGGCCAGATCGAAACAGATAGGAGTTATATGAGCGATAAAACGATTCGTAAATCACAGGAATATTTTTTGCCAACAACCAGATATGCACTTGTTCAAGGGAATTTCTGGATGAGCTTTTGTATTATATTCAGCTACGCCAGTGTTTACCTTCTTTCAAAAGGATTTAAAAGTTCACAGGTCGGTATGATCATTGCAGCAGCAGGACTGATTTCAGCTGTTTTACAACCGATCGTAGCAGATTTTGCAGATCGTGCGAAAGTCGTATCACTACGGCAGATTATTGCCTCATTTTCACTCATCATGATTGTTCTGGCAGGGATATTGCTCATCCCGGTTCTTCATCCAATACTGATTGCATTAGTTTATGCTGGACTTGTGGCTGTGTTACAGATCATTACACCATTAGTGAATGCAGCTGGTATGGAATGGATCAATCAAGGAGTACCTGTTAATTTTGGAATAGCAAGAGGAACAGGATCATTGCTTTTTGCTGCGATATCCTACATAGCAGGTGTGATTGTATCTAGATTTAGTACAGATGTGATACCTGCTATGGTCGTAATTTTTTATATTCTGCTGTTTGGTGCAATTCTTACATTTCGTTTCAAAAGTGTACCGGAACAGAATCAGTTATTGCAAGAGACACAAAGAATGACCGTTGATGCAGACGCAGATGGTGGAATGTTAAATTTTTTTAAGCGTTATCATAAATTTGGACTATTGCTCATAGGAATTACAGTCTGCTTTGCAAGTCATAATATACTCAATAACTTTATGTTCCAGATCGTTGCGCATCAGGGCGGAACAAGTACACAGATGGGAACAGCCATGGCAATAGCGGCTGCGATCGAACTTCCAACAATGGTATTATTTTCCTATGTAATCGTTAAGATAAAAAGTTCTACTCTGTTGGTGGTATCGGGTATATTTTTCACAATAAAGTCGTTTCTGACATTTATGGCAGGCAGTATGATGGGAATCTATGCAGCACAGTTTTCACAGGCGCTTGGCTTTGCGCTTTTTGTACCAGCTTCAGTATACTATGTGAATCATTTAATGAATGAAAAAGACAGGGTGAAGGGACAGGCTTATATGACTGTAACAAATACAGTTGGAAGTATCGTTGGAAGCCTTCTCGGCGGAGCATTGATTGATTATGCAGGTGTTGGGAATATGCTTCTGGCATCTACACTAATTGCATTGGCTGGGGCAGTTATCATATTTATGGGCATTGAGAAAAGTCACTAAATTTGTAGCAAAATGAAAGCCGGTATGACATTTGTATTTAAAATGTCATATCGGCTTTTCATATTAATAGAAAGTAAAACGCATATAATTTTTATCCCATTGTTACAACTACATGATATTCCTTCTTTTCAGGGATGTAAGGAACAATAGTTCCTTCTACTTTGGTTCCGTCAACGATCATTTCTTGGACACCTTTTGAAACCTGATTCGGATTTTTTACGGTAATATGATAATCTGCACCGCGATATTTTCGAATTACGCTAAAATCTCCAAAGTGTTCAGGAAGACAAGGATCAATGCTAAGACCTTTGTGCGTAGGATATATTCCCAGAATGTATTGAGAAATATTGACAAAAGTCCATGCAGCGGTTCCTGTCAGCCAGCTGTTTTTTGCCTCTCCATGGAATTTGGCATCAGCACCTGCGATCATCTGTGAATATACATAAGGTTCTGTTCTATGAACTTCACTGATTTCTTCAAGATAAGAAGGGCATGTCTTTTTGTATATTTCAAATGCGCGGTCACCACGTCCGATTGTAGTTTCTGCAATGGAAACCCATGGATTGTTGTGACAAAAGATACCAGCATTTTCTTTATATCCAGGAGGATATGAACTGACTTCACCTAGTTCCAGATGATAATCAGTATAAGCTGGCTGTAATATCATAATTCCGTATTTTGTATCAAGACGTTCTTTTACAGAATTCAATGCTTTTTCTGCATAACCTTCTTCAACACCAACACCTGCAAGCACACAAAAGCCCTGTGATTCAATAAAGATCTGACCTTCTGTACATTCTTTTGAACCAATTTTATTGCTGTATGCATCATAAGCGCGAAGGAACCAGTCGCCATCCCATCCATCTTTCAGAATCGCATCATTCATTGTGCTGACCTCAGAAAGTGCTCTGTCAGATTCAGCAATATCGTTTTTAAGCTGGCAAAGCTCGGCATATTCTTTTCCGTATTTTACAAACATTCCGGCAATAAAAACTGACTCTGCAACGGGTCCTTCACTTGGACCAAAGGTCTGGAAAGATTCGCCAGGATGTTCTGAGAAGCAATTCAGATTAAGGCAGTCATTCCAGTCAGCACGTCCGATCAAAGGAAGAAGATGAGGACCTTTATGATGAACAATGTAATCAAAGGAACGTTTTAAATGTTCCATAAGAGGTTGTGCCTTTGTAATATCATTATCAAAAGGGACCATCTCATCAAGAATGCTCATGTCACCGGTCTCACGGATGTAAGCGGAGGTACCGGCAATCAGCCAAAGAGGATCATCGTTAAATCCGCTTCCAATGTCAGAGTTTCCTTTTTTTGTAAGTGGCTGATATTGGTGATAAGCACTGCCATCTTCAAACTGTGTAGATGCAATATCGATGATTCGTTCTCTTGCTCTGTCAGGAATCAAATGTACAAATCCAAGCAGATCCTGGCAGGAGTCACGGAATCCCATTCCGCGTCCAATTCCGGATTCGTAGTAGGAAGCTGATCTGGACATATTGAACGTGACCATGCACTGATATTGATTCCATGTGTTGACCATTCGGTTTACATGTTCATCGGATGAACTAACATTATATTTAGCAAGCAGGCTGGTCCAGTAAGTAGTTAATTGATTGAAAGATTCATCCACCTGTTCTTCAGTCTGGTATTTTGAAAGCATGGCAAGGGCAGGAACTTTATTAATGATACCATGAGATTCCCATTTTTGTGACTGCTCATTTTCCAAATATCCTAATACAAAAATAAATGTTTTGCTTTCGCCAGCTAAAAGAGTAACATTCAGCTGATGAGATGCGATTGGAGACCATCCACTTGCCATAGAATTACTGCATTTCCCATTTAATACTGCTTCAGGGGAATCAGGACCATTGTAAGCTCCCAGGAATGCATCTCTGCTTGTATCAAAGCCATCTACTTCTGCATTGACTGAATAAACTGCATAGTGATTTCTTCTTTCACGATACTCTGTCTTATGATAGATGGTAGAACCGATCACTTCAACTTCACCGATACTTAGATTTCTCTGAAAGTTCTTCATATCATCATCGGCATTCCATAGACACCATTCAACGTAAGAAAAAAGAGATAATTCTTTTGTGCTGTCTGATTGATTTGTAAGTGTTACTCTTGTGACTTCACAATTATCATCCATAGGAACAAAAGTTAGAAGTGATGCCTGAAGTCCATTTTTTACAGATGTGAATTTAGAATATCCAATTCCATGTCTGCATTCATAGGCATCAAGTTCTGTTCTGACTGGTTGCCATCCGGGATTCCAGACAGTATCATTTTCTTTAATATAGAAATATTTTCCGTTATTGTCATATGGTACATTATTATAACGATAACGAGTTAAACGTAGCAATTTGGCATCCTTATAAAAGGAATATCCGCCGCAGGTATTTGAAACCAGCGAAAAGAAATCATTACACCCCAGATAATTGATCCATGGTAACGGAGTTTTTGGGGTGGTGATAACATATTCCTGATTCGCGTCATCAAAATAACCGAATTTCATACTTTATCTCCTTGTTTGTTCTGTGTCAGCAGCTACAGAGTTCCTTGCTGCTTAAAATGAATCAGGTCTTTGACCTGTAAAAAATAGAAAACGTTTAAGTAAATATGCGAAATGGTACTTACGGAGTTTATTATATATAAGAAATCCATTAAAATCAACATAAATTGATGAGAATGTTAAAAATGAAATACAATGATATAAAGTA
>JAQVCQ010000036.1 GCA_028689715.1 Lachnospiraceae bacterium
TTATACTCTTATTTAACACATGAGGCAATTTAATTTCTACTTTGCATGAAATTTTACCAGAAAAATGATACAATAACACTGTCCTGCTAAATGTTCGTAGGAATAACAAATCGAATCCATTACAAAGGAGTATTTTTATGAGCAAGCAAAAATCATCCCGCTTAAAAGACTTTTTTATCCGATTACTTATTTTACTTGTCGGTCTGACAATCGCTCATCTTGGCGTTACACTTTTTCTGCTGACCGAACTTGGTTCTGATCCTTACAACGTTCTGATTCAGGGTCTCTTCAGGACGTTCAAAGTCCTGGTACCGATCTCACTGACTCATGGAACGACCCATGTAATATTCAGTTTTATTCTGATTGCTGTTCTTATTCTGGCAGATAAACACTATATAAAAACCGGCACTTTGGTATGCATGTTTTTTGGAGGTCCTATTATCGATCTATTTTCTACTCTGTTAGGTCCGCTTCATATGAGCGAAGCTTTCTTTCCTTTACGGATCGCTATCCTTTCTCTTGGTTGCGTGATTCTGGCTTTTGGCATGACGATCGTGATCAATTCCGAGGCAGGAACCGGACCAAATGATCTGGTCGCGATCGTGATCAGTGACAAGACCGGGAAACCCTTTAGCATTATTCGTATTCTTGTAGATACTGGATTTGTATTATCTGGCTTTTTATTGGGAGGTGTGTTTGGAATCGGTACTCTAGTCTGTGTTCTGCTTGTTGGACCAGTCGCTGGATATTTTCTCCCTATCACAAAAAAAATGACCCGGAAGTTAACTTCCGGATCAAATCTTACATCCTCTCAGGTGCTTTAAAGCCAAGTACATCAATGCTTGTTTCAAGTATATTTCTTGCCAGTTCAAGCAGTGCGATCCATCCCGCCTGCTTAACTGAATCTTCTTCTGTAAGAATTTTGGTTTCATGATAGAATCGGTTGAACGCATTAGACAGATCAAAAATATAGGCACAGATCTTATGTGGTGCAATTTCTTCAAATGCGTTTTCCATTACTGTGTTAAAGTTACTGATCGCCATCATCAGGTCTTTTTCTGATGAACTGCCGGGATCTTGTAATCTGGCAGCTTCAACATCTTTACCCATTTCACGATACTTTGCAAGAATGGATTTGATCCTGACTATTGTGTACAGAATATATGGTCCTGTATCACCCTCAAATGAAGTAAAACGTTCCACATCAAATACATAATCTTTGGATGCCTGATTGGACAGATCCCCATACTTGATAGCTGAAAGTGCTACCATCTGTGCTGTCATTCTTGCCTCATCCTCTGATACGACTCTGTTCTCAGTTATTTTTCGATACATTTCTTCATTAATATCCCTGATCAGATCTTCCAGTCTCATGACACCGCCCTCACGGGTCTTAAACGGCTTCCCATCTTTTCCATTCATGGTTCCAAATCCCAGGAAAGTAAGTCGGGTATGATCTCCTACCAGCTTTGTTTTACGGGCACAGCGAAAGACCTGTTCAAAGTAAAGATCCTGTCTTTTATCGACAACATAAATGATATGATCAGGATTTCTTTCTTCCATTCTTTCCTGAATCGTTGCAAGATCAGTTGTATTATATAAGGAAGCTCCATCGGATTTTAAGATCATACATGGCGGTACTTCTTTTGTATCAGTTTCTTCTTTCACATCAACTACCAGAGCTCCCGCACTTTCATAGGCATAACCGCCTTCTTTCATGTAATATACCATTCCCGGAATTCTATCCTGTACATCTGATTCTCCCTTCCAGAGATCAAATTCCACCGACAGATTCTGATAATTTTTTTTCAGATCGGTAACTGATACATGCATGATGTGATTCCAGAGCGCACGATATCCTCTTACTCCATTTTGAAGCTTAAAAGTCGCTTCCATAGCTTTTTGCTTATATTCTTCGTCTTCTTTTGATCTTTTGCTGGCTGCCGGATAGATCTCCTCTAATTCTGATATGGTAAATGGAGCTTCATTCGGGTATTCTCCTGAATAGGTGTCATCAAAATAGACCAGCTCAGGGTTCCGTTCGCACAGTTCTGTTATGATCAGACCCATCTGAAGCCCCCAGTCACCCAGGTGAATATCCCCAACTACATCATGTCCCATATATCTCGCAATTCTCTTCACACTTTCACCAATGATCGCTGAACGAAGGTGCCCAACGTGTAATGGTTTTGCAACATTAGGACCGCCATAATCGATCATGATCTTAAGTGGTTTCGTCGCTTCTTCTACACCAAACCGGGAAGCTTGTCCCATCTCACATAAGTAGTCTCTGATTACAGATTCTTTTACGTTGATATTTAAAAATCCAGGTGGCACTACTTCGACTTTTGAATAAGTCTGCGACTGTGTCGACATTGCCATAATTTCATTTGCGATCAAGAGCGGTGCTTTTTTATATTTCTTTGCCCCTGCCATTGCACCATTACACTGAAATTCACATAAATCAGGACGATTTGAAATAGAAATCCTTCCAAGATCCCTGTCATATCCTGCCTGTTCGAACCAATTCTGCATCTCTTCTGATAATAGGTCAAGTATTTTTTTCAATTGTTTCCTCCCTCGGACATTTGCTTAGTACGTTCCACTTTAGAAAAAATACAGCCGCAATAGTCCTGTCTGTATAAATCATGTTCCTTGGATAATTCTATAGAACGTTTATATCCATTCTTTTTTTTGAAATCTGACGGCAGGAACGGTATGCTCCATTTATCCGCCATCTGCTGCCCAATCTGGTTCAATCGCTCTGCATTTTTTAAAGGACTGATCGTAAGTGTTGTCGCAAAATAATCAAATCCTTCCTTTGCTGCAACTCTTGCTGTTTCGTCGAGCCGCATTGTAAAACAGATCTGGCAACGATTTCCGCCTTCCTGGTCCTGCTCATACCCTTTGATCATTTCAAAGTAGACCGCAGGATCATAATTTCCTTCATAAATGTTGATTCTCCCTAGATCGGGTCGTGCATCGTTCATTTCCTGAATCAGTCTTTTTTGTTCAATAACTCTTCTTTGATACTCTTCCTGCTCTGAGATATTAGGATTGTAGTAAAATACAGTGATCTCAAAGTACTTTCTCAGATATTCTAACACATAACTGCTGCAGGGTGCACAGCAACTGTGCAAAAACAGTTTCTTTTTCTCATTATGAAGGTTTTTAATGATCTGTTCCATCTCGATCTGATAATTCTGACCCATCGTTTTCATTCCTTTGATATAGCGGAAACAGCAGGGATGTGTCAGCTATGGTATCTATCCACAGCGGTTCATCCCTGCCATCCTGCTTACTCTACGTACCAGTTTTTATTAAATTTCCGCAATATTAATCAGACTCAGTTCGCCATTTCCTGCATTTTCCAGACTTGTTACCAGTGCGTTTGCAGTATCCAGCGATGTCAGACAGTTGACCCCTGTTTCTATTGCTGTTCTTCTGATTAAAAATCCATCTCTGGACTTGTCACGTCCCTGTGTCGGTGTATCAATTACAAGATCGATCTTATGTCCCAGGATCAGATCCATGACCGTAGGTGATTCCTGATTGATCTTATTGACTTTTCTTGCCTTTACGCCGGCATCAGTAAGTGCACCTGCAGTACTTCTTGTTGCATAGATCGTATAACCGAGCTTTTCGAATTTTCTCGCTATTTCTATTGCTTCCCCTTTGTCAGCATCCTTTACCGTAATGATCAGCTGCTTATGTTTTGGCAGATCGATTCCAGCGCCAAGGAATGCTTTGTATAATGCTTCATGGAATGTTTTACCAATTCCAAGGCACTCACCTGTTGATTTCATTTCCGGTCCAAGACTGATCTCAGCACCTCTGATTTTTTCAAATGAGAATACCGGCATTTTGATTGCAATATAATCAGCTTCTTTCTGAAGTCCCGGCTCATAGCCCAGATCCCGAATACGTTTACCAATGATGACCTGTGTTGCCAGATCAACAATTGGGATACCTGTTACTTTGCTGATATATGGAACAGTTCTTGAAGATCTTGGGTTGACCTCTATTACATATACATCCTCTCCAGTCACTATGAACTGAATATTGATCAGCCCAATGACATGAAGTGATTTTGCAAGACGTCTTGTGTACTCGGCAATTGTTTCTTTTACTTTGTTACTGATCGTCTGAGCAGGATAAACAGAGATACTATCTCCAGAATGAACGCCCGCACGTTCAATGTGCTCCATAATTCCCGGGATAAGGATATCTGTTCCGTCACATACAGCGTCAACTTCAATCTCTTTTCCCATCAGATATTTATCTACCAGAATCGGGTGGTCCTGTGCAATTCTATTGATGATTTCCATAAATTCTTCAACATCTTCGTCACAGATCGCGATCTGCATGCCCTGTCCGCCAAGTACATAAGAAGGACGGACCAGAACAGGATATCCAAGTCTATTGGCTACTACTTTCGCTTCTTCTGCAGTATAGACTGTTCCACCTGATGGTCTTGGAATCTGGCACTCTTCCAGTATTTTATCAAATAATTCCCTGTCTTCTGCTGCATCTACATTTTCAGCGCTGGTTCCAAGAATCGGCACACCCATTTTCATCAGACTCTGTGTCAGTTTAATCGCAGTCTGTCCACCGAACTGAACAACTGCACCATCCGGTTTTTCAATGTTTACAATGCTCTCAACATCTTCAGGTGTTAACGGCTCAAAGTATAATTTATCCGCGATATCAAAATCAGTGCTTACAGTCTCCGGATTATTATTAATAATGATTGTCTCGTATCCTTCTTTTGAAAATGCCCATGTACTATGAACAGAACAGTAGTCAAATTCTATTCCCTGTCCGATTCTGATCGGTCCAGATCCAAGTACTAATACTTTCTTTTCCGGTTTCGTTTCAAGCGCTTCGTTCTCACTGCCAAAACATGAATAATAGTATGGTGTGTTCGCTTCAAATTCTGCGGCACAGGTATCTACCATTTTATATGCAGCCACAATTCCATTATCATAGCGCATTTTTTTCACTTCATCTTCGGTCATGCCAGTCAGTCTGGCAATTACAGTATCTGGAAATTCTATTCTTTTTGCTTCTTTTAACAAATCTAATGTGAGAGGTCCTTTTTCAAGCGCCTGTTCCATCTCAACAAGAATGGCAAGTTTATCAATGAACCAGTGATCTACCATTGTGATCTCATGAATCGTATCATAGTCAACACCTTGTCGGAGCGCTTCTGCAATGACAAAAATTCTCTGATCATCAACAATTTTAAGTCTGTCCAATAGTTCCTGACCTGATAGCATTGAAAAATCATAACTCATGAGACAGTCTACATTCTGTTCCAGTGATCTGAGGGCCTTCATCAGCGCACCTTCAAAATTATTACAGATACTCATGACCTCACCAGTCGCTTTCATCTGTGTTGTCAACGTTCTCTTCGCTGTAATAAACTTATCAAATGGAAGCCTCGGGATTTTTACAACACAGTAATCCAGTGCAGGCTCGAAGCTTGCATATGTTTTTCCAGTGATCGCATTTTTTATTTCATCAAGAGTATAGCCAAGTGCAATTTTTGCAGCAACTTTCGCGATTGGATATCCTGTTGCTTTTGATGCAAGTGCTGATGATCTGCTGACACGCGGATTTACTTCTATAACACAATATTCAAAGCTGGTCGGATGCAATGCATACTGTACGTTACAACCTCCTGTAATGCCAAGTTCATTTATGATGTTCAACGCTGATGATCTGAGCATCTGGTACTCTTTGTCTCCGAGTGTCTGGGAAGGTGCCACTACAATACTGTCTCCTGTGTGAACTCCTACCGGATCAATATTTTCCATATTACATACGGTAATACAGTTTCCATTGGCATCACGCATCACTTCATATTCAATTTCTTTCCAGCCGGCAATACATCGTTCAACAAGTACCTGTCCGACACGGCTGAGTCTGAGACCATTTTCAAGAATTTCTTCCAGCTCGATCTGATTGTCAGCAATTCCACCTCCGCTTCCACCAAGTGTATAAGCCGGTCTTAGAACCACCGGATAGCCAATGCTTGCCGCAAATTCCGCTCCGGTCTTCACATCTTCCACAACAAGAGAGGCTGCGCAGGGTTCCCCGATCTTTTCCATTGTTGTTTTAAATTCAAGACGATCTTCCGCTTTTTTAATCGTCATTGGTGTTGTTCCGATTAATTTTGCATTGTATTTTTCAAGAATCCCTTTTTCAGCAAGTTCCATTCCAAGATTCAGACCAGCCTGTCCACCAAGTGTGGGAAGTACGCTATCCGGTCGTTCTTTGGCAATGATCTGTTCGATCACTTTGCAGGTCAATGGTTCAATGTAAACGATATCCGCAATTTCTTTGTCAGTCATGATCGTTGCAGGATTTGAATTCACAAGAACAACTTCTACACCTTCTTCCCTTAGGGAACGACATGCCTGTGTGCCGGCATAATCAAATTCTGCTGCCTGTCCAATAATGATCGGACCAGATCCAATAACGAGTACCTTTTTTATATCAGGGTTCTTAGGCATTCTTTGTTACCTCCATCATTTCAATAAACCGATCGAACAGATAATCTGAATCCTGTGGACCCGGGCAAGCTTCAGGATGAAACTGTACCGTAAAAATATTTTTTCCTGTATATGCAAGACCTTCATTTGTTTCGTCATTTACATTAATAAATGCGGGTACTGCAATAGCAGGATCAAGATTGTCCGTGTCTACAACGTAACCATGATTCTGTGATGAGATATAGACTTTTCCAGTTGAAAGATCTTTGACTGGGTGGTTTCCACCACGATGTCCGTATTTTAATTTGTGTGTATCTGCTCCGGTCGCAAGAGCCATAAGCTGATGTCCTAGACAGATTGCAAAAATTGGGATATCTGAGTTATATAATTCTTTGATTTCAGAAATGATTGATGTGCATTCCTTCGGATCACCAGGTCCGTTAGATAACATGATTCCGTCCGGTGCATCAGCAATGATCTGTGCTGCACTGGTAAGAGCTGGATAGACTGTAACATGACAACCGCGTTTGGCAAGTGACTGGGCAATATTATCTTTCGCCCCAAAGTCAAGAAGTGCAACCTTTTTTCCTTTTCCATTCAGCTGTTTTACGATAGAAGGTTTCTTTTCTTTTTCTCCGGTATATTTGCTGCTTCCGGAAATCGGTCCGTTTTCTTCCAATGCAGAAGATGCTGCAACGGTATAGGTTTTGCTGCAGCTGACCTTTTCAACGACCTTCCCTGTCGTGTATGCTTTCATTCTTGGGATCAGTTCATTTAAATCATAATTTTCATTTGTTGTAATGCACCCGTTCATGGTACCTTTTTCCCTGAGGATTTTGGTGAGCGCTCTGGTATCAATACCTGCAATGCCAGGAACATCGTGTTCTGATAAAAATTCCTGAATACTGCTGTTACTTCTGAAATTGCTATATGTCCTTGATAATTCACGGACAATAAATCCATCTGGCCATGGTCTGTTTGCTTCCATATCTTCCTTGCAGACACCATAATTACCAATCAGTGGATATGTCATACATACCGCCTGCCCTGCATAAGAGGGATCTGTCAGAACTTCAAGATATCCTGCCATGGATGTATTAAAAACAATTTCACTAATAATTTCTTTCGACGACCCAATCTGTATTCCTTCAAAAACAGTGCCGTCTTCCAGTATTAAAAATGCCTTCATTTTCTCACCTGTTTAACCTTTCCCATAATCGACTAATTATAACACAACACATACCGTGGTTCAACACAGAAAGTCGATTTAAATTGTCTAAAAAAAAGCATCACTCTATCACTTTAATGAGATAGCATGATGCTTTTATTCACATTCACCGTCCTATTCAGAGAGCTCTCCATCAATAATATGAACAATTCTTCCGGCAGACTTTGCAACATTTAAGTCATGGGTGATCATAACAATTGTATGTCCCATTTCATTCAGCTGTTGAAACAATTTTAAGACTTCACGTCCACTATTCGTGTCCAATGCACCTGTTGGTTCATCTGCAAGAAGGATTGCCGGATTACCAGCCATCGCTCTCGCAATTGATACACGCTGTTTCTGTCCTCCTGATAGTTCCGAAGGTCTGTGTCCAAGCCTATGATCGATCCCAAGCAGTTTAATAATATCCATGCACTGTTCTTCGGCTTCCTTATGATCCATCCCTCTGATGATCAAAGGCATAATGATATTCTGCAATACATTATATGTTGATATCAACTGATAATTTTGAAATATAAATCCGATCTCATGGTTTCGTATTTCTGTCAGCTGGCTTTCAGGCATTTCATGGATTGCCAGTCCATCCAGAAAATACTCCCCATCATCAGACACATCCATACATCCGATCACATTCATCAATGTTGTTTTCCCCGAACCTGATGGTCCAAGAATTGCAACAAATTCTCCTTCATCAACATGAAAATTTATATTTTTTAAGACCGGAAGTTTCTCTTCTCCAAGCATATAACCTTTGTTTAAATTCCTGATATTGATCATAGTAATTCCTATCTGCGTACAGTACGCTTTTCTGTTTTACAGCGCTTTTTCATTTTACAGCACTTCTATCCCACGATCCAGATTTTTAATATCACATCTTCGTCTCCGCTTTTTTCTGTGAGGATTTTCAATACATCTCCACTGGCCAGTCTTGAAAATGTTGTGACCGTTCCAAGTTTTGTGACAACATCCGTTCCGACCGGAATGACCATGGTACGTTCCTCATCAAGGACTGTATATGTGACGCTCTCTTCTGTCGAGGTGAGCGGATCTGATGGCATTTCTCCTGATGGCATCTCACCTGATGGTATTTCTCCTGATACAGACTGACTGCTGCCACGCCCCGTCTGTTCTGATGCGGTTTCTGAGTTTTCTGCTTCTTCTACCAGGACAAATGTCATTTCATTGCCATTGATCACTGTGATCTGCCCAAGAACAAGCTCCTGATTCGTTCCGACCTCTATATTCTCACTACTCTCGACTTCACTTTCATTCTCTTTGATCTGTTTATACCAGTAAAAGAGACCTGTGATAACAAGTATTGTGATTACTACAGCAGCAATCAGTAATTTCTTTTTCCTCTTTTTACGCCTTTCTGCCCTTCGTGTTTCATTTGTAAGATTTCTTTTTCCCAGTCCGATTCTTTCAATTTCTTTCAGGCTCATGTCTGCATCGAGCCTTCCATTACTTTCCTGCATGCTGACAATTTCCGGTTTGTCCACTGCCTGGTTCCCATCCTGCTTCTTTATTTTCTTAATTTTAGCCATTGTCATTCTCCTATTCCTGATTCAGTGCAACAACCGGAATTAGTTTTGATGCTTTATAAGCAGGGTAAAACCCGAATATCGTACCGGTCAGTACACCAAATATCAGGGAGATCACTGCACCTGCAACAGATAGTTCCACTCTGACAGAAAAGCTTTCAATGACCGGCGTAATGCCAAGTGCGATCAATACACCAAATACTGCTCCGATCAGACTGATTCCACTGGCTTCCAAAAGAAATTCTTTTAATATATCTTCCTGCATACATCCAAGCGCTTTCAGAATTCCAATTTCATTTGTCCTTTCTTTTACCGAAACAAATAATACGTTCATAATGCCGATACCGCCAACTATAAAAACGATTACTGCCATTGCGATCAGCAGCATGGTCAGCGTATCATTCGATGCCATAGCTGCATCCATCTTGCTTCCTGCATCTTCTATCGTAAATTCCGAATTTGGATAGGAATCCAGAAGAATTGCTTCAATATTTTCAATTACTGTGTCCACATTATCAACATCTTCTGCAATGACTGTAATGGTAGGACTGACATCATCACCGGTAATATATTTTATACCAGTTGCATATGGGATAAAAATCGCATCGTCTGGACTGATTCCAGAAGAAACGGTTCCCATTTCCTCGATCACGCCACTAACGGTATATGGCCTGCCATCAATATATACTGTTCCATCATATGCATCATAAGTACTTCCAAATATTTCTTTCGCAACATTAGCTCCAAGAACACAAACCTTTTCTTTGCTTGTTTCGTTTTCATCTGTTAAAAATTCACCAATAGAAAGAGTCATGTTACTAACTGTATTATAATTGCTTTTCACACCAGCGATGGTGTAGGAAGTCGCCTCATCAAGCTCACCGCCTTCAATATCTGACTTTGTTGAAAAAGAAATAGTGCTATCCGAAAGCCCCGGAACAAATACTTCCAGATCCTCTCTGTCACTTTCTGTTAATACAACATTTTCCTGATTAATTCTTGAATCAGCACCAAATCCACCACTCATTCCCGAGGCAAAATCCGGTCTTTCTCCACCACCAGGCATTTCTCCTGATGGCATTCCTCCTCCTGATGGCATTCCTCCTCCTGATGGATTTCCTCCTCCAAACATCCCACCGCCGAACGAAGATTCACTTTCTTCTTCAGTATCATATGAAATGTCAATCGCTCCAGCATTTAGGTTCTTAAATTGTTCTGCAACTTCAAGTTTACCGCCTGTCCCAATTGCTATGACCATCATGATCGTAGCTGTTCCTACCAGAATCCCAATTGAGGTCAGTATGACCTTAAATTTGTTCTGTGTAAGATTAATCATGACCAATCTGAATAACTCTGACATTTTCATGATTCGCTCACCTTACTTTCAATCAGGACAATATCTCCTTCCGAAAGTCCTTCAACTATTTCAACATTCACACCATCTGAAAAGCCCGTTACAATTTCCTTTGTAATGATTGTTCCATCCTCCTGTTTCATTTTGACATAGGATTTGGTGCCTTCCCTGTAGACTGCTCTATTTGCAACGTAGATGACTTCCTTTGTTTCTTTTGTAATAAAAGTCACATCACTAGTCATACCTTCAAAAAGTCCTGATAATTCACCCTCAAGCAGGACGGTCACTGTATACGTTATTTCTCCTGTGCTACTATCCGTTTCCGCGTCTCCTACTTCCGTAATACTTCCTTCAAATATCGTATCCGGATATGCATCAATATTGATATTTACGATGCCTTCTCTGTCGATCGTCTCAAGTTGTTCCTCTGTCAGATCGATATCTATTGTAATATCATCCTGGTTATTCAACGTAATGAGCGTCTGTGCTGAACTTAGTGCATCACCTTCTGCTACTGCAATATCCGTAATTACACCATCATATTCTGCATATACCGTATTTTCAACAATATATGTATTGAACTCGCTTAACTTGTCTGATGCATCCGAATAATCAGTCTTGGCAGCTGTTAGATCCGAATCAAGATAACCTGTCGTCACATCATATAATTCCTGTGCCTGATTGCTTTCTGCTGTCTGTTCCTCATATGCGATCTGTGCTTCAATCGTACCAGTCTCCAGATCTCTGTATGCCAGATTCATCTCATAAGTAAGAGACAGAATATTTTCCTGACCTTCTTCAATGCTCGTTTCTAGCTCTTCGATCTGCTTTTCAAGATCTTCTACCTGCGATTTCGCATCGTCCCTGACTTCCATTTGCTGCATATACAGGTAGATTGCATTGTTGTCCATTGTTTCAACTGCATATTGTGCATTTTCAAGTATATTCTGCGCTTCTGTGTATTGAATCTGTATCTGTGACAATTCTGTCTGCCATTCTGCAATTTCTTCTGTCGTATCACGTATTTCATTTTGTTTTGAAATATAAGTCACATTAAGATCAAATACCGCATCGTCATATGTCTTTTGTGCTAATTGTCCATTTACAATACTTGTTTCTTTGGTATGCTGTGCTTCCAGTCTACTTAATTTCTGACTGGTCTCCAGTTCACCCAGTGCAAGTTTGGCTGATTGTTCATCTGCTTCCAGATCAGTTCTGATTGAGTCGACACTTTCCTGTGTAACAGAAAACAATGCATCTCCAGCCTGAATCTGTTGTCCTTCTGTTACAAACACCTCTTCTATCTCAATTTCTCTTGTATACGTCGTATCTGAACTATCAGAATCGGACTGCATCATTTGAAACATTTCCCCTGGTCCGCCGGAAGTTGTCGTTGTACTTTCTGTACTGTCAGATTCATATGCACTCATATCAAGATCAAATGTCTGGTCTACTGTACCGATCGTAACACTTCCACTTTCAGTCACACCGACATTCAAATCCCCTTTTACGACCTCCGTCTCTTTATATACGACTTTCTCCTGGCTTCCATTCCATGCCAGCATTATAACAGTTGGTGCCATTACAAATACAAGTATCACGCTTACCAGAATGGCAGTTTTCTTTTTTTCAGTCCTGATCTTGTCTAAAAACTCTTTTATCCAGCCTGTCATTCTTCTTCTCCTTCATTTGTTATTTTACTTGCAATATAGATGACATCATCGGCTTCAAGTCCAGAAATGATTTCAATGTTGATTCCATCTGTAAATCCCGTTTCGACTTCTGTTAGGATCATGTCGCCATTTTTATTTTTCTGGTAAACATATGTGTTCCCATTCTCTTCTATGATTGCTTTTCTGCTAACATATGCGGTCTGCTCCTTCTGATCCGTGACAAATGTTACATCGCCAGTCATCCCTTCATATAATTTAGATGTGTCACCCAGAACTTTGATGGTGACGGGATAGCTGATCGTTGTTGCATGCTCAGAGGTTGCTGTTGTTGTGATTGCTGTGATCTCTCCGCTATAATTTTCATCTGGATAGGCAGTGAATGCTATTGAAACAGAATCCCCAACTGCCAGATCTACGATATCTTCCTGGGAAACATCCACACTTAATGTAATAGAATCTTGCGTGACATAAGTGAACAACTCTCCTGAATTGATCAACGAATCCCCAGTTTCATAATTGACGCTCATGATCAGTCCATCGCTCTGTGCATAGACACTTCCATCTCCAACAAAGGTCTCAAAATCTGTAAGCTTTTCATTTGCTTCCTCAACCGCTGTCTGTGCCTCAACGACAGCTTCTTCCAATGTTCCTTTTGCATATTCATAGGTGTCTGGCGCAATACTTCCTGTTATTGTTTCTGTCTCATAGGTCTGCTTGGCTTCAAGCGTAGTTCGTGTAAGTTCCGCCTTTGTTCCTTCTATTTCCAACTGATATGCAATCACTTTTTCTTCCTGTGCTGTCATTTGTTCCTGAAGTGTTTTTAAATTCTCAACATAAGACTCATATGCCTCTTTTGCCTCAAGATATGCTGCCTGTTTGGCCACAAACGTCATTTCGTTTTCTTTATCAGCTTCTTCATAGTCTTCTTTTGCCTCTTCATACGATTCCAGCAGACTTCCATCATCATCAGCCTGGAGATTAAAGATCTGTTCACTGTAAATATCGATCTGTCTTTTACTTGCTGTAACTTTTGCATTCAGATCTGCTATTTCATTATTCAACTGTGCAATGCTGTTCTTATAAATATCTCCTGCTGCATTTCCTTTGGCAGCACTTGATTGTAAGGTGTTCTGTGCATCCAGTGTGTCAAGTTCAAAACTCAGCTGTGCTTCTGCCAGTGCCGTCTGTGCCTCAGCGGCTTCCAGTTCCAGTTTATTACGAACTGATTCAACACTATCCTCTGTCAGTCTGTATATTTCATCACCCTGACTGACCCTTTGACCAATTACAATATAGGATTCTTCAATTTCAAGATATTTTGTTGTATCTTCATCCTCATCATCACTGTCATCATCTTCCTCTTCATCCTCCTCTGTTTCCAGATTCAGAGTAAAATTCTGTGATTCTTCCTCTGCTGCAATCGAACCACTTTCGACAATTCCCATGACCAGGTCACCATATTCCACCACTGCCTCTTTATAAATTGTTACATCTTCTTCCAGTCCTGGTTTTATAAAAAGTGTGTATCCTGCCATACCCAAAACAGATGCAATCATAAGAATTACAATAATGAACCGTACGATTCTTTTTTTCCCTTTTAGCTTACTGATCATTACCCGACTCCTCCTGCGTTGTGCTTACATTGTCCTGCGTCGTTTCCTGTGTATCTTCAGTTTGAAACACCACCTGAGCAGTCAGGTTGGCTTCCAGTTCACTGACATCTCCTTCCAGTGTCACAACAACACTATACGTAACTGAGGATTTACTGCTTGAGGAAGTCGTTGGATTAATTTCTGTAATCTTGCTCTCAAAATTCCCATAATCAATTACTATAACACTCGCGCTGTCTCCAATAGAAAGTTCAGCGATATCACTCTGATCAATAGAAACTGTTACTGTTATTGTATCAGGGTCACTATATGCAAGTATCATGGTATCTGCAGTAAGTTCTGTATCTGCTTCACAATTCACCATAAATGCAGTTCCATTATTACTAGCCCTAAATGTTCCGTCTCCGACGAGCTCTTCAAAGTGTTCCAGGTTATCCTGTGCCTCTTCCATATCATTTTCAAGGGATTCCAGGGTCTCATCTAGTTTTTTCACTGCCGTATTATAGGTTGTCTGGGCAGCATTGCTTGCAGCAACTGCTGATTCATATTCTGACTTTGCAGCAATGAGATCCGCCTCTCTGTTAAGCTGTGCCTTTTCAAGTGCTAACTGAGCTGCTTCTACATCTACCTGTGCCTGTTCCATATCTGACGCTGCATCCTTTTTTGCAGTTTCATAATCTTCAAGAGCCTGTTCATAGTCTGCCTCATACTGTTCCACAAATTTCATAAGATTATTCATCTGTGTGATTTTATTACTTGTCGATTCTCCAGTTACTACTGCATTCCCGCTTGTAGATTTACTCTGTGAAGAAGTCGTTGAGACCAGTGTCCCATCATCATAATTATCGACCAGACCCCATTCATTCAGTTTTTTATAATATAATGAGTATACAGTTTTAAATCGCGCTTCCTTCTCTGCAACTTCATATTCCTGATAGTAGGTGTCATTGTTAACAGCTTCCTGATATTCCAAAAGAGTTTCCTGTTTCTCAGTCAGTTCCTTCTGGAGTAATGCAATATCCGTATCAATTTTAGAAATGCTGTCATCATATGCTGATTGTGCCAGCTCTCCATTTTTCAGATTGAGCTGGTAAGTTTTTTTAGCTTCCAGAACACTCTGCGTATATTCTATTTCACCAGATTGATAATCCAGTGTTGCTGTTGTAAGTTCTTCTTCCAACTGCTCTCTTGCTTCATTAATTGAATCCTCAGAAAATTTCAGGATTTCCTGTGATTCTTCAATCTGGTCTCCACTTGAAATATATACTTCTTCTATATATAAGTCTTCATCCAGATAATCAATATCATACTGATCTTCCACGATCCCTACCATCGTTGTTCCACTCGCACTTACCACTTCCTGTTGTGCTCCGGTTGATGGTATCTGTGTCTGTGAAGCGTCTTCCTGACTTCCCCCAAAAAACAGAACATACACAATCCCACCTGCCAGCATTGTGATTATGACCAGACCGACTATGATCATCATTACCAGCTTCTTTCTGTTTTCCTTCCATATTTTCTTTATCATCTTTCTCACAAGACCTCCAACTTAACTTTTAGATACAGTCTAAGTAGAAATTGTTTCCAAATATTGTTGATGCTGTGAAGTTTCTGTGATTTTTTAATTTTTTATGATATTTTTCTTAAAAACCTTTTTATTTCTATCAAATTCATTTGCCTTTCATGAAAACAAAAACAGACCGACAAAGTGAAGTTTCACTTCGTCAGTCTGTTTATTTTTCTTAGTACCACTGCGTGCTGAATTCAAGCGGGAGCGTGTTGCAAGTGAACTTATTTTACAGCATGAGAGTAGCATTTTGAATTACTTAAAATATGCAACACCTGATTCAAATATTTTAAGATCCTGTTCTCCATAAATATTCAGTGCCACCCTGTCTCCTCTACGTTCAGAATGTGCCATTTTACCAAAACATCTTCCGTCAGGTGAAGTGATTCCTTCTATCGCGTAGTATGATCCATTCACATTCCATTCCTCATCCATTGTAATACTTCCATGAGGATCACAGTAAACTGTTGCAATCTGTCCATTTTCAAGCAGACTTCTCAACCATTCATCAGATGCTACGAATCTTCCTTCCCCATGGGATGCTGGATTGGTATAAACGCCGCCAAGTTCAGCCTGATTCAGCCATGGAGACTTGTCTGACATGACTTTTGTATAGACCATCTTGGAAATATGTCGGTTGATCGTATTATAGGTAAGCGTTGGTGCACTTTCTTCCTGCGCTATGATTTCACCAAATGGTACGAGTCCCAGTTTGATCAGTGCCTGGAAGCCATTACAGATTCCGAGAGCAAGCCCATCACGTTGATTCAGAAGATTCATAACAGCTTCTTTCAATTTTTCATTTCTAAATGCGGTCGCAAAGAATTTTGCACTTCCGTCTGGCTCATCTCCTGCACTGAATCCACCTGGGAACATAATGATCTGTGACTGTGCAATTCCTTTTTCAAACTCATCCACGGAACTCCTGATGTCTTCAGCAGTAAGATTTCGGAATACTTTTGTGATCACGTTTGCTCCAGCTCTCTCAAATGCCCTTGCAGAATCATATTCACAGTTCGTACCTGGGAAAACAGGAATAAATACCGTAGGTCTTGCAACTTTTTGTTTGCATACATAGATCTGATCGGCTTTTGCTGGATGAATCAGAATTTCTTCCTGGTTTTTCGTTGCTTTCGTCGGAAATACTTTTTCTAATTTTGAAGTCCATGCATTTAATGCTTCTTCCATTGTGATCACACAATCCTGATAAATCAGATCCTGTTTGATCACTTCACCGACAACAACAAATGAAATGCCTGATTTTTCAAGTTCCTGTAGTGCTGATGGATGCACTTCAGCAACAATATTTCCAAATCCCGGTTTGAATAAAACTGTTTCATTCACACTATCTGCAATTTTAACACCAAGCATGTTTCCAAATGCCATCTTGGAAAGTGCAAGTGCCAGACCTTTTCCATCAACAGCATAAGCTGATACAATATTTTTCTGAAGAATATGCTGATGAATCGTTTTATACAGCTGCATGATTTTTTCATAGACCGGCATATCATAATCATCTTTTTCTATTGTAAAAGTAACCAATATATTACCGGCTTCTTTTAATTCCGGTGTAATCACTTCATTCTGGGCAGCTGTATCCACTGCAAAAGATACCAATGTAGGCGGAACATCTATTTCCTGGAAAGAACCTGACATACTGTCCTTTCCCCCAATAGATGGGAGTCCGAAACCGATCTGTGCATCATATGCTCCAAGCAGTGCTGCAAAAGGCTGGCTCCATCTTGAAGCCTCCTCTGTCATACGTCTGAAATATTCCTGAAATGTAAATCTGATCTTGCTGAAATCTCCACCACCTGCGACTATTTTTGCCATGGACTCTACAACTGCATAAACTGCACCATGATAAGGACTCCAGGAAGAAAGATATGGATCAAATCCATAACTCATCATGGTTACTGTGTCAGATTTTCCTTGTAATACCGGCAATTTTGCGATCATTGTCTGTGTTTCAGTCATCTGATATTTGCCACCGTATGGCATCAGAACACTTCCTGCCCCAATTGAAGAGTCGAACATTTCAACCAGACCCTTTTGTGAACAGCCGTTGAGATCATGCAATGTCGAAAGCCATGCAGACTTCACATCTTTTGCTTCAAGAGATTTTTCCACCTCTTGAAGCGCATATTTTTCAAAGAAATTGTCTTCTTTTTTAGGCATGTCGACTTTGACATCAGTTTCCTGATGTGCACCGTTCGTATCCAAAAAAGCGCGTGATAAATTAACAATTTCCTGATTTCTCCATTTTAAAACCAGTCTTGCCTCTTTTGTAACTTCTGCCACAGATACTGCTTCCAGATTTTCTTCATTTGCATAAGATAAGAACAGCTCGACATCTGACGGATCAACAACAACTGCCATTCTTTCCTGTGATTCGGAAATAGAAAGTTCTGTACCATCAAGTCCTGCATATTTTTTCGGAACCTGATCAAGATCAACGACAAGTCCGTCAGCCAGTTCTCCAATCGCTACAGAAACGCCACCCGCACCGAAATCATTACATTTTTTGATCAGGCTGCTGACTTCCGGTCTTCTGAACAATCTCTGGATCTTTCTTTCAGTAGGTGCATTACCTTTTTGTACTTCTGCTCCACATGTCTCTATCGATTCTTCTGTATGAACTTTAGAAGACCCTGTTGCACCGCCACAACCGTCACGACCTGTTCTACCACCAAGTAAAATGATAATATCACCGGGATCTGATGTTTCCCTGATTACATTTTCTCTTGGTGCTGCGCCCATGACTGCACCAATTTCCATTCTTTTTGCCACATAATCCGGATGATAGATCTCTTTTACAAGTCCTGTCGCAAGTCCGATCTGGTTTCCGTAAGAAGAATAGCCGCTTGCTGCACCACGAACCAGTTTCTTCTGAGATAATTTACCTTTCATGGTATCTTCGACCGGAACAGTTGGATCTGCTGCTCCTGTTACACGCATTGCCTGATAAACATAAGCACGTCCTGAAAGTGGATCTCTGATCGCGCCGCCAAGACAGGTCGCAGCTCCACCAAACGGTTCGATCTCCGTTGGATGATTATGTGTTTCATTTTTAAATAACACGAGCCATTCTTCCGTGACAGGTCCGTTTCCATCTTCTCTGTCTACTTCTACGGGCACAACGATGGAGCAGGCATTGATCTCATCAGATTCTTCCAAATCTTCCAATTTGCCATCTTTTTTTAACTTTTTCATAGCCATCAGGGCAAGATCCATCAGACAGACGAACTTATCTTCTCGTCCCTTTAAAATCTCTTCCCTTGCGGTAAGATAATTCTGATATGTTGTTTCAATTGGTTTTCTATAATAGCCGTCTTCAAACTCAATTTTTTTCAGTTCAGTCGAAAACGTAGTATGTCTGCAGTGGTCTGACCAGTAGGTATCCAGAACTCTGATTTCTGTCATGGAGGGGTCACGGTTTTCTTCCGTTTTAAAATAGTTCTGGATGTGTTTAAAATCCTTTAATGTCATAGCAAGCTGCAGTGAGGAGTATAATTCATTTAATTCATCGTCATTCAGCTCGGTAAAATCTTTCAGGATCAATACATCATCTGGTTCTTCAAATTCTGTGATCAGTGTATCCGGTTTTACCAGTCCCGTTTCTCTGGAATCAACAGGATTGATGCAGTAATTTTTTATTTTATTAAATTCATCATCGGAAATGTTTCCTTCCAGCAGATAAGTAACAGCTGTTTTGATCACCGGCTCCTCATCTTCTTTTAGAAATTTCACACACTGTACTGCTGAGTCTGCACGCTGGTCGAACTGTCCTGGTAAGAACTCCACGCTGAAGACCTTTGCTTCTCCCGGAATTTCAATCGTTTCGCGGTATAAAATATCGACTGGTGGTTCTGAAAAAATTGTGCTGCATGCTGATTCAAACACATGATCTGATATATTCTCCACATCATAACGAATAAAAATACGGACTTTTCTGACACTGTTAATTCCCAGAAATCCTCCGATTTCCTCATGCAGCTCTTTTGCTTTTACTGCAAAGGCTTCCTTTTTTTCTACATAGATGCGTTTCACATTTCCCATGACAATCCTCCATTATTTTGTCGCGTTAATCGTTATGCACTTTTCAATGCGCCATATCCATTATACTGATTTTCCCACATATTTCAATGCTTGTTTCATTCTTTTTGGGATTTTACGGGTAACATCTATCTGCTCTCTCGCTACTCATGAAGCCTATGAATCATTCTGTAAACAATGTCGCTTTCGTTCACAAGCGGTTCAGCCTGCTTGAAAAATACAATTCCATCCGTTGGTGCAATGATTTTTTCAACTATATTTCCTTCATAAGGATCTGTGATCTCTGCCATCAGATCTCCATATTTCACTTCTGCACCGGCATTAACATAATTATGAAAAATTCCTGCTGTTTTTGTATAAACATTGCTCAGATCCTCTTCATTGATAATGTGACTGATATATCCACTGTGACTTTCATACTTCACAATCCCCATCCTGGTGAGAAACCTGAGGACCGAACTGACTGCCTGTTTTGCACTGACCGGATCGATCTCGTCATTTTTATTCGTATAGACTGAAAATGCAGCGGTCTCTTCATTCTGCCAGTTGTAATTTAACGTCTTTGTATCAATTGGTTTGGGTTTTCTTACCATTACATAAGGAAGACCGAACAAATTGGCAAGGGAAGTATTTTGATATCCCGTTTCCATCATTCTGACATGTGGAACAAACTCCCCACTCATATAGAAGGAAGCGAACTGGATCCCATAAGTATATTCATGAATTGCATCCAATACGTCTCTTGCAATTCTTGATGTTGTGTCACCATAATCCGTCCCCGGGAACATTCGGTTAATATCTGTATTGTCCACTGCCCAGAACCTGCTTGCTGTATTAATGGAAAAATGATTTACACAAGGAATTACCAGGATTTCTTTTCCTGAACTGATACATCCTTTTGCTTCAAGTTCCTTTAATTTTTTAACCAGCTGGGAGCAGATATAGAGCTGCTGTATCTCATTTCCCCTGATCGGGCCCAGGATGCAGGCTGCTTTATCACCTTTACCGAAACGATACCCATTGATTGTAAAATCCTCCCTGTAGGGAGAATGATAGCTGCAGATCGAATCTAAATACATCTAAGTTACCTCCTGTCATTTTTTATAATTCTGGCAAGCAGCGATCCTGCATATACCATAGGATACTCTCTGAGCGAGAACACCAGACCGCAGACTGAAGCATAATAAGACTTTATGATCTCTCCACTCAGCGGATTAATGATGTCACCTATCTTATCCCCTGTTTTGACTTCGCAGTTATATTCTATACAGGGAAGAAAGACACCACTTTCATCCGCTCTGATGAATTCTATTTCTCCGTCACTTGATACAAGCGGTTCCACTCCCTGTTGTGGTTCATCCTTCCAGATTCCAAGATGATTCATAAGCCTGAAGATACCGTCAGCGAGCTGCATTCCATTGCTTTGGTCAATGTGATTTCCAATTCCCATCTCCACAACAATTGTTGGTGTCCCCAGCATATTCAGGCTGTATCCCAGTGTGGATTCATCAACAGTTTTTGTTGCATTTTTCCAAATCATATTCACATTCATAAGTTTTGCATATGGAAGAAGATGATCCGCCCAGACTTCACTTAGTCTCACCTGCGGAACTTCTCTGATAAAGGTATCACTTGAATGCAGGTCGACACACATATCAGAACCAGCAATATCTGCAACGATTGCAGAAGCTACTTTTTCAATCATGGGACCTTCTGTGTTTCCTGGAAACATTCGATTCATATCTATCTCTGTTTTTGGTACATTTCTGTAGACCGCATCCATACCAAGTGGATTCAGACATGGATAGATATCCACGATTCCATTGAGTTTATCTATATTTTCACGAATTCTTCTGGTCACTTCATAGCAGACAAATTGTCCTTCCAGCTCATCACCATGAATTCCTGTAACTATTGCGATTCTTTTTGGACGATTTTGCAGTTTTTCAGGCTGCAGCCTATTTTTTTTGATTACTAATTTTTCCCTGACCGGGAGACCGATTGATATCACTGTTTCTATCATAAAACATCCCTCCATATAATAAAAAAATGCTCCAAGGTGCTCGTCCCTGAAGCATTCTAATTTATTCTTCCAGTGCCAGCCACTGAACAATATAACCAAATTCAGAATCGATCATTTCTTCTGTGATTCCCATTGTCTGTGATGATATTTTGAGTCCTTCGATCACAAACATAATATTTCTTGCCATTGCAAGTGGATTATCACAAAAAAACTCGCCATTTGCAACACCCTCTTCTATCAGTTGTTGCATGATCTTGACCGCGACATCAAATTGTCTTCTGATGCTGTTATCTTTTTTGGCAACTTTATTTTCAAAATAAAATTCATAAATTGCAATTGTTAGATTTTTCTTTTTACGGAGCAGTTCTTTTTTCTGTTCCTTAAAAAATAAAAGTAGAATATCCATACTTGTGGCATCTTCACCAATTGCATCAGAAAATACATCATCTGTTTCCTGAACTTCCAGTTTTAAAACATCCTCAAAGACTTCTTTTGTACTGTTAAAATATAGATACAGACCACCGCGACTGATCTCGCACTTCTCAACGATATCTTTCATCGTTACATTTTTATAGCCCTTGTCCATAAAAATTTCCCGCGCATTCTCTAAGATATATTGTTTCTTCTGCAAAGACTTCTCGCCCATGATGTGCTCCTATCCCCGTTATTTATCTAAAGGTCCCTCATAAAATTCCATTAATTCACGCAGTTTATATAAAACAGCAAGCAATACACCGTTTTCAACTCCTTCACTCCATAAAACTGCCTTTGTCATTCCCCTTAAAACATATTTTGACAAAATTCCCTTTAACAGGAACATATCCACTATTTTAGCATTTGCAATGCATCTGAGTTCATCCTGATCTGTCTTCATCCGATATTTCGAATATGCATATGCGTAATTTTTATCGATCAGGTTCGTACTCTTTGCTTCCTTCACAAAGCCAAGTAATGTTGAATCGTATACCGGAATGGACAACGATATTTTATCTACACCATTCCCTTCATAGGATGTACTGACTCTTTGTCCCTGTCTGGATTCCATCCATGGTATATACCTGATTAATTTTTTAACGCTCTCTTTATATTCTTCAACGATTTCATCCGTGCTGAGTCTCTCATTATCCATGTTTTTCAGATCCTTTCCAGACTATAATAATTTATTTTATCATAGAAAAAGCCAAAAATACACTATTTGTTCAACAAATTATTAAAAATGAATTTTTATAAGATAGTCTTAGATTCTTTTCTC
>JAQVCQ010000141.1 GCA_028689715.1 Lachnospiraceae bacterium
GTCTGCTTGGAATTCCAGGAACCAGAAAAGAAGATATTCAGACAGTTTTTTCACATCCACAGTCACTAATGCAGTGTGAGCGATATCTGTCAGGACATCCGCAGTGGAAACAGATCAGTATGCAGAATAATGCTTTCGCTGCAAAAAAAATTGCCAGTGATAAAGATCAGACACAGGCAGCGATCGCAGGAGAGTACGCAGGGCGTGTATATGGACTGGAAGTTTTGGAAAAAGGAATCAATGACAGTCATACCAATTCCACACGATTTATCATTGTATGTAACCAGAAGATCTTTTTAGAAGATGCGAGAAAGATCAGTATTTGTTTTGAGATACCGCATCAGAGTGGATCGCTTTATCATATGCTTTCCCATTTTATCTACAATAATCTGAACCTGACTAAGATCGAAAGCCGCCCTATCGAGGGGCAGAACTGGGAATATCGGTTCTTTATTGATTTTGATGGAAACCTGTCTCAGAGCGCAGTGAAAAATGCACTCAGAGGATTACGTGATGAATCTAGAAACATGAAAATTCTGGGAAATTATTAGGAGCAGGATATGAGAATCAATGAACTGATCTTATACAAACTAAATGAAAAAGACGATCTGATCAGAGACATGGCAGGATTAACAGAGTATTTTGACAGTGTTTTATTTTACAGCTGCATGAATCGTATTCTGGAAACGGCTTCCCGAAATGGATTCTATGGAAATCTATGGCATTGCTTCCTGACAGATTTTCTGGTCAATCATGAAAATGCGTATGCTTTATCCTGTGAAATCAGGGAGACCTCTAACGTTTCGTTGAAAGAGCTTGTACTTCATGATTTTGCAATTCTAATGGAGATGTTCCATTATGATTTTTCAGATCATTTGTCTGAGGCAGAAAAAAAGATATTCAGGCATATTCTAGAATATCAAACAGGTAATGACGGAGGAAGCATTTATAATGACAGAATTCGTCATATGATCTGTGAAACTGCAGTTCTTTTGGGTGAAGTGACTGATTCTATTGAGGCAGAAAAGATTCTATCATCATTTTACAGGAAGTATGGTGTGGGTAAGTTCGGACTGCATAAAGCGTTTCGGGTTCAGAAAAATGCAGAGGATACCCAGATTATTCCCATCCGCAGGATCGCGCATGTGCATCTTGATGATCTGGTCGGGTATGAAATCGCAAAGAAAAAACTGGTAGAAAATACGGAAGCATTTGTATCTGGAAGGGCAGCAAATAACTGTCTGTTATTTGGCGATGCCGGTACAGGAAAATCTTCCAGCATTAAAGCAATTGTAAATGAATATTATGATCGTGGGCTTAGAATTATTGAAATTTACAAGCACCAGTTCGGAGAACTGAACCAGGTCATTTCACAGATCAAGAACAGAAATTATAAGTTTATCATATATATGGATGATCTTAGTTTTGAAGAATCAGAACTTGAATACAAATATTTAAAAGCAGTGATCGAAGGTGGAATGGAAAAGAAACCGGATAATGTACTGATCTATGCGACTTCTAATAGAAGACATCTGATCCGGGAAACATTTCGTGATAAAGAAGACAGACGCGATGATGATATTCATAAAGGGGATACGGTGCAGGAAAAACTGTCACTTGTTGCTAGGTTCGGTGTTACCATTTTTTACAGTGCGCCTTCAAAGAATGAGTTTCAGCAGATCGTTCTGACACTTGCGGAGAGAAATAAAATCACCTTACCTGAAGAGGAACTTCTTGCTGAGGCGAACAAATGGGAGTTGTTCCATGGTGGTATGTCAGGCAGGAGCGCCCAACAGTTCATTAATTCGATTCTCGGCAGGAGCTAAGGGATCATAATAACTAAAGTGAGGGATTTGTATGTCAGTAGTCATGTTCGCAGCAATTGATGTGGGTTCTTATGAACTTGCAATGAAAATTTTTGAATTTACGAAAAAGAATGGTATGCGTGAAATTGATCATATCAGACATAGGATAGACCTTGGTACGGACACCTATGCAACAGGTAAAGTCAGTTATGCAAGAATGGATGAACTATGTCGTGTACTCCGGGAATTTTCGGATATTATGGACAGTTATCAGGTGGAACATTATAAGGTCTATGGAACCAGCGCAATCAGGGAGACTGAAAATACCAACATTATTCTAGACCAGATCCGTATCAGGACCGGAATGAAAATTGAAATTCTCAGCAACTCTGAACAAAGATTTCTGGATTATAAATCCATAGCTTCCAAAGGGGAATCCTTTAACAGGATCATAGAAAAAGGAACAGCGATTGTTGATATTGGTGGAGGCAGTATACAGTTGTCAGTATTTGACAAGGATTCTCTGATCACAACGCAGAATTTGAGGCTGGGTATCCTGCGCATAAGAGAAAAACTTGCCAAAATCGAGCCAGTCAGATCTCAGATCGAAGGTCTGGTGGAAGAAATGGCATTGAGCCAGCTTATGACATTTAAAAAACTGTTTTTGAAAGACAGAGAAATCAAGAACATCATTATTGTCGATGATTATGTTTCTACAGTATTACAAAGAAAAGGGTCTGTTACCAAAGAAAAGGGATTTATTTCAGCGGTTGATTATTTTAGCTTCTTTGAAATTTTAAAAAATAAAAATATTGAAGAAATTGCGATCTTTCTGGGAATGCCGGCTGAAAATGCCAAATTGCTGTATATATCATCGATCCTGATCAAACAGATGCTTCGGATCACGGATGCAGAACTTTTGTGGGCACCTGGAGTCAGTCTATGTGATGGGATCGCATATGAGTACGGTGAAAAAAACAAATTGATCACCCATCCGCACAACTTTGAACAGGATATTATCGCCTGTGCTAAAAACATCAGTAAGCGTTATATGGGAAGTAAAAAACGTGGTGAAACACTGGAACAGATCGCGAAAACGATTTTTGATAGTATGAAAAAAATACATGGTCTTGGAAGACGGGAGAGACTGTATTTGCAACTTGCTTCCATTTTGCATGATTGCGGGAAGTATATCACGTTATCAACGGTAGCAACATCATCGTACAATATTATTATGGCGACTGAGATCATAGGGTTGTCCCATACAGAGAGGGAAATTGTTGCCAATATCGTAAAATATAATCATATTGAATTCGAATATTATGAAGAGGTCAGTAAAACATCGGCAATGGATAAACAGTCCTATCTGACGATCGCTAAACTGACAGCGATCCTGAGAGTCGCCAATGCACTTGATAAAAGTCATAAACAAAAGTTCAAAAATTTCAAGACAACTTTAAAAGAAAATCAGCTAACGATCTTAGCTGAGACCAATGACGATATTACGCTTGAAAAGGGATTGTTTCAGGAAAAAGCAGACTTCTTTGAAGAAGTATACAGCATCAGACCTGTGATCAAACAGAAAAAAATCAATCAGATCTGATGAGTAGATGAGGGAAGAGTACAATGGAGAATAAGAAAGATTATAAAAATCCGGCTTTTTATACGAACAGAGAATTAAGCTGGATACGATTCAACGAAAGAGTATTAAGTGAAGCAAGGGATAAGCAGATTCCGTTATTTGAGCGGTTAAAATTCTTAAGTATTACAGCATCTAATTTGGATGAATTTTTTATGATACGTGTAGCATCACTGAAAGACATGGTGCATGCTTCCTATGAAAAACCGGATATTTCGGGGCTTATGCCAAAAGAACAGCTTGCTTTGATCAATAAAGTGACGCATGAGCTTGTGAATCTTCAATACTCCACCTATAACAGATCACTGATCCCTGCACTATGCCAGAATGGTATTAGGATCGTAGAATCACATGAAGATCTGAGTGAAGAAGAAAAAGAATATGTTGACCGGTATTTTCAGGAAAATATTTATCCGGTATTGACACCTATGGCTGTAGATTCATCAAGACCTTTTCCTTTGATTCGTAATAAGTCTCTTAATATTGGTGCGCTGGTTACAAAAAAGGGTGAGAATGAGTTTGATTTTGCAACTGTACAGGTACCAAGTGTTCTTCCGAGAATCGTATCGATACCACATAACGGAGTTGGTAAAGTGCTGATCCTACTGGAAGAGATTATTGAAAGGAATATTCAGAGACTGTTTCTGAACTACGATATTATCTGTGCGCATCCATTCAGAATCATGAGAAATGCTGACCTGACAATAGAGGAAGACGAAGCAGAAGATCTGCTGAAAGAGATAGAACGTCAGCTTAAGAAACGTCAGTGGGGAGAGGCAATCCGCCTTGAAATTGAAGAAAAAGCGGATAAAAGGCTACTTGCGATCCTACAGAATGAATTAGATATCGTAAGTGACGAGATCTATTATATATCAGGTCCCCTAGATCTTACTTTTCTAATGAAAATGTATTCGATTGAAGGATTTGAACACCTGAAATATCAAAAGTATATGCCACAGCCTGTTCCAGGACTGGTTTTGGAGGAATCTGTTTTTGCACAGATCAGAGAAAATGATATCTTACTTCATCATCCATACCAGACGTTCGAACCGGTAGTGGAATTTATCAGACAGTCTGCAAAAGATCCCAATGTCTTGGCGATCAAACAGACATTATACAGAGTAAGCGGCAATTCACCCATCATTGCAGCACTCGCACAGGCAGCTGAAAATGGAAAGCAGGTCTCTGTTCTGGTCGAGCTGAAAGCCAGGTTCGATGAGGAGAATAATATAGTTTGGGCAAAGAAGCTTGAAAAGGCGGGATGCCATGTTATTTACGGTCTGG
>JAQVCQ010000037.1:0-5999 GCA_028689715.1 Lachnospiraceae bacterium
AATAAAACCCGCAAGAGTGCAAGCACTCTGCGGGTTTGTTTTGGTTCTATTTGGATGGCTCATTGCCAACGTGACTATTCGATAACTGTAGCAACACGTCCTGAACCAACTGTACGTCCACCTTCACGGATAGCGAATGTAAGACCCTGATCCATAGCGATTGGGTGAATTAATTCGATTGTCATTTCGATGTTGTCTCCAGGCATACACATTTCAACGCCTGCTGGTAAGTTACAAACACCTGTAACGTCAGTTGTTCTGAAGTAGAACTGTGGTCTGTAGTTATTGAAGAAAGGTGTATGACGTCCACCTTCGTCTTTTGTTAATACGTAAACCTGAGCTGTGAATTTTTTATGGCATTTGATTGAACCTGGTTTTGAAAGAACCTGTCCTCTTTCGATTTCTTTTCTGTCAACACCACGAAGAAGAGCACCGATGTTATCACCAGCCTGCGCTTCATCAAGAAGTTTACGGAACATTTCGATACCTGTAACAACAACTTTTCTTGTTTCTTCTTTAATACCAACGATTTCAACTTCATCCTGGATATGAAGAACACCAGCTTCTACTCTACCAGTAGCAACTGTTCCACGTCCTGTGATAGAGAATACATCTTCTACAGGCATAAGGAAAGGTTTGTCTGTTGCACGTTCTGGATCTGGGATGTAGTTGTCAACTGCATCGATGAGTTCAAGAATTTTGTCACCCCATTCAGAATTAGGATCTTCAAGTGCTTTTAAAGCAGATCCCTGGATGATTGGTGTATCATCTCCTGGGAATTCATACTCTGATAATAATTCTCTGATTTCCATTTCAACAAGTTCAAGAATTTCAGGATCATCAACCATATCACATTTGTTCATAAAAACAACGATGTAAGGAACACCAACCTGACGGGAAAGTAAGATATGCTCTTTAGTCTGAGCCATAACACCGTCTGTAGCTGCTACAACAAGGATAGCGCCGTCCATCTGAGCTGCACCTGTGATCATGTTTTTAACGTAATCAGCATGTCCTGGGCAGTCAACGTGTGCGTAGTGTCTTTTGTTTGATTCATATTCAACGTGAGCTGTAGAGATCGTGATTCCACGTTCTCTTTCTTCTGGAGCTTTATCGATCATATCGAATGCTACCTCTTCACCAGTTCCTAATCTCATATTAAGAGTTTTTGTGATTGCAGCTGTTAAAGTTGTTTTACCATGATCAACGTGACCGATCGTACCGATATTACAATGCGGTTTGTTTCTTTCGAATTTAGCTTTAGCCATTTCTGAAAATCCTCCTTTAAAGTTCGTTCATTATTTTATTTAATATTATGTTTATCTGCTCGATACCTTTGATTATAGTAAATAACCAAAGGTTTTTCAAGCATAATTTTTTGATTATAATCGTACCCGCGAAACCGGATTATTTTGATTTTGCAGCAAGTACTTTTTCCTGAACTGATTTTGGAACCTGTTCATATTTTTCAAAGAACATAGAGTAGTTACCACGTCCTTGAGTTTTTGAACGAAGGTCGGTTGAGTATCCGAACATTTCTGCAAGCGGAACGAATCCTCTTACAATTTTTCCTCCACCAAGATCGTCCATACCTTCAATACGTCCACGACGTGAGTTGATATCTCCGATAACATCACCCATATATTCTTCAGGCATTGTAACTTCCACCTTCATGATAGGTTCAAGAAGAGTAGGTGCTGCCTTCTGCATAGCTTCTTTAAAAGCAAGAGAACCTGCAATGTGGAATGCCATTTCAGATGAATCGACTTCATGGTAAGATCCATCATAAACAATCGCATGAACACCAACGACTGGGAATCCGCCAAGGATACCAGCTTTAGTTGCTTCTTCAATACCTTCTCCAACTGCTGGAACATATTCTTTTGGAATAGATCCACCAACACACTTGGATTCAAATTTGAAGAGTTCATCACCATTGGCATCCATTGGTGCAAATTTAACTTTACAATGTCCGTACTGTCCACGTCCACCTGACTGTTTCGCATATTTGCTGTCGATATCAACCTCTTTCGTGATTGCTTCTTTGTAAGCAACCTGAGGTGCACCAACATTTGCTTCTACCTTGAATTCACGAAGAAGTCTGTCTACGATGATTTCAAGATGAAGTTCACCCATACCTGCAATGATCGTCTGTCCTGTTTCTGTATTGGTATGTGCACGGAATGTAGGATCTTCTTCTGCAAGTTTTGCAAGCGCTTCACCCATTTTACCCTGTCCTGCTTTTGTCTTAGGTTCAATTGCAAGTTCAATAACTGGTTCAGGGAATTCCATAGACTCAAGAATTACAGGATGCTGCTCATCGCAGATCGTATCCCCTGTGGTAGTAGCTTTGAAACCTACTGCCGCTGCAATATCTCCTGCATAAACTTTATCAAGTTCTTCTCTTTTGTTGGCATGCATCTGTAGGATACGGCCAACACGTTCTTTTTTATTTTTTGTTGCATTTAATATATAAGAACCCGAATTAACCATTCCTGAGTAAACTCTGAAGAAAGCAAGCTTTCCAACAAATGGATCTGTCATGATCTTAAATGCAAGTGCTGCGAAAGGTTCTTCATCCGATGAATGTCTAACAATTGGTTCTCCATCCATATCTGTTCCTTCAATCGCAGGAATATCTGTTGGTGCAGGCATAAATTCAAGCACTGCATCAAGAAGTTTCTGAACACCCTTATTTCTGTAAGCTGTTCCACAGCAGACAGGAATTGCACGGCATTCGCATGTTCCCACACGAAGAGCAGCTTTGAGCTGTTCCGTAGTAGGTTCTTCTCCTTCAAGGTACATTGTCATTAAATCATCATCCAGCTCACAGATTTTTTCAATAAGCTCTGCACGATATAATTCAGCATCATCCTTCATGTCCTCTGGGATCTCAACAATAGAAATATTTTCACCCTTATCATCATTATAGATGTATGCCTGCATTTCAAATAAATCAATGATTCCTTTGAAATCGTCTTCTTTCCCAATTGGTAACTGAAGACAAATTGCATTTTTACCGAGTCTGTTCTTAATTTGATCTACAGCTCCGTAAAAGTTCGCACCAAGAATGTCCATCTTGTTGATGAAAGCAATTCTTGGGACTTTATAAGTATCAGCCTGTCTCCATACATTTTCCGACTGCGGTTCAACGCCGCCTTTTGCACAGAAAACACCTACTGCACCGTCAAGTACACGTAATGAACGTTCTACTTCTACGGTAAAATCTACGTGTCCTGGTGTATCAATGATATTGATACGGTGTTCAAGAGCGCCATCTTTTTTCTGGGCTTTCTCCTGAAGGGTCCAATGACATGTCGTAGCGGCTGATGTGATTGTGATACCTCTTTCCTGCTCCTGCTCCATCCAGTCCATGGTAGCAGTACCCTCATGAGTATCACCAATTTTATAGTTTACACCGGTGTAGAATAAGATACGCTCTGTAAGCGTTGTCTTACCAGCATCGATATGCGCCATAATACCAATGTTTCTGGTTCTCTCTAATGGATATTGTCTTCCAGCCAAGGTATTTCCTCCTTTTAGAATCTGTAATGAGCAAATGCTTTATTTGCTTCAGCCATTTTATGCATATCTTCTTTCTTCTTTACAGAAGCTCCAGTACTTGCAGCTGCGTCAAGAATTTCGTTAGCCAATCTTTCTTCCATGGTCTTCTCACCTCTTTTACGAGAATAAGTAGTTAACCATCTAAGTGCAAGCGCCTGACGTCTTTCAGTTCTCACTTCGATTGGTACCTGATATGTTGCTCCACCAATACGTCTTGCTTTTACTTCAAGAACAGGCATGATGTTATTCATAGCCTCTTCAAAAACTTCAAGAGCTGGTTTGTCTAATTTTGCTTCCACTCTTGCGAATGCTCCGTATACAATTTTCTGAGCTACGCCTTTTTTGCCATCTAACATGATGTTATTGACAAGTTTCGTAACTACCTTATTATTGTATAAAGGATCCGCTAATACGTCTCTTTTTTGTATATGTCCTTTACGTGGCACGGTTCTTCCCTCCTTATTATAATTCGACATAATGTCTTAATAGATCATCGGTACTCACAATGATAAAAATGTGTTCGCGCTGTTTTTCATTTATCTACGCATCAAGATGCACGAATCTGAACTCCAACACTAACTTAAGTTTAACTGTGGTACTTGCAAACAGTCATCTGACTATTTTGCAGCTTTTGGTCTCTTAGCGCCGTATTTTGAACGAGCCTGTCTTCTGTTAGCAACTCCAGCTGTATCAAGTGTACCTCTGATAACATGGTATCTTGTACCTGGTAAGTCTTTAACCCTACCACCTCTGATAAGAACAACACTATGTTCCTGTAAGTTGTGGCCTTCTCCTGGAATGTAGCTTGTTACTTCGATTCCGTTTGAAAGACGTACTCTGGCGATTTTTCTAAGAGCTGAGTTAGGTTTCTTAGGTGTAGCTGTTTTAACAGCTGTACAAACACCTCTTTTCTGTGGTGCAGATGCATCAGTTGTCTTCTTTCTTAAAGAGTTATACCCTTTCTGAAGAGCTGGTGCTGTAGACTTCTTTTCAGATGTTTGTCTTCCTTTTCTAACTAACTGGTTAAATGTTGGCATTCCGATTCACCTCCTGTGATTAAACTGTTTGTTACGACCCTTAATGGGCTTTTATGCACAATAAAAAAAAGCATTTTTGTGCATGCTAGATAATTATACGTTCAGTCCCTGTTCTTGTCAATTCTTTTTTCTGTATTTTATGATTTGTCCTGTTCTGTATTTTCTACCGAGCAAAAATGGAAAGAAACGATTGATCGTATAAACCACAATGACTTCTATCGCAATGACCGAAACTGCCAGTGTCAGATAGAAAACATATTGTTTTGCATGTGTTACATATTGATTCAAAAAATAAGAGAAATGAATCGCCGCTATCATGATCTGGCAGTCAAGATGCGTTGCCATAATGACAAGTGAGTTTTTTCCAAAAAAACTGATTGGTCTTATTTTAGGAATATTCCTGCTGAGCAGGATTACCCAGGCTGATCCTGCTAGCGCTGAGGCAAAGTATAGTATCGGCTGATTGATTACCAGTGTATGCAGATCGACTCTCTTGTTTGCCATACCTGCGGCTATGCTGAACAACAGAAATAAAACACCCAACGCTAATTCCTTTAAATTTACAGTCTTTGCATATTCTTTTTTCTGGTATCCTAAAGCAGGCTCTTTTAAAAGAACCACTCCAAAATATCCTGCTGCCAGAAATATCATTCCTGCCGCGCCCCTTAATAAGGAAGTAAGTAAGTATCCGATCCACAGTACTGGCATATTCATGAACATAGGATACTGCTCTTTGAAGAACGGAATGATCACGGCTGTTACGACAGCCATTGCAGCCGTGATCATTCCTGTATATTTCATGCTTGTTTTTTTTCGAAGAAGTAAGAACCCTGTTTCCGCAAAAAAAAGTGCCGGCAGGAACCACAATACAGACATCCCATATAATGTAACTGCTTCAATCCCCGAACGTTGCAGATCAACTACCGTTATATTATCCTGCTTTAACATCAGGTATGCAAAATCAATGAGGAGATAGATTAAGCTAAAGGAAACATACGGAATCATAATACTCTTCAGTTTACTTTTTATGTTTATCAGCGTTTTTTTGTTTTCATCACCTTTTATCCTGATCAGAATACCTGCCAATACAAAAAAAAGTGGCATGTGAAAAGATGAGATCCATGTAAGGACATCCTCCTGCAGGAATGTAGAATGACCGACCACAACCATGATGATCCCAATTCCCTTTGCCGTATCAAGATATTCTATTCTCTTTTTTTCCATTTCATTCTCCATTCACATCTGCTTCGGTCAATATATGTTTCAGTCAAAAACAGAGGATATCAGATTTCTGATACCCTCTTACTCACGATTATAACTATATTGAAATCATTCTGCAATCATATTCTTTATCGTACTTTTTCTTCCAGAAGGCATGTTCCCTTCCGCAAGATTCTT
>JAQVCQ010000037.1:6099-22717 GCA_028689715.1 Lachnospiraceae bacterium
GCTCCCGGGACAAAAGAGCTCTACGACTCCAATGCAGCTACGATCGATGCCTCTAATTCAACTGAAGGCTATGTCATTGTGACTTATAAGGGAACTTCCCCTAAAGTAAAACTTCAGATCACTGGCAAAGATAATGTTACCTATACATACAATCTCTCAAAAGGCAGTGAGGTTTTTCCACTTTCCGCTGGATCTGGAGCATACAAAATCGCTGTTTATGAAAATGTAGCGGGTAATCAATATTCAACAGCAATGTCTAAGAATATCAACGCTAACATTATTAATACATTTGGACCATTTCTCTATCCAAATCAATATGTTAAATTTTCTGCAGCTTCTGCTTCAGTCGCAAAAGCTTCAGAACTTGCATCCAGCGCCAACCTTGATCTTGATGTTGTATCTGCTGTTTATAATTATGTCATTAAAAATGTTACTTATGATTACAATAAAGCGAACACAGTACAAAGTGGCTATATTCCAGATGTAGACGTCATCCTTCAGACAAAGACCGGCATTTGCCTTGATTATGCTGCTTTGATGACTTCCATGCTGAGAAGTCAGCGTATCCCCACCAGACTCGAGGTCGGTTATGCCGGAGAAGCTTATCATGCGTGGATCAGTACCTATATTAAAGATATTGGATGGGTCAACGGAATCATTGAATTTGATGGAAAGAACTGGGAATTAATGGATCCGACCTTTGCCGCTAACTCAAATGAAGCTGATCTTAAAAATTTTATTGGTAATGGAAGTAATTATTTAACAAAATATATCTACTGATCTTTTCGGAGGAAAAATAATGAAATCTGGGAAAATGTTGTCAAATCGTGAAATTGCTTCTTTTTGTGAGCAGACGGCTCTCATTCTGAATGCAGGAATTACTCCCTCAGAAGGTATGGGGATCATGCTCTCCGATACACACACTCCTGAAGGGCGGGAAATCATTCAGTCTATCTGGGATATTACAAAACAGGGAGAATCCTTTTATTCAGCAGTAAAGTCTGTTGGTGTTTTTCCCGATTATGTACTGCACATGATATCTATCGGCGAAGAATCCGGCAAACTTGATGTAGTTATGAATTCACTTGCCAAATATTATGAAAGAGAACAATCTGTTCAGGACAGCATCAAAAGCGCAGTCAGTTATCCTTTCCTCATGATCGCGATGATGGTAGTTGTTATTTTAGTTCTGCTAACTAAAGTTCTTCCTATTTTTGATCAGGTCTTTATGCAACTTGGTACCGAAATGAATGCCATATCGAAAACATTTTTAAATATTGGTTCAGCACTTAGCAGATATTCTACTATCACGGTTCTGATTCTTGCCTTTTTGGTGATTTTGTTTTATTTTTCAACAAAGACCCTGAAAGGAAAAGCGATTCTTCGAAACTTTTTGATGGCATTTCCGCCCACAAAAGCTTTTCAGGAAAAAATCGCTTCCGGACGGTTCGCAAGCGGTATGGCCCTCATGATCAGCAGTGGTATGGATACCTTTACAAGCCTTGATTATGTTTCAAAATTAGTTGATCATAAAGGAATGCAGCAAAAAATCGCTTCCTGTAAGACTATGATTCAGAATGGTTCGAATTTTTCTGAAGCACTATCTGAAGCAGCAATTTTTTCACACTTATATGCCCGTATGATTTCTGTGGCTTTTAAAACAGGTAATCTGGATGCTGTGATGGAAAAAATTGCCTCTCATTACGAAAGAGAAACGGATGATAAAATATATTCCATCATTTCTATTTTGGAACCGACACTTGTCATCATATTATCCCTGATTGTAGGACTAATACTCTTGTCAGTCATATTGCCATTAATGGGAATCATGTCAAGCATTGGATAAGTTTGCTATTCTCAGACTGGAGGCTATAAAGATGAATCGATTTTCTAAAAAATTCAGCATAAAGAACCAATTAAAAAGAATCAATCTGCCAGTACTTGGTTTTATCCTGTTACTGATAGTCTTTCTCTATGGAGTTTCTTCTGTTTCTGCAACAACAACTGCCAAACAGCTTGAGAGTCTGGAAAATGCAGTTTACAAAAGCATAGTTCAGTGTTATGCCATTGAGGGAATGTATCCACCAAACCTTATTTATCTGGAAGAACATTATGGTCTTGTTTATGATGAGAAAAGTTATTTCATTGACTATCAACCGATTGCTTCCAACCTGATGCCAGATGTTACTATTCTTGCACGATCCACAACAGAATAGGAGAAATCTTCTATGAATATCCAATACAAAACAAGACATATGGTCGATATTTTATTTGTGCTTGCGCTATTTGCAGTATTTGCATTATCCGCTCTATTATTAGTCACCTTTGGCTCGAAAATTTATCAGAACACCGTGACCAGTATGAATGATAACTATACACTCCGAAATTCTTATTCTTATGTTACCGAAAAAATACGTCAGTCAGACACTGAAAACGCTCTCAGTATTGGATCAATCAAAGATGAGTCCGCGATTGTTATTACTTCTGAAATAAATCAGACCTTTTATGAAACTTATTTATACTATCATGAAGGATATTTAAAAGAACTATTTATAAAAAAGGGGGACCTTCCGGATCCTTATGCAGGTCAGTCTATTTTAAAGGTTCAGTCTTTCGGGATAAAGCAGATCAATTCATCACTTTATTCATTCACATTAACTGATGATGAACAGCAGACAATCGAATTTCTGGTAAGCCAGAAGAGCAATGGGTAAAACAGCAAAGTCGAGGTGAGGACATGAGAGTTCGAACAACATCAAAATCTGCTCTGTTTCTAATGGAGCTCATTATAGCTATTTTATTTTTTTCAGTTGCAAGTGCAGTCTGCATTCGATTATTTGTACATTCACACTTGATCAGTGAAAAAACAATTCATATTAATCACAGTGTTCTGATATCCCAAAATATTTCAGAAGCATTTATCAACTCAAAAGCTGACAGTAAAGTGTTGGTTCAGCTTCTTGATGCCACATTCGAAGAACCAGATCGACTCTTATTATATTTTGACAAAGAATGGAACCATACAGATCAGGAACATGCCTATTTCATTGTTACGACCATACTATATGAAAAAGACAGGATCAGTTATGCTGACATTTCCATTTCCGATCAGAAAGAAAACTTTTTATATCAAAATTTGGCTTCCTACTATCCTCAGTATACAACAGGTACCTGACCATTTATTAAGTACCTTGTGAATGATACCTATTATGATTCATTTAATGACAGGAGATTTTTATGAAAAATAAAAGTCATGGCGTAAATGTAGGTTCTTCCTCCATCTTACTGATTTTCGTCTTATTGACATTGATATCTTTTGCAGGATTATCCATGATCAGCGCAAATGCTGACTATATTCTGTGCAAAAAAACTGCTGCTCATAGTAATGAATATTATGACGCATGTAACGAAGCAAATCTCTCAATTGCAAGTATTGACACCACTTTAATGTCACTCTATCAATCAGGTCTGAACAAAGATGCTTACTTTACTGAAGCAGGTGAAATGATTTCTTATCTGATTCCAATGAATGAGACTCAGGCACTCCAAGTTGAGCTTAAAGTCCTTTATCCAGAAACCCCAGATAACGGATTTTATGAGATTTCTACATGGAAAGTAATTACAACACAGCAGCCTGAATACGACAACTCACTTGATTTGCTTTTTGAATAAGTCATAGCCTGCTCATTGAGAAATCACAAATTTTTTCATTTCAAAAAAACACCCCATTTCTGATCCTACTGCTGTACGGCAGCTCAGATCAAAATGGGGTGTTTTGTTATTTTTATTCTTCTTTACTTATTCTTCTACAGTTGAGATGATCTCTTCTGTATCTTCTTCAATGAAATCTTCTTCGATGGTAATTTCTTCATCATATCCATCATCAAACATATCATCAAATGAAATCATATCCTGTGGCTGAAGATCTGAGTCAAGTGTTACAGTTCTGTATCTCTTCATACCTGTTCCAGCAGGAATCAGCTTACCAATAATAACATTCTCTTTCAGACCGATCAATGGATCGACTTTACCTTTAATTGCTGCTTCTGTAAGAACTTTTGTTGTTTCCTGGAAGGAAGCTGCTGAAAGGAATGAATTGGTTGCAAGAGAAGCTTTTGTAATACCAAGCATGACCTGCTTTCCATCTGCCTCTTCTTTTCCATCAGTCTTTAATTTATCATTTGTTTCGTCATAATCAAGAACATCTACAAGTGTACCAGGCAGGAAATCTGAATCTCCATTATTTTCTATTCTGATCTTCTTCAGCATCTGTCGTACAATGACTTCAATATGCTTATCATTGATCTCAACACCCTGCAGACGGTATACACGCTGTACTTCGCAGATCATATAATCCTGTACCGCACGTACGCCCTTGATCTTTAACAAATCGTGTGGATTGATACTACCTTCTGTTAATTCATCACCAGCTTCAAGTGCAACTCCATCCATGATCTTAATTCTTGATCCGTATGGTATCAGATATGCCTTTGACTCGCCGGTCTCATTGCTGGTAATAATAATCTCACGTTTTTTCTTTGTATCTTTAATAACAGCTGTACCAGCAAATTCTGCAATAATCGCAAGACCCTTTGGTTTTCTAGCTTCGAAAAGTTCCTCAACACGGGGAAGACCCTGTGTAATATCGTCGCCGGCAACACCACCGGTATGGAATGTACGCATTGTAAGCTGTGTTCCAGGTTCTCCGATTGACTGTGCAGCAATAATACCTACCGCTTCACCGACCTGAACAGGTTCTCCTGTTGCCATATTTGCACCATAGCATTTCGCACAGATACCAATATGGGATTTACAGGTAAGAATTGTACGGATCTTTAATTTTTCGATTGGTTCACCATTTTCGTCTACACCGATTGTCATAATCTGTGAAGCACGCTTTGGTGTGATCATGTGATTTCTCTTCACGATCATATTACCATCTTTATCAAATACAGATACACAGGTGTATCTGCCTGTAATTCTGTCCTGCAGACCTTCAATTACTTCTTTACCATCCATGAATGCTTTTACGACCATTCCTGGAATCTCTTCTTTTCCTTCTGCACAGTCGATTTCTCTGATGATCAGATCCTGTGATACGTCAACAAGACGTCTTGTAAGGTAACCCGAATCGGCTGTTCTAAGTGCTGTATCCGAGAGTCCTTTACGCGCACCATGTGCAGACATAAAGTATTCCAGAACGTCAAGTCCTTCACGGAAGTTTGACTTGATTGGAAGTTCGATCGTACGACCAGTCGTGTCAGCCATAAGTCCACGCATACCTGCCAGCTGTTTGATCTGCTGATTGGAACCACGGGCTCCTGAATCAGCCATCATAAAGATGTTGTTATATTTATCAAGTCCTTTAAGAAGAACGTCTGTTAATTCTTTATCTGTTTCGTTCCATGTCTCAACAACAGCTCTGTATCTTTCTTCTTCTGTGATCAGACCACGTCTGAAGTTCATTGCGATCTTATCGACCATTTTCTGAGCATCTTCCAACATCTGTGGTTTTTGTTCCGGTACTGTCATATCTGAAATAGAAACTGTCATTGCTGCTTTGGTTGAATACTTATATCCAATTGATTTGATATCATCAAGTACTTCCGCTGTTTTCGTTGAACCATGTGTATTGATTACTTTTTCAAGGATCTGTTTTAACCCTTTTTTACCAACATGGAAATCCACTTCAAGTTTCAATGCATCTTCCGATTTTGTTCTGTCTACAAAGCCGAGATCCTGAGGCATGATTTCATTGAAGATAAATCGTCCAACTGTAGATTCAACATTTCCTTTGATCACACTGCCATCAGGTAATGTTTTTTCCATTCTTACTTTAATTCTTGAATGAAGTGTGACTGCCTTATTTTCATAAGCAAGGATTGCTTCATTGACATTTTTAAAATGTTTTCCTTCTCCAAGCGCACCAGGTCTTTCCTGTGTAAGGTAATAGATACCAAGCACCATATCCTGTGAAGGAACAGCTACAGGAGCACCGTCTGAAGGTTTTAAAAGGTTGTTCGGTGAGAGCAGGAGGAATCGGCATTCTGCCTGTGCCTCTACTGAAAGCGGAAGATGTACCGCCATCTGGTCACCATCAAAGTCAGCATTATATGCTGTACAAACCAATGGATGCAGTTTGATTGCTTTTCCTTCTACAAGAATTGGCTCAAATGCCTGAATACCAAGTCTATGCAGCGTTGGTGCACGATTCAGCATAACAGGATGTTCTTTGATTACGTCTTCAAGTACATCCCAAACCTGTCCATCCAGTCTTTCAACTAGCTTTTTAGCATTCTTGATGTTCTGTGAAATTCCACGACCAACAAGTTCTTTCATAACAAATGGTTTAAATAACTCAATTGCCATTTCTTTTGGAAGGCCACACTGATAAATCTTAAGTTCTGGTCCAACAACGATAACGGAACGGCCTGAGTAGTCAACACGTTTTCCAAGTAAGTTCTGACGGAAACGTCCAGACTTACCTTTGAGCATATCAGAAAGTGATTTTAAGGCTCTGTTTCCAGGTCCTGTGACCGGTCTTCCTCTTCTGCCATTATCGATCAGTGCATCAACTGCTTCCTGAAGCATTCTTTTTTCATTTCTTACGATGATATCAGGTGCCCCAAGTTCTAAAAGTCTTTTCAGACGATTATTTCTGTTGATGATTCTTCTGTAAAGATCATTCAGATCGGAAGTTGCAAAACGTCCGCCGTCGAGCTGTACCATAGGACGAAGGTCCGGAGGAATAACCGGAACAACATCCATGACCATCCATTCAGGTTTGTTGCCTGATTCTCTAAAGGCTTCAATTACTTCCATTCTTTTTATGATTCGGGCTCTTTTCTGTCCTGTAGAATCCTTTAATCCTTGTTTAAGTTCAACGGATTCTCCTTCCAGATCAATTGCCTGTAATAATTCTTTGATTGCTTCAGCGCCCATTCCCACACGGAATTTATTCCCATAGGTCTCTCTGGCATCCTGATATTCTTTTTCTGACAAGACCTGCTTATACTGCAGATCTGATTCACCTGTATCCAATACAATATATGATGCAAAATATAATACTTTTTCAAGAATTCTTGGAGAAAGGTCAAGGATCAGACCCATTCTGCTTGGAATTCCTTTAAAATACCAGATATGAGAAACAGGTGCAGCCAGTTCTATATGTCCCATACGTTCACGACGCACATTTGCTTTTGTTACTTCAACGCCGCATCGATCACATACAACACCTTTATATCTAATCTTTTTGTATTTACCACAATGACATTCCCAATCCTTACTTGGTCCGAATATCTTTTCACAGAAAAGTCCGTCCTTTTCAGGTTTTAAAGTTCTATAATTGATCGTCTCCGGCTTCGTTACTTCACCGCGAGACCAATCTCTGATTTTTTCGGGTGATGCCAGTCCGATCTTAATGGCATCAAACGTCATTGGCTGGTAGACTTCTTTATTTGTTTCTGACATTTATGGCTCTCCTTCCGATTACGTTCTTTTCACGTTTCTAAATTAAGAGAAAGCTTACCTGCTTATTCTTCAGTGGACTCTTCAAACTCAAGATCCGCCTCTTCAAAATCAAGATCTTCCAGGTCATCCTCTGCTGCAACAAGTTCTCCGCTGTCAGCGTCAAACTCCTGCTTCTGGTATCCCATGGAACCAAGTGATTCTTTTTCGTAATCATAGCCTTTTACATCGCCTTCGATCTCATAACGATAATCTGTCTCGGCATAATCGATGGTCTCTACTATTTCAACTTCTGTCTGATCTTCACGGAGTACTTTTACATCAAGTCCAAGTGACTGTAATTCTTTCAGTAATACCTTAAATGATTCAGGAATACCTGGTTCAGGTATATTATCTCCTTTAATGATCGCTTCGTATGTTTTAACACGTCCGATCACATCATCAGATTTCACTGTCAGGATTTCCTGTAATGTATAGGATGCGCCATATGCTTCAAGCGCCCAAACTTCCATTTCTCCAAATCTCTGTCCACCGAACTGTGCTTTACCACCAAGTGGCTGCTGTGTTACAAGTGAGTATGGTCCTGTTGAACGAGCATGAATCTTATCATCAACAAGATGATGGAGTTTCAGATAGTGCATGTGTCCTATTGTAACTGAACTGTCAAAGTATTCGCCTGTTCTTCCGTCACGAAGTCTTACTTTACCGTCTCTTGATATCGGTACACCCTTCCATAATTCACGATGTTCCTTGTTATCTGACAGGTACTGCATAACTTCTGGAAGCAGCTCTTCTTTATGCTTGCTTTCAAATTCTTCCCAGCTCAAATTAACATAATCGTTAGCCAGATCAAGCGTATCCATAATATCTATTTCGTTTGCACCATCAAATACAGGTGTTGCAATATTAAATCCTAATGCTTTAGAAGCGAGTGAAAGATGGATTTCAAGTACCTGACCAATGTTCATACGGGAAGGAACGCCCAATGGGTTCAACACGATATCAAGTGGTCTTCCGTTTGGCAGATAAGGCATATCTTCAACCGGGAGTACTCTGGAAACAACACCTTTGTTACCATGACGTCCAGCCATCTTATCACCAACAGAGATTTTTCTCTTCTGTGCAATATAGATTACAACTGCCTGGTTCACGCCAGGTGACAATTCATCACCATTTTCTCTCGTGAATACTTTGGCATCAACAACGATACCATATTCTCCATGAGGTACTTTCAGAGAAGTATCTCTTACTTCACGTGCTTTTTCTCCAAAGATCGCTCTTAAAAGTCTTTCTTCTGCTGTCAGTTCGGTTTCACCTTTTGGTGTTACCTTTCCAACAAGAATATCTCCGGCACGGACTTCTGCACCGATTCTGATAATTCCTCTGTCGTCAAGATCTTTTAATGCTTCTTCACCAACACCCGGTACGTCTCTTGTGATTTCTTCAGGTCCGAGTTTGGTATCTCTTGCTTCTGCTTCGTATTCTTCTATATGGATCGAGGTATAAACATCTTCCTGTATCAGTCTTTCACTTAACAGAACAGCATCCTCATAATTGTAACCTTCCCAGGTCATAAATCCAATTAATGGATTCTTTCCAAGTGCAAGTTCTCCTTCTGCTGTAGAAGGACCATCTGCAATGACATCACCAGCATGTACATGTTCACCTTTTACAACGATCGGCTTCTGATTGTAACAGTTGCTCTGGTTACTTCTCGAGAACTTAGTCAGGCGGTATTCCTGTTTTTCACCATCATCACAAATGATTCTGATCGTATCCGCTGAAGAGTAATCAACTGTTCCTGATTTCTTTGCAACGACACAGACACCTGAATCGACTGCTGCCTTTGGTTCCATTCCGGTACCAACGACTGGTGCTTCTGTAAATAACAACGGAACGGCCTGACGCTGCATGTTCGATCCCATCAGCGCACGGTTCGCATCATCATTTTCAAGGAAAGGAATTAACGCTGTAGCAACTGAAAATACCATTTTAGGTGATACATCCATGTATTCGAACATGGTCTTTGGATATTCCTGTGTTTCTTCTTTGTAACGACCAGATACAGAATGTCTTACAAAATATCCATCTTTATCAAGAAGCTCATTTGCCTGTGCAACATGATAATTATCTTCTTCATCTGCTGTCATATAAACAACATCGTCCGTTACTCTTGGATTTTCAGGATCACTCTTATCAATTTTTCTGTATGGAGCTTCAACAAAACCATACTCATTGATTCTTGCATAGGTAGCAAGCGAGTTGATCAGACCGATGTTAGGTCCTTCAGGCGTTTCGATCGGACACATTCTTCCATAATGGGAGTAATGAACGTCACGTACCTCGAATCCGGCACGATCTCTGCTCAGACCACCAGGTCCGAGTGCAGAAAGTCTTCTCTTATGAGTCAGCTCGCCCAGAGGGTTGTTCTGATCCATGAACTGTGACAGCTGGGAAGAACCAAAAAATTCTTTTACAGCAGCCTGAACAGGCTTAATGTTGATCAGTACCTGTGGAGATACTTCTTCTGCATCATGCGTCGTCATTCTTTCACGAACGACTCTTTCCAGTCTTGAAAGTCCGATTCGATACTGGTTCTGTAATAACTCACCAACAGCTCTGATACGTCTGTTGCCAAGGTGATCAATATCGTCAGCATTGCCAAGGTCATACTCTAAATGAATATTATAATTAATGGAAGCAATAATATCTTCCTTTGTAATATGCTTTGGAACCAGTTCATGAACATTTTTCTGAATCGCTTCAGCAAGTTCTTCAGGTCTGTCCTGATATTCTTCCATGATCTGGTGAAGTACAGGATAATAAACTAATTCAGAAATTCCAAAATCTTTCGGATTGCAGTCTACAAATTTTGTAAGATCTACCATCATATTAGACAGTACTTTTACATTCTTTTCTTCTGTCTGGATCCAAACGAACGGAACCGCAGCATTCTGGATGGTATCAGCCAGCTCAGCAGTTACTTTTGTTCCAGCTACTGCAAGAACTTCACCGTATTGGTCAACAACATCTTCTGCGAGGATCTGCTTTCTGATTCTGTTTTTCAATGCGAGCTTTTTATTGAATTTGTATCGTCCAACTTTAGCAAGGTCATATCTTCTTGGATCGAAGAACATTGCTGTAATTAAACTTTCAGCACTTTCTACGCTGAGTGGTTCACCTGGACGGATTTTTTTGTATAACTCTAAAAGACCTTCTTGATAATTCTCAGAAACGTCTTTTCCAAAACTTGCTTCAATTTTAGGTTCATCCCCGAACAGTGCACGGATCTCGTCGTTCGTTCCAACGCCAAGAGCACGGATCAATACTGTTATAGGAACTTTTCTGGTTCTATCTACACGAACGTAGAAAATATCATTGGAGTCTGTCTCATATTCCAACCACGCACCGCGGTTAGGAATTACAGTGGAAGAATACAGTGTTTTTCCTATTTTATCATGTCCGATTGCATAATAAATGCCAGGAGAACGTACCAGCTGGCTGACAATAACTCTTTCAGCACCGTTGATCACGAATGTTCCTGTTTCAGTCATGAGCGGAAGGTCACCCATAAAGATTTCATGTTCGCTTATTTCTTCTTTTTCTTTATTATAAAGGCGAACTTTTACCTTTAGCGGCGCAGCGTAAGTAGCATCACGCTCTTTACACTTCTCTATGGAATATTTGACCTCATCTTCGCATAATTCGAAGTCAACAAATTCCAAGCTCATATGTCCACCGTAGTCAGCAATTGGAGAAATATCGTCAAATACTTCTTTTAAACCCTCTTCCAGAAACCATTTATAGGAGTCCTTCTGGACTTCTATCAGGTTGGGCATCTCCAATACCTCTTTTTGTCGTGAATAACTCATACGTATGTTCTTGCCGGCAGCAATAGGACGTATTCTGTTTTTTTCCATTGACATTTCACCCCGTTCTTTATGATTTTAGCCGAATCTTACACTATTTGTCTCGAAAAATAAGCATACAAAACCACAATAGTGCACTATCCATATTATCACAAATATTTTTTTGAGTCAATCATTATTTTTAGTTTTTTAGAAATAGAAAAAAGTCCCCACTTTCATGGGGACTTTTCATGCTGATATTATTTTAATGTAACTTTAGCGCCTTCTGCTTCAAGTTTTCCTTTAACATCATCAGCTTCAGTTTTGGATACGCCTTCTTTTACAAGTTTAGGAGCGCCATCAACTAAATCTTTTGCTTCTTTTAAGCCAAGTCCTGTTGCTTCACGAACAACTTTGATAACTTTAACTTTGTTTGGTCCAACTTCTGTTAATTCAACGTCGAATTCTGTTTTTTCTTCAGCTGCTTCTGCTGGAGCTGCTGCTGCAACAACAACACCTGCTGCTGCGGATACACCGAATTCTTCTTCACATGCTTTTACTAATTCATTTAATTCAAGTACTGTTAACTCTTTAACAGCTTCGATAATTTCCTGAGTTGATAATTTTGCCATTTAAATTTACCTCCATTTAATTTTCTGTATGATATCATACAATTTTATTTGTTCTGATTATTCTGCAGCTGGTTCTTCTGTTGCAGGTGCTTCTTCAACAACTGCCTCTTCAACTGCTGGTGCTTCTTCAACGACCGGTGCTGCTACTGCTTCGCCTGAAGCGCCGCCTTTTTCAGCAAGCTGGTTCATGACACGAGCAAAGTTCGTGATCGGTGACTGTAAGCTTCCAAGTAATTTGGAAAGAAGTTCTTCTCTTGAAGGGATTGCTGCGATTTTAGCCATACCATCCGCATCAAATGCAACTCCTTCAACAACACCGCCTTTGATTTCAAGCTTATCAGCAGTTTTTGCAAATTTCTGTAAGATTCTTGCAGGTGCTGTAGCGTCTGTTGCAGAGATTGCCATTGCGCTTGGTCCTTCAAGGTAAGGAGCAAGTGCTTCGAACTCAGTTCCTTTGAACGCGAAGTTCATCATAGTGTTTTTGTAAACTTTGTAAGTTACTCCTGCATCACGAAGTTCTTTACGAAGTCTTGTATCCTGTTCTACAGTTAATCCACGATAGTCAACCAGAACAACAGACTGCGCATCTTTGATGCTTGCAGAAATTTCTTCCACTATGGGTTTTTTCATTTCGATTTTTGCCATTTTTCTACCTCCTTATAGATTCATTGCCGATCCGGAGTCTAAAACAATAAAAAGCCTCCCTGAAGACAGGAAGGCAAAAAAGTCAACTTATAAACTCTTTCTCCTCGGTAGGCGATATCCTTATGTCTTTCAGAGTATTCTTCAAGACACCTACTGTCTTCGGCATGGTTTAATAACCTTGTATAATTTAACATGTGATGCATACTTCTGTCAAGCATTTTTTAAATTCATGAAGTAATATTTCCATCTTCATCAATTATAACTCCCGGTGACAAGGTTTTGATCTGATTCAATACATTTTCTTTGTCCTGTCCTGAAAGCAATTGTGTTCTGCAAGATTGCTGCCGGCAAGGGATAAATCTCAACTGTTCCAGTCTGTCCCCTTTTACCGAAATCTGCAAAAGACCCGTATCCACAGTCTTTGAATTGAACCAAAAATTCCCCAGACTATAAATGACCGGCGTATCGTTCACATATGTCATGCCCTGCAGGCAATGTGGGTGATCACCAACAATCAGATCTGCACCTGCTCCTTCGAAAAGAATCGCCTGATCTCTTTGTGCCCAGTCGATTTCCGTTGTGTTCTCCACCCCCCAGTGAACATATACGATCACAAAGTCAGCGTTTTCCTTTGCCGTTCTGATCACTTCGCATACAAGTTCTGGTTCAAAACATCTGAGTACGCCAGGCGCATCTTCCGTCGCTCCTTTTGTATCCGGATTTGACATTCTCTCGATCTGGGTCGCAGCGACGACTGCCACCTTTGTTCCACCCGCCTCAAAATAGAGTGGTTCTTTTGCTTCTTCGATATTTTCACCAGCCCCCACAAAGCCAACCCCTGCTGCTTCCAGCGTTGCCATCGTGTCCAGAATAGAGAGCTCTCCGTAATCATAGGCGTGGTTGTTTGCAAGCGAGACAACGTCGACGCCCATATCCTTTAGGATCCTGACATTCTCTGGTGCACTTCTAAAAGTATACGCCTTACCTTCAGTCGGTACTCCTCGGTTCGTGAAGGTACATTCATTATTCACCATAAAAACATCTGCCTGCTTCATCATATCAAGTAGTTCCTGATCAAAACATTCACTCACATTGCCACCGGTACTCCTGTAATAGTTCATGATACTGTAAGAATCATCAAACATTACATCTCCCGCGAACGAGAATGTAACAGACTCGTCCTGTATCGTTTCGGAAATCTCAACAGTGTCCTGTTTTACTTCTGGCTCTGTCCCCGGAAATGGAATCACTCCAATTTCCTGTGTCTGCCCGGAAGCCAGTGCATCATTCAATATTTCTGTCTTTTCACTTTTTTCAATGATACGAATCAAATAAAGTGCCGACAAAAAAAGACTGCCAATCAGAACTGCCAGAAAAAATGACGAAAAGAATATTATGATATAATTTCGCTTTTTATGATTGTTTTTTTGTGTTCCACGATTCTTCTTTGCCGGTTTCTTCTTCATCTATAGTTCCTTTTAATATAATATCTGTTTTTTCCATCATACCATAAAATCGAAACTAAAAAAAGAAGACCGCATTTTCTATGCCAATCATGGCAAAGGAAATACGGTCTGCAAGTTCTATTAGAATTTTGCTGTACTGATCTTTACACCAGGTCCCATTGTTGAGCTCAGTGTAATACTTCTTAAGTACTGTCCTTTTAATGCGCTTGGTTTTGCTTTCTGAATCGCATCCATTACTGCACGGAAGTTATCCTGAAGTTTTTCTTCTTCAAAAGAAGCTTTTCCAAGTGGAACGTGGATGATGTTTGTTTTATCAAGTCTGTATTCGATCTTACCAGCTTTGATATCGTTGATTGCTTTTGTTACATCCATGGTAACTGTTCCTGCTTTAGGGTTCGGCATAAGACCTTTTGGTCCAAGTACTTTACCAAGACGTCCTACAACACCCATCATATCAGGTGTAGCAACAACAACGTCGAATTCAAGCCATCCTTCATTCTGGATCTTAGGAATCAGCTCTTCTCCACCTACAAAATCTGCTCCTGCAGCTTCTGCTTCTGTTAATTTATCGCCTTTTGCGAAAACAAGTACTTTTACAGTTTTACCAGTTCCGTGTGGCAGTACAACTGCACCACGAATCTGCTGTTCAGCATGACGTCCATCACAACCTGTTTTGATGTGAAGTTCGATTGTTTCGTCAAATTTTGCTACTGCTGTTTTTTTAGCAAGTGAAATTGCTTCGTTAGGATCATACGCTACTGAGCGGTCGATCTGTTTTGCAGCTTCGTTATATTTTTTACCGTGTTTCATCGTTTACCTCCTGTGGTAGTCGGTAGTCTTCCTACCTCCCACTTTTATTTTATTATTCTGCTCATTCCTGTAAATTAGTCTTCTACAGTGATACCCATACTTCTTGCTGTTCCTTCTATCATGCTCATAGCAGATTCCAGATTAGCTGCATTTAAATCAGGCATTTTAAGTTCTGCGATTTCCTGAATCTTTGCTTTGGAAATCTTTGCAACTTTTGTTTTGTTCGGTACTGCTGAACCTGATTTTAAGTTACATGCTTTTTTCAGAAGTACTGCTGCAGGTGGAGTTTTTGTGATGAAACTAAAGCTTCTGTCTGCATATACAGTAATAACGACAGGTGTGATCATGCCTTCCTGATCTGCTGTTCTTGCGTTGAACTGTTTTGTAAATTCAACAATGTTAACACCATGCTGTCCAAGTGCAGGACCAACTGGTGGAGCCGGGGTAGCTTTGCCGGCTGGAATCTGTAATTTGATATAACCTTGTACTTTTTTTGCCATAATGGCACCTCCTAAAAATTGTGGTAGTATGATTGGCGGCAGGAACTGTTTCCCGCCTCCCACGTTTTATAAGGAAAGCTCCTTATAAAGATCTATGTACCATACAGACATCATGTTATCCATGCGATCCGTATGAACACTCAAGCTACATTTTTCTGACTTCTTCGAAACTGATTTCTACCGGTGTTTCACGTCCAAACATCTCTACATTGATTGTAGCAGTCTGTTTGCCATAGTCCACTCTCTGCACTACGCCGACAGTATCCTGCCATACACCTGAAACAACTGCAATGGTATCTCCTTCTGCAAAGTCAACTGAGATATTTTCTGTTTTGATACCAAGTGGTTTCATTTCTGCTTCCGTCAGAGGAACCGGTTTACTTCCCGGACCTACAAAACCTGTGACGCCTCTGGTATTACGCACAACATACCAGGTGTCATCATTCATTACCATATTGATAAGTACATATCCAGGGAAAAGCTTCTTCTGAACCGTTTTTCTGGCTCCGTTCTTCATTTCCACAACATCCTGCATTGGGACTCTGACTTCCAGAATCTCTTCTTCAAGGTGTCTGTTTTCAATTGCTTTATCAATATTGGCTTTTACTTTATTTTCATATCCCGAATAAGTATGTACCACATACCAATTTGCCTCTGCCATGCAATCACCCTCACTTACATTGTCAGGAAATTAATGCCATATTTAATAACAGTATCAAATAATGCAATAATTACGCCCACGACAACAGATACGCAAACAACTGCGACTGATTGTTTGAAAAGTGACTGGCGTTCAGGCCATGAAATTTTCTTAAATTCAACCTTTACACCATCAAAAAATTTGATTTTTGGTGTTTCTTTGTTTGCAGAATCTCCCATAAGCTCACTTCCCTTTCATTAGAATGCCAATTATTTGGTTTCTTTGTGCAGTGTATGAGTTTTGCAGAATCTGCAATATTTCTTAGTTTCCATTCTGTCCGGATGTGCTTTCTTATCCTTCGTTGTGTTGTAGTTACGCTGTTTGCACTCTGTGCATGCTAATGTAATTTTTGTACGCATTATTCCACCTCCACGCGCAATATTTTATATACTTAATTTTTGTGATAGTCCCCAGATATACCCGTATTTTGAGCATAAAAAAAAGACCTATTTCTCATCTCGCCCGTTTACTATATCATACTGTTCTTTCCGCGTCAATCAAATTTTCCACAAAAAATGTATTAATAATATGGATTTTACTACAGAATCGT
>JAQVCQ010000038.1:0-6028 GCA_028689715.1 Lachnospiraceae bacterium
GCGGTGGTAAATTGTCATACGGTCTTTTTTCTTCCTGAGACAGCAGATCAGTTTGATTTTCAACAGTACGATTATATTATTGATGCAGTAGATACTGTAACAGCAAAAATCGAACTTGTGATGCAGGCTGAAAAAGCAGGATGTCCTATAATCAGTAGCATGGGTGCAGGCAATAAATTACATCCTGAGTTATTTGAGATTGCAGATATTTATAAAACATCAGTATGCCCGCTTGCTAAAGTGATGCGAAAAGAATTAAGAGCAAGAGGAATCAAAAATCTGAAAGTCGTTTATTCCAAAGAGATCCCAATTGTACCACTTGAATCAGATGAAGATTCAGGTAAAAGACAGACACCGGGAAGTACTTCTTTTGTGCCTTCTGTTGCAGGTCTGATCATGGCAGGAGCGGTAATCAGAGATTTGGTCGAAGGATATTAAGAGTGGAAGAAGAATTGTTCACTCCCCTTAATTTGTACGCGTGTCAAAGCACACAGATGGGAGCTAAGTATGAAATGGAAATATACAGTTTTGATATGTTTAGTAGCAGCTGTTTTATCTGGGATCACAGGCTGTTCAAATACTACTGCGACCAATATTAACGCAGGAATGGATGCAATTGACATCATGGATTACGAAACTGCACTTGCAAGCTTTGAAAAAGCAATTGTAACGGGTGAAGACAGAGAAGAGGCTTATCGTGGTCAGGGACTAGCATTAATGGGACTCACACAGTATGAAGAAGCACAGAAAGCGCTGTTAGAAGCCTTGAACGCTCACATTGGAGGACCGGATGAACTGGCATTTGACATCAATTATTATCTGGCGGCATCCTACTATAAGACAGGAGATCTGAATCAGGCAACAGATGTCTATACAGCTATTCTTGCATTGCAGCCGAAGGAAATACAGGCATATTATCTTAGAGGCTGTGCAGAACTGGAAAGCGATCAATATGAAAAAGCTGTTTCTGATTTTGAATCAGCAATGCAGTTGGCGCCACAGGATTATGACCTGTTTATCGACATTTTTTTAAATCTTGATAAAAATGGATATACGGACGCTGGAACAGCATATCTGCAGAAACTGTTGGACGAAAATAACGAAAAGATGAATCTGTATGATCAGGGAAGGATCTGTTATTATCTGAAGGATTATGAGAATGCAAGAAATCATCTTGAAGAAGCACGTCTGGATTCAAATGATGCAGATATTATCATAATGCTTGGTAAAACATACGAAGCGCTTGGTGACAATAATTACGCGGCTACTATTTATGCCGGATATTTAAAAGAGGTCGAACATGCTGACATCTGGAACAGACTTGGATTATGTCGAATGGAACTGGGTGACTATCAGGCAGCACTTGAAGCCTTTCAGTCTGGAATGAAACTGAATGATTCCCAGATGATGCAAACGTTGTATTATAATGAAATTGTTTCATACGAATATCTGCAGCAGTATAACCAGGCAATTGTAAGTATGGAAGCATATCTGGAGAAATATCCGGATGATGCCAAGGCACTGAGAGAGTATGAATTTCTAAAAACCAGATAAATATCGAACCACTATATATAATGCGTGAAGTATTTAACACACACTATATATGGTGGTTTTTTATTGACTTGAAAATAGACGGGTGCTATAATGATTTTACGTGGATCCGAATAGTTGGGGTGGCGAATCTGGGGGAAACTGGGAGGAAGTTTTATCATGTTTATAGTGATTAAAAGAGATGGGAAGGATGCGGATTTTAATCTGACCAAGATTAATGATGCAATTATGAAGGCCTTCAACGCAACAGAAGTACAGTATAACAATGATATTATTGATTTATTGGCGCTGCGTGTTACAGCTGATTTTCAGAAGAAAATGAATGAGGGCCGTATTCATGTGGAATCCATTCAGGACAGTGTTGAACGAGTGCTTGAGCAGGCAGGGTACACAGATGCTGCAAAAGCTTATATTTTATACAGAAAACAGAGAGAAAAGCTCCGTACCATGAAATCTACGATCCTTGATTATAAGGACGTTGTCAACAGCTATGTAAAAGTTGAAGACTGGCGCGTCAAGGAAAATTCTACAGTGACCTATTCAGTCGGAGGGCTTATTTTAAGTAATTCAGGTGCGGTAACTGCGAATTACTGGCTATCAGAAATCTACGATGATGAAATTGCACAGGCACACAGAGATGGAGATGTACATATCCATGACCTTTCCATGCTGACCGGTTATTGTGCAGGATGGTCATTAAAACAGCTGATTCTTGAGGGACTCGGAGGTATTTCGGGAAAGATCACATCAGCGCCTGCGAAGCATTTATCAGTGCTTTGCAACCAGATGGTCAATTTTCTTGGTATCATGCAGAACGAATGGGCGGGAGCACAGGCGTTTTCATCATTTGACACTTATCTGGCACCATTTGTCAAAGCAGATCATCTGAACTATGAAGAAGTAAAAAAATGTATTGAAGCATTTATATATGGTGTGAACACACCGAGCAGATGGGGAACACAGGCACCATTTTCCAATATTACCCTTGACTGGACTGTTCCAGAAGATCTTGCAGAACTGCCGGCTATCGTTGGCGGTGAAGAAATGGACTTTAAATATAAGGACTGTAAGAAAGAAATGGATATGGTCAACAAGGCGTTCATTGAGACAATGATCCAGGGAGATGCAAACGGAAGAGGATTTCAGTACCCGATTCCGACCTATTCCATTACCAGAGACTTTGACTGGTCAGACACTGAGAACAACAGGCTTCTTTTTGAGATGACTTCTAAATATGGAACTCCATATTTTTCAAATTATATCAACTCCGACATGGAACCGAGCGATGTCAGAAGTATGTGCTGCAGACTGCGCCTGGATCTGCGCGAGCTGAGAAAAAAAACAGGAGGTTTTTTTGGTTCAGGAGAGAGTACCGGAAGCGTTGGTGTTGTAACGATCAATATGCCTAGAATCGCTTACCTTTCGGCGACCAGAGATGACTTTTATAAACGGCTGAATCGTCTGATGGATGTTTCAGCAAGATCTTTGAAGATTAAAAGAGATGTCATTTCAAAATTATTGGAAGAAGGGCTTTATCCTTATACAAAACGATATCTTGGAAGTTTTGACAATCATTTTTCAACAATAGGAATTATTGGCATGAATGAGGTGGGTTTAAATGCAAACTGGCTCCGTGCTGATATGACTGATAAAAAAACCCAGGATTTTACAAAAGAAGTTCTCGAACATATGAGAAATCGTTTGTCTGATTATCAGGAACAGTATGGAAATCTGTTTAATCTGGAAGCAACACCGGCTGAAAGTACAACATACCGCCTCGCAAAACACGACAAGAAGAAATGGCCATCCATTAAGACAGCAGGGAAACAGGGAGATACACCATACTACACGAACTCATCTCATTTACCGGTGGATTTTACGGAAGATGTTTTTGACGCACTGGATATTCAGGACGAGCTTCAGAATCTGTACACTTCAGGTACAGTATTCCATGCATTTCTTGGAGAAAAACTTCCCGACTGGAAAGCGGCGGCAGAACTGGTTCGAAAGATCGCAGAAAATTACAAACTTCCTTATTACACGATGTCTCCCACCTATTCGATCTGCAAAGAACATGGATATCTCGCAGGCGAACAGGAAAGATGCCCACATTGTAATGCAGTAACGGAAATCTACAGCAGGATCACAGGTTATTACAGACCGGTCCAGAACTGGAATGATGGAAAGTTACAGGAGTATGCGAACAGAACAGAGTATCATGTAGATGATTCTTCACTGAAAAGACCGGTCTCGAGTGTAGTGACATTGTCAAGTCAGGAAGAAGTGCAAAGTGTCAAAGTTGATATTCCTGAGAATATCAAGTACCTTTTCACTACAAAGACATGTCCGAACTGTAAACTTGCTAAAGAGTATCTGAAAGAAGAAAAATATGTATTGATCGATGCAGAAGAAAATATGGAGCTGGCTTCCCGCTATCATGTGATGCAGGCACCAACACTTGTTGTAGTGAATGGAGAGAGCCATCAGAAATATGTAAATGCTTCTAATATAAAGAAATACGCAGAGCGTTTTGAATATGTTTAAAAAAGTCCGGTATGCTTTATGGCATACCGGATTTTACATGTAAATTCTTATATATTAGAATCCGTACTTGAAAGAAAAGGCTAAATATGTAATAATTTTATGAGATATGAGCATTTATAACATGCTTTGCATAAATGGATGTTTATCGTATAAACCTGTAGTCTTGCTGCAGGATGGGAGGTCATTATGATTAATAAACTTGTAGAAAAAATCCGTAAGACAAATGCACCGATTGTTGTTGGTCTGGATCCAATGCTTGATTTCATACCAGAGAATATTAAGAACTTTGTGTTTGAAGAATTGGGAGAGACACCTGAAGGAGCAGCGGAGGCTATCTGGCAGTATAATAAAGGGATCATTGACGCTGTATATGATCTGATTCCGGCTGTAAAACCACAAATAGCAATGTATGAACAGTTTGGGGTACCGGGAATGAGAGCGTTCCAAAAAACAGTAGAATATTGCAGAGAAAAAGACCTGATCGTGATTGGCGATATTAAGCGTGGAGATATTGGATCAACATCTGCCGCTTATGCTACAGGACATCTTGGCAAGGTTAAAATAGGGAAAAAAGAGTATTATGGTTTTCATGAAGATTTTGCTACAGTGAACCCATACCTTGGTTCTGACGGTATCAAACCTTTCATGGATGTCTGTAGAGAAGAAAAAACGGGTCTTTTTATTTTGGTCAAAACATCAAATCCCAGCAGTGGTGAATTTCAGGACAGAATGATTGACGGAAGACCATTATATGAACATGTAGGTGAAAAGGTAGCAGAGTGGGGCAATGAGCTGATGGGTGATGAATACAGCTATATCGGTGCAGTTGTTGGTGCGACTTACCCTGAGATGGGAAAGACTCTCCGTAAGATCATGCCAAAAACTTTTATCCTGGTTCCAGGCTATGGTGCGCAGGGTGGAAAAGGAAAAGACCTGGTACACTTTTTTAATGAAGATGGTCTGGGTGCGATCGTAAACTCTTCAAGAGGTATTATTGCCGCATATCAGAGCAAAGAATATGAATCATACGGTGAATATAACTATGCTGATGCCTCCAGAAAAGCGGTAGAGGATATGATACTGGATATCAGCCAGGCACTGGAACAAAAATAGAAAAATCAAACAGGGAGACTAAGATGGAACAGTATAAAGAGCAGTTTATAGAATTTATGGTGGATTGTAATGTTCTGAAATTCGGAGATTTTGTAACTAAGAGCGGAAGAAAGACACCATTTTTTGTGAATACAGGATTTTATCGTACTGGTGGTCAGTTAAAAAAACTGGGTGAGTATTATGCCAGAGCGATCAATGATAAATTTGGACTTGACTTCGATGTTCTGTTTGGACCTGCCTATAAAGGAATTCCATTGACAGTCGCGACAACAATGGCGATTTCCGACCTTTATGAAAAAGACATCAGATACTGCTCGAACCGTAAAGAAGTAAAAGATCACGGAGATACAGGGATTTTACTGGGAAGTCCCATCCAGAATGGCGACAAAGTGCTGCTGATCGAAGACGTTACAACAGCGGGGACATCCATCGGTGAAACACTCCCTATCATTAATGCGCAGGGAAGCGTATCGGTCTGCGGACTTGTGGTAAGTGTGGACAGAATGGAAAGAGGTCAGGGAGAAAAAAGTGCCCTGAATGAAATAAAAGAAACTTATGGCTTTGAAACAACTGCAATTGTAACAATGCAGGAAGTGATCGAACATCTCTATAACAGACCTTATCAGGGTAAAATATATATTGATGATGCGATAAAAGAAGCGATTGATCATTACTATGAACAGTATGGTGCAAAATAGAAAGTGGAGGATCCAGTCATGGAAGAAAAAATATATAAAACAATGAACGGAGCCGGAGCTGTTGCCATCGTAATTGGTATTACAGCAATTGTAGTAGGTGTTGTCAGTGGGATATTACTTTT
>JAQVCQ010000038.1:6128-22670 GCA_028689715.1 Lachnospiraceae bacterium
AGGATGGAATTATTTCTGGAAATTTATCACGCATTTTATTTTGCATGTGAACAGGGAGAAGCGCTTCCGGATCAACAACAGATCAGAGAAATCTGCTACTGGTTCATCAGTGATTATTCCGAGACCGAAACGGAAAAAAGAATTCGCTGCCAGCTTGACCCGGATGAAGATTTTGCTTACAGGATCATTATGGAGTCAGATCTGAACGATGTCCGTTATCTGTATTATTTTGGAGAATATATTACGGATAGCGAGTTGCGAACAGCAAAGAAGCTGAATGCCATGTCAGAAGCTGAAATTTCAAAAATGGCAGACACTTATACAGAAGGATTCAGAATCGGATTCATTAATGGCAATAAAGACATTACAAAGAAAAAAGTAGTGAATATCCGTTATTGTCTTGGTTTTGAAAGAGTAATCAAAAAAGCAATTGAGAACTTTGAAAAGATGGGTCTGAGACCAACGATCTATAGAGCCGGCGGATCTGTTTTTCATAGAAAAGGAACTCATAAGATAGGCTATTTTGGAGCGATCGCGAATAAACAGTATGAATTTGATCATAAAGAAGATGATGCCTTGTTTCTGGACAGACTGTTAATGAACAGAAAACTGGAAGTATTGAAGGCAGCTTTCGAAGTAAACAGGGAACTTGCCTCTGTACATGCAGGTCCGGCTGTTATGGAAGTATTTGGAGAGACACCATTTGTTCCAATCGTCAAAAAAGAAGCATGCAGTTACTCTAAAGAGCAACAGAAAATCGCTGTAGAATATGCCTCTAAAGCATCAACGATCACCAATGAATATATCAAAGGTGAGGAAAGAAGCTTTACGATCATAGCGTTTCCTGTTCCGGAAATTGGGGAGCAGTATGAAGAAATTTTTGAAGAGATCGTGAAGATCAATACGCTTGATTATAAACTTTATGAGAAAATTCAGCAGACGATCATAGATGCCCTTGATGGTGCTGAACATGTTATCATCAAAGGAAGCGGCAATAATAAAACAGATCTGAAAGTCGCACTTAGAAAATTGGCTGATCCTGAACATGAAACAGTCTTTGAGAACTGCGTTGCGGATGTGAATATTCCTGTTGGGGAAGTATTCACGTCACCTGTATTAAAGGGAACGAATGGAACACTTTTTGTTTCCAGAGTATTTTTGAACGAACTGGAATACCGTGATCTCGAAATTACGTTTCGAGATGGCATGATCGAGACATACCACTGCTCGAATTTTGCTGAGGATGCAGAAAATAAAAAATATATCATGGACAATGTACTTTTTCATCATGAGACGCTTCCGCTTGGAGAATTTGCAATAGGGACCAATACAACAGCTTATGTAGTCGCCAGAAAGTATGGAATAGAAGACAAACTTCCAATATTAATAGCAGAAAAAATGGGACCTCACTTTGCGGTAGGCGATACCTGTTATTCGCATAGTGAAGATGTAAAGGTATTCAATCCAAATAAAAAGGAAATTATCGCAAGAGATAATGAAGTATCCATCTTAAGAAAAAGCGATCCTGCAAAAGCATATCTGAACTGTCATACAGATATCACGATTCCTTATGATGAACTCGAAAGTATCACGGCAGTCAGCCAGACAGGTGAGGAAACGCTAATTATTGCAGGTGGCAGGTTTGTTCTGCCGGGATGCGAAGCACTTAATGAACCTTTTGAAGAATAAAGCAGATTTTTATTGACGTGATTGAGCTATGTTTGTAAACTATATGTGCAGCAAAAACAGGCAGAGCCTGTTTGCGATAAGGAACAATATAATGAGTTTAGTTTGAGGAGGAAATTGAATGGCACAGGTTGGAATTGTAATGGGAAGTGATTCGGATATGCCGGTAATGGCGAAAGCAGCTGAAATTCTGGACAAATTTGGAATTGAGTATGAAATGAAAGTGATTTCTGCCCATAGAGCACCGGACGTATTTTTTGATTATGCTAAATCGGCTGAAGAAAAAGGATTTAAAGTGATCATCGCAGGAGCAGGTATGGCAGCGCATCTTCCAGGAATGTGTGCCGCAATTTTCCCAATGCCTGTAATCGGAATCCCAATGCACACAACATCTCTTGGAGGAAAAGATTCATTGTATTCCATCGTACAGATGCCTTCAGGTATTCCTGTAGCTACAGTTGCAATTAATGGTGGAGCTAATGCAGGAATTCTTGCAGCAAAAATCCTTGCAACTTCAGATACTGAATTACTTGCAAAATTAAAAGAATACTCTGAATCCATGAAAGAAAGTGTAATTGAAAAAGATCGCCTTCTTCAGGAAACAGGCTATAAAAAATATATGGAAATGAAATAGCAGTCAGTTTTATGAGGATTTTGGACCGGATAAAAAAACGTATCAGGGTCTGGACAGAGTATGCCCGAAGCATACAGATAGGAAGAAAAATGGATTATAAGAATGCAGGTGTAGATATTGAAGCCGGTTATAAAGCTGTTGAATTAATGAAGAAGCATGTTTCTCAGACCATGAGACCCGAGGTTCTTGGAGGACTTGGAGGATTTTCAGGTGCCTTTTCATTAGAAGCTTTTAAAAATATGGAAAAACCAACACTGGTATCAGGAACAGATGGCGTTGGAACTAAATTAAAACTGGCATTTTTAATGGATAAACATGATACGATCGGAATCGACTGTGTTGCAATGTGTGTAAACGATATTGCATGTGCAGGTGGCGAACCATTATTTTTTCTCGATTATGTTGCATGTGGTAAGAATGTTCCTGAAAAGATCGCAACGATCGTAAAGGGTGTAGCAGATGGATGTATCCAGTCAAATGCTGCATTGATCGGTGGAGAAACTGCAGAAATGCCTGGCTTTTATCCAGAAGATGAATATGATCTGGCAGGATTTGCAGTTGGTATTGTTGATGAGAAAAATCTGATCACTGGAAAAAATGTCAAAGCAGGAGATGTGCTGATCGGAATTGCCTCTTCAGGAGTACACAGCAATGGATTTTCACTTGTCAGAAAAGTATTTGAAATGACAAAGGAAAGTCTTGATACGTTTTACCCTGAACTTGGAAGAACACTTGGTGAAGCTTTAATAGAACCAACCAAAATATATGTGAAAGCATTGCGCATGGTAAAAGAGGCAGGTGTTCTCATCAAAGCCTGCAGTCATATCACAGGCGGTGGATTTTTCGAAAATATTCCGAGAATGCTTCCAGAAGGAAAGAAGGCAGTCATTCAGAAAGACAGCTATGAAGTGCCTGCAATCTTCAAACTACTGCAAAAAACCGGTGGTATTGAAGAAAGCATGATGTATTCTACTTATAATATGGGAATTGGTATGATGATCGCAGTCGATCCGGCAGATACAGACAAAGCAATGAAAGCTTTGGCAGAAGCAGGCGAAACGGCATATATTCTTGGTACGATCGAAGACGGACAAAAGGAAGTTGAGTTATGTTAAGAGTCGTTGTGTGCGTATCGGGAGGAGGTACGAACCTCCAGGCAATCATAGATGGTATTCATAACGGACAAATCAGAAATACGGAAATCGTCAAGGTCATTTCCAATAATGCATCTGCTTATGGATTGGAACGCGCAAAGCAGAACGGAATCAGTACAGCCTGCGTTTCACCCAAAAGTTATCAGGTGCGCACTGAATTTTATAAAGCTTTTTTGGAAATCGTAGATGAGGCTGAACCTGATCTGATCGTACTTGCAGGATTTCTTGTTACGATTCCGGCAGAAATGATACAAAAGTATCCAAATAAAATCATTAATATTCACCCTTCCCTGATTCCATCTTTTTGCGGAGTAGGGTACTATGGACTGAAAGTACATGAAGCAGCTTTAAAAAGAGGCGTTCAGTATACAGGTGCAACTGTTCACATTGTAGATGAAGGAACTGATACCGGACCGATCCTTTTACAAAAACCGGTCGAAGTAAAGTCGGGTGATACACCAGAGCAGTTGCAGAAGAGAGTGATGGAACAGGCAGAATGGGTCATCCTTCCTCAGGCGATCAATATGATCGCAAATGGTGAACTGGATGATCGGATAAAAGGAGAGTAAGTTTGAAAATATTAATCGTAGGCGGCGGCGGGCGCGAACATGCGATCGCTGAAAGCGTGTCCAGAAGCTCAAAAGTGGAAAAGATTTATTGTGCACCTGGGAATGCAGGAATCGAAGAACTTGCCGAGTGTATCCCGATCACGGCGATGGAATTTGATAAATTATCAAATTTTGTTAAAGAGAATCAGATCGATCTTACAATTGTAGGAATGGATGATCCTCTTGTTGGTGGTATTGTGGATGTGTTTGAACAGGAAGGACTCAGGATTTTCGGACCAAGAAAAAATGCTGCCATTCTGGAAGGAAGCAAAGCTTTTTCAAAAGATCTGATGAAAAAATATAATATTCCGACTGCTGGGTATGAGAATTTTACTGATCCGGAAGCTGCGATCACTTATCTTAAAGATGCAACTTACCCGATTGTTTTAAAGGCGGATGGACTTGCACTTGGGAAAGGTGTTTTAATCTGTAACACATTTGAAGAAGCGCAGGAAGGTGTTGCTTCTATTATGCTTGAAAAACAGTTCGGTGATGCTGGAAATACGCTAGTTGTTGAGGAATTCATGCAGGGACGTGAAGTCTCAGTCCTATCGTTTGTTGATGGAAAAACTATTAAGATCATGACATCGGCACAGGATCATAAAAGAGCAAAAGACGGAGATCAGGGATTAAATACGGGTGGAATGGGCACATTTTCACCGAGTCCGTTCTATACACCTGAAGTTGACGCATTTTGCAAGGAGTATATTTATCAGAAGACTGTTGATGCAATGGCTATGGAAGGACGGGAATTCAAGGGTATTATATTCTTTGGTCTGATGCTGACGGAAACGGGTCCAAAAGTATTGGAGTACAATGCAAGATTTGGTGATCCTGAAACACAGGTGGTTCTTCCCAGAATGAAGAATGACATCGTAGATGTTGTGGAAGCCTGCATTGATGGCAATCTTGATAAAATCGATCTTGAGTTTGAAGATAACGCAGCAGTCTGTGTTGTTCTTGCGTCAATGGGATATCCGGAAGTATATGAAAAGGGGTTTGAGATCACCGGAATGGAAGCATTCCACGAACAGGAAGGCTATTATCTATTCCATGCGGGGACAAAACGTACTGAAAAAGGGATCGTCACCAATGGTGGGCGTGTACTTGGCGTGACAGCAAAAGGAAAAGATTTAAAAGAAGCCAGAAAAAATGCCTATCAGGCAACAGAGTGGGTTCAATTTGCGAATAAATATATGAGAAATGATATTGGAAAGGCAATTGATGAAGCAGAATAATAACGGATCATGAGAAATGGTCAGAATACTGACAGGATGTGATGGAATGAAGAATTTTGAGATCAATACGTACAACAGACCGGTGACCTGCAGCAAATGTGGTGGGCTTATGGTCTTTGCAGGTGTGGGGGAATACCGCTGCGAGGATTGCAAGTATGTTGATTATGACGACTATGGTAAAGTCAGATTGTACATCGAGCAGAACAGAGGCGCAACAGCAGCCCAGATTGAAAAGGAAATTGGCGTCAGCCAGAAATCCATCAGAAGTATGCTTCGCGAATCAAAGATAGAGATCACGGCTGAATCAAAGACATTTATGAAGTGTGAAGTTTGTGGAACTGATATCCGCTCCGGACGATTCTGCAACAAGTGTGAAACAGCTTTTCACAGGAAGTTAGAAGAAGAAGAACGGAAAAATCACATGGCAAGACTTGGAAAAGGATTTGGACTTGAACATGAAAAGCTTGGAACTGGGGAAAAACGTTTTAACAGAGAACGATAATATAACATCCTGAGCTGTACAAAAATATGTCCAGCTGAATGGGGGCATGTAAAAGCATGCAGATTGGAAAATGAGTATGAAAATGTATCGCAGATTACTACTGGGAGCAGCAACAGTTGCACTTGGTATTTTACTTTTTGGAATGACTGTATTTGCAGAGACGACAGGGACTATCATTCCGGCATCTGCAAAAATAAGGGCTGAGGCAAATACAAGCAGTACTGTGATTGCAAGTGTGACCTCAGGAAAAACAATTTCAATTACAGATGAAGTAACAGGAGATGATGGCAGTACCTGGTATCAGGTCTATGTAGATGCCGCTACAAAAGGGTTTATCAGATCAGACCTGGTTCAAAAAAGTGATTCAACTGACACAGCACAGACTACAACAACTTCAACAGACACACAGTCAACTACAAGTGTGACCACTGTTGACAGTCAGTCATGCAAGGTGTCGGTGACCAGTGCGAAAGTAAGGAAGAATGCTTCAACTTCTTCAGATGTTGTTGCAAGTGTAAGTAAAGGAACAGTTCTGACTGTGACTGGCAAAGCAACTGGTGATGATGGAAAAGAATGGTATCAGATCTCTTTTACTTATAACAATCAATCCTATACAGGATTTATCAGATCGGATCTGGTCACTTTTGGAGAACTTGAAGAGGAAGAACCTGCGGTAACTGAAGTGGAAGGGACGACAGCATCAGATACTGATGAAGCAGCTACAGAAGAGGGACAGACTGCAGTTGATGGAGAAGCTTCTGAAGGAACCGTGTCATCAGATGCTGTCGCTGAAGAAGGAACGACTGAAACAACAGAGCAGCAGTCTCAGACATCGGCATCAGATATGACGATACTGACAACAGAAGAAACGCCGCCTCTGCCTGCAGGTTTTACAGAAGTTGCAGTAACACTTAACGATCAGGCTGTCAGAGCCTGGAAAAATGGAGATTTTTATATTTTTTATGCACAGAGTGCTTCAGGTGGAGAAGGATTTTATATGTATGATTCCGCAGAAGTGACTTATCAGAGATATTTCATGTCAAATGTACTGGCACAGGAAGAAACGAATTCAGATGGATCGATCTTCAAGACCCTGGTCATTGTGCTTGCAGTTGTAATCGTATTATTGCTTGTACTTGTTACCATTCTTGCCATTAAAATGAATGATTACAGATCAGAATTAGAGTGGGATGATGACGATGAAGAAGACGAAGAAGAGGAAGATGATGAAGAAGTAGAAGACGAAGAGGAAGATGAAGAAGAGGAAGATGTCAGACCTGTTCGAAAAAGCCGTCTTGTTAAAAAAGCACCATCTGTTCAGAGTGAATTAAAACCCAGAAATTTCCTTGAAGTAGAAGAAGACCTGGGCCATAAAACAGTTAAAAAGCAGGATTATACAAATAGTGCGGTCAGTGATGAGTTTGATCCGGATGATGAAGATACATTTGTATTCATCAACCTGGATGGGGATGAGATCGACTAATAATATATAATTCATGGACAGGATATGTGAAAAACATATCCTGTCTTTTTATTATAAAAGTATAAAATATTTTTAGAATGATTGCATTATATGCCATGTGTGTTATATTAAATATAACAGTAAAGGAGGGTTTTTATGATAATCGAGATTGATTTTAACAGCGATGAGGCGATCTATATTCAGTTATGCAACCAGATCATTCTGGGAATCGCGACATCTAGATTTCATGAGGGGGATCCTCTTCCTTCCGTAAGACAGCTTGCAGATACGATCGGTATCAATATGCATACCGTAAACAAAGCGTATACTGTATTAAAACAGGAAGGATTTGTTAAGGTAGACAGAAGAAAGGGAGCAGTGATCGCAATTGACATTGATAAACTGCGTGCGCGGGAAGAAATGAAGAGAGACCTGCGGGTTCTGATTGCCAGAGGAAGTTGTAAGAATATATCAATCGATGAAATGCATAAAATGGTCGACGAAATTTTCGAGGAATACGGAGGAAACGATTATGTATGACAGATTTACAAATAAAGCAAGAACAGCCCTGCGGCTTGCAGAAAAAGCTGCTAAGTCGCTGAATCAAAATTATGTTGGAACGGAACATATTTTGTTGGGACTTATAAAAGAAAAAACAGGTACAGCCGCAATGGTATTAAAAGAGAATGGCGTGGAGGAGTCCAAGCTGACAGAGTTGATCAAAGATCTGATCGCACCAGGACATTCCATTACAACAAGAGAAAAGGAAGGATATTCTCCCAGAGCCATTAAGATACTTGAAGACAGCCATAAACAGGCACAGCGTTTCCACACAGAACTGACAGGTACGGAACATATTTTGCTGTCATTAATCAAAGAAGGTGAAAATGTAGCTGTCAGGCTGCTGAATACACTTGGCATCTCTGTTCAAAAAGTTTATGTTGATGCATTGATCGCAATGGGTGAAGATGGTGCGCTGTACAAAGAAGACCTTGCACCAAAAAAAGGAAAAGGCAAGAATAAAGAAGCGACTCAGACACTGGATCAGTTCAGCAGGGATCTGACAGTGCTTGCAAGAGAAGGAAAATTAGACCCGGTGATCGGAAGAAAAGAAGAGATCGACAGGGTCATTCAGATACTGAGCAGAAGGACGAAAAACAATCCATGTCTGGTAGGAGAACCTGGAGTCGGTAAAACTGCTATCGTAGAAGGACTGGCACAAAAGATCGTGGATGGCGATGTGCCTGAAACAGTAAAAGGAAAAAGAGTAGTAACACTTGACCTGTCAGGTATGGTTGCCGGAAGTAAGTACAGAGGAGAATTTGAGGAAAGAATCAAAAAAGTCATTAAGGAAGTAATTCAGGATGGCAGTATCATTTTGTTTCTGGACGAAATTCATACAATAATCGGTGCAGGCGGAGCAGAGGGTGCAATTGATGCCTCAAATATCTTAAAGCCATCCCTTGCAAGAGGTGAGATTCAGCTGGTCGGTGCCACTACGATTGAAGAATATCGAAAACATATCGAAAAAGATGCAGCACTAGAAAGAAGATTTCAGCCTGTTAATGTTGAAGAACCTACAGAAGAAGAAAGTATCCGCATTTTGGAAGGAATTGCATATAAGTATGAGGAACATCATGGCGTTACCATTCTTCCGGAAGCGATTACAGCAGCAGTAAAACTTTCCTCAAGGTATATTAATGATAGAAATCTTCCGGATAAAGCAATTGACTTGATTGATGAAGCCTCGTCTGCGATCCGTATGAAGAATATGAAATCACCACAGGAAATTAAGAAAATGGCTGATGAGATCAGAGGATGCGAATCAGATATTGAAATAGCAATTAAATCAGAAAATTTTGTGAAAGCCGGAGAAATCAAGCAGGAACATGACGCGCTTGTCAAGAAATATAACAAGATGTTGTCCAAACATGAAAAAGCTATGGCTGGTAAAAAATATACTGTTACAGAAGAAGATATTGAGGAAGTTGTATCAGTCTGGACTAAAATACCTGTCAAGAAACTGGCTGAAAAAGAAAGCGAAAAGCTATTAAAACTTGAATCCATACTTCATAAACGCGTGATAGGTCAGGAGGACTCTGTTTCTGCTGTTGCCAGAGCAATGAGAAGAGGCAGGGTAGGTCTTCAGGATCCAAACAGACCAATCGGTTCGTTCTTATTCCTGGGTCCGACAGGGGTCGGTAAAACAGAACTGAGCAAAGCACTTGCAGAGGCGATGTTTGGTACACAGAATGCCCTGATCCGCGTTGATATGTCAGAGTATATGGAACAGCATTCGGTATCAAAACTGATCGGTTCACCTCCAGGATATGTAGGATTTGATGATGGTGGTCAGTTAAGTGAAAAAGTACGCAGAAATCCATATTCGGTCATATTATTTGATGAAGTGGAAAAAGCACATCCTGATGTCTTTAACATCCTGCTCCAGGTTCTTGATGATGGACATATTACTGATTCAAAAGGCAGAAAGGTAAGCTTTAAAAATACAATTATCATTATGACTTCCAATGCAGGAGCACAGAAAATAATTGATCCTAAAAATCTGGGATTTGCAACTGTGACAAATGAACAGCAAAACTATGAGAAAATGAAGGCTGGCGTCATGGAAGAGGTCAAGAGATTATTTAAACCGGAGTTCATTAACAGAATTGATGAAATTATGGTGTTCCATCCACTCACGAATGAAAATATGAAAGAGATCATAACACTTTTAACAAAGAGTCTGTGTGAGAGAAGTGAAAAACAGATGGACCTTCATCTGACAGTATCACCGCAGGTAAAAGAATACATTGTGAAAAAGCATACAGATCTGAAAATGGGAGCAAGACCGTTAAAACGTGCAATTCAGACAATGATAGAAGACAGCATGGCTGAGGAAATTCTTCATGGACATATTAAGAGCGGAGATCATGTCCAGGCTGTTTTAAAAGATGAAAAAATTACTTTTCAGGTGAGAAAAAAGGTAAAAAAAGAGAAATAAAAAACCTATGGTCAGTAGTATTGTACTTAGAAATTTAATAGAAATAGAGTGGAAATAATCTTTAAAATCAGCTATACTTATTTTATAAATGAATACGCCCTAAGGCGGACGTATTATATTAGGAGGATATTAAAATGGCAGTTGTAGAGCAGTTGCTTCGTTCAGAGAGTGACGGAACGATCAGTTTCGGTAATCACAAATTAGCGGAAAAAGCCAAATTAGAGGATTTTGAACATGCTGGGGATCTTTACAAAGTAAAAACGTATAAGACAATGACTAAACTGGAAAAAAATGGTCTGTTTGTTTATGAATCCGTGCCGGGAACGAGCGTCACCCATTTTAGGGAAACTGTTGAAGGGGTATCTTTTGTTGTTGAAGGAGATGATGATGCCCAGATTACAATCGGTCTGGAAGAAGAGACAGAATATGAAGTAATTGTTTCGGATGTCTCAGTTGGTAAAATGAAAACAAATCTTGGTGGTAAATTAAATATCAGTGCTGAACTTGCAGATTCAGGTGAAGTCAGTATCAGAGTACACAAATAAGTTCATAGGATGAAGTAGTTACAAAAATGCCTTTCCATATAATGTGGGAAGGCATTTTTAGAAAAGCAAAGGTCATCCGCTGGTTCAGTTAAATGGAGAAGAGTGATCATGGCAAAAAGTAAATCAGTCAGTGTGTTTTTTTGTAAAGAATGTGGATTTGAATCATCTAAATGGATGGGGCAATGTCCATCATGTAAGGCATGGAATTCTTTTACAGAAGAAGCAGTTGTAAAAACAACAGGGAATGCAGTAGGGAAAGAGCACGGAATCAGTTCCGGTAACGTGATGCCTGTAAGTCTGGCACAGATAGAAAATTCTGCAGAAGAAAGAAAGAGCACGGAAATTACGGAATTTGACCGTGTTTTAGGTGGAGGGATCGTATCCGGCTCACTTACATTGATCGGTGGAGACCCGGGAATTGGAAAATCGACCCTACTTCTACAAGTCTGCCAGAGACTTTCATTAAAGAACTGTTCTGTTCTCTATATATCAGGAGAAGAGTCACTACGTCAGATTAAAATGAGGGCAGTCAGACTGGGTGAGTTTTCAGATACACTCACACTGCTTTGTGAAACAAATCTGACTCAGATCGAGCAGATCATCAGGAAAAACATGCCGGAGGTCGTTGTAATTGATTCGATTCAAACAATGTATGATGAAAATACAGCAGCAGCACCGGGCAGTGTAAGCCAGGTCAGAGAATCGACCGCAGTTCTGATGCGGATAGCCAAAACATGCGGAATTTCTATTTTTATTGTTGGACATGTGACAAAAGAAGGTGCTGTTGCAGGGCCAAGGATTCTTGAACATATGGTAGATACGGTCCTGTATTTCGAAGGCGACCGCTATGCTTCCTATCGAATATTAAGGAGTGTAAAGAACAGATTTGGATCGACTAATGAGATCGGTGTTTTTGAAATGAGACAGGATGGTCTTTCGGAAGTCACGAACCCTTCTGAATTTATGCTGAGTGGAAAACCACAGGGAGCGAGCGGATGTGTGGTCGCCTGTTCCATGGAAGGGACCCGTCCGATATTAGTCGAAATACAGTCACTTGTGTGTCAGAGCAATCTTGGAATCCCGAGACGTCAGGCAGCCGGAACAGATTATAACAGGGTCAATCTTCTGATGGCGGTTCTTGAAAAAAGACTTGGGGTGCAGCTATCCGGATGCGATGCATACGTAAATATGGCTGGTGGTATGAGAATTATTGAACCGGCAGTAGATCTGGGAATCGCGATGGCAATTGTTTCCAGTTATAAAAATCGCGTGATCGATGAAAAAACAGCAGTATTTGGTGAAGTTGGATTAAGCGGCGAAGTCAGGGCAGTCAGCTTTGCGCAGCAAAGACTAAAAGAAATTGAAAAAATGGGATTTGAACGATGTATTATGCCGAAGGCGAATCTTATGTCTTTTAAACCATCCGGTACTGTGAAAATAATTGGTGTTGATTCAGTCAAAGAAGCCATAGATTGCATTTGATCAGGTTTTATTCAAATATCCATTTCGCATATAATAAAATTGATATTGTTGGATGATGCCCGCATGACCGGAATATTGTGCCGGATCAAAGTTGCCATGATAAATTTCATCAAGGATTCTTCTGACCCAGACGTCGATCGGATAGACATCAATCTGGTGTAACCCAAATAAAAGAATGCAGTTGGCAACTTTTTCACCAATACCATGTATTTTTAGAAGCTCCTTTTTTGCAGTTTCGGCAGGGACATTTAAAAGGAAGTCCAGATTCAAAGATCCATTTTGGACCGCAGCCGCAGCATTCAGGATATATTGATCCCGATAGCCGGCTTTTAATTGCCGAAGCACTGCCATATCAGCTTTAACAAGTGATTTCGGGGTGGGAAATGAGTAGACGGGAGTGCCTGCTGAATCGGTGGCGATCTGATGTCCAAAAGTCTGACAGAGACCTTCCACACATTGTCTGATCGCAGGTATATTTTTATTTTGAGACAAGATGAAACTGATCATGGCTTCAAAAGGATCCTGGCGTAATATTCTGATCCCGTATCCAAATGAGACGGCATTCTTCAGGAAAACATCAGTACCCATGTTTATAGATTCAATCAGTGCAGCATAGTCATATTTCAGGTCGAAATAAGCACTCCAAAATGTTTCAAATTCATTTTCAGTGCACAGAAATTCAATCTGCTCAGGGGAATGCTGGATTATTTCGACAAAACGGTCAGATGCAGGAACACCGTAATGATCATGACTGATCTCATACATCCTGAAGCACTGCCCCGAGTCTGCAATCTGCTTACAATTAAATTCTGTTATATTTAATATCATAAATAGATCCTTTCGTCATGCATTCATATTGCGAATGAACTGAAACATGATAAGTGTCAATCTGTTACTAAAGATCTTCAATGTTTATTGTATCATGAAAAACAAAACTGGTAAATTTTGTCAATTAGCATAACAGGATATTTTTTGCTGTATTTATAGCAAAATCATACAAATGATACTACTTTACCCTATGTAATATTTACAGTGTTCACAAAAAATAGTATAATGACGAGATACGAATCAAACTTATCTGGAGGGCTTATGAAAAGTATTAAAACAAAACTGGTCGTGATCTTTATGGGGCTTATTTTACTCATTGTAGCAGCACTTGGTCTGATCTCCATTGTTGAATCAAGGAATGCCTTGATTAAGGAAGCAGAAATCACACTTACCACAATTTCTGAGGAAGGAGCCAAGAATACCAGAAGCCGTGTAGATGCGCTGATCGGTGAAATGCAGATGATCGCTGCAGACGGTTCCATGTCAGGGATGAACTGGAGCACACAGAAAATTGCACTCACAGCAGTATTAAAACAAACTGAATATTTAGATCTCGGAGTAGTTGATCCGGCAGGAAAAGCAAATTATACAGATGGTTCCACAGCAGAACTTGCAGATCGTGCCTACATCAAAAAAGCACTTACGGGTGAAGCGAATATATCTGACGTGATCATTAGCTCTGTTACAGGACAGCCGGTCGTTATGGTGGCTGCTCCGATCATGAAGGCTAATCAGCCGGTTGGTGTGGTCATCGGTCGCGAGGATGGCAATTCGTTAAGTAAAATTATTGCAGACTATGGATATGGAAAGAATGGATATGCTTATCTGATCAATCGAAAAGGTATCGTAGTGGCACATCCTGATGCGGAGAAGGTGTTGAATCAGTTCGATCCGATCACAGAATCGGCATCTGATCCTTCACTAAAACCACTTGCAGATGTTTTTACCAAAATGATTGCCGGAGATGCCGGAGTAGAGTCCTATACTTTTAATGGCAAAGATATGTATGCAGCATATCAGGCAGTGGAAGGAAGTGACTGGCTTTTTGTAATTACAGCAGATGCAGGCGAAGTGATGGAGGCAACAACAGCGCTTGGCGCAAAACTGTCAGCAACAGTTCTTGTATTACTGGTAATTGCAATGATCTGTACGTTACTTGTTGGAAGAAGCATTGCAGCACCGATTGCAGGAATCAGTATAAGTGCACAGAAGGTTTCTGAACTGGATCTCACTGAGGTGATCAGCCAGAAATACCTGAAAAGAAAAGATGAAGTCGGTGTCATGGCACGCGCACTTGATAATGTGATAAAAAGTGTGAAAGATACAGTTGCAGAAATCAGTCAGTCAGCAGAACAGCTGGCGGCATCATCAGAAGAACTTACAGCTACGTCCGAGCAGTCTGCCAGCACGTCTGAAGAAGTCATGAAGGCAGTTGTGGAAATTGCAAAAGGCGCAGCAGATCAGGCAGGATTCACACAGGATGGCTCAAATAAGGCAGAAGAACTTGGTGTCGTTGTGGAACAGGATCAGGTATATCTTGGTGAGATGAATCATGCAGCTGAAAAAGTTGGAAAGATCGTTGAAACAGGTATGGTAGATGTCAGAGTTCTTTCAACAAAGACACAGGAAAATAATGAAGCGAGCAAACAGATCGCTGATGTGATTATGAAAACAGATGAAAGCTCACAAAAGATCAGTGAAGCAAGTAACATGATCGCATCCATTGCAGACCAGACGAATCTGCTGGCACTGAATGCGGCAATTGAAGCAGCAAGAGCCGGAGAAGCAGGAAAAGGATTTGCAGTCGTTGCAGATGAAATCAGAAGACTTTCTGAACAGTCAGCGATTTCCACAGAAGAGATCGACAGAACGGTAGGTGAACTACTTCACAATTCAAAAGAAGCAGTTGCTACCATTCAGAAGATGATGGAAGTCATAGAGGAACAGACAGAAAGTGTAGTAAAGACAGAAGGAAATTACAGACAGATAGAAGAAGCAATCAAAGAAGCAATAGAAGCTGTTGGACAGTTAAACAAATCCGGGCTTGAAATGCAGAGAATGAAAAATGAGATTTCAGAATCCCTGGAAAGCTTATCAGCAATCGCGCAGGAAAATTCAGCATCTACAGAGGAAGTAACGGCAGCAATGGAAGAACAGACTGCAGCAGTAGAAGAAGTTGCAAATTCGAGTGAAGATCTTTCAAGACTTGCACAAAATTTGCAGACAATTATTGGACGTTTTAAAGTTTAATTGCATAGCAGTAAACTGACAGAATTTTATAGCCCACACAGTCCGGCAGGTTGTGTGGGTTTTGTATCCCCAGAAAACAACAAACTCAGTGTATGAGAAGGAGAAAAATATGGTAAATGTAGAAAATGGTGTGATTGATCTAAAAAGTCTCGAGGTGGTAGATATTATTGATGTATCAGTATTGCAGAGCTTTCTGGATAACTTTGCCATTGGAATGAACTGTGCCGCTGTATCAGTTAACAGAAAAGGAGAAGAAATCACAAAACCAAGTCATTACCGTGAATTTTGTAGTAATTTTATCCATATGTCGACACTCGGAGATCAAAGATGTGCTGTCTGTCATAATGATATGGGAGAAAAATCTGTTGCAAGTGGAAAACCCTATGTTGGCAGCTGTCATGCTGGATTAATTGATTTTGCAGCACCAATTATCATAAGGGGAGAACATCTTGGAACAGTCCTCGGAGGTCAGATTCTGGACGATAAGCCTATTGAAAAAGATATCAGAAGGGTTGCAGGAGAACTTGATCTGCCTTCAGATAGTTTATGGAATGCAGCACAGGGGATCGATGTGGTCGCAAAAGATAATATCGTGGCGGCTGCAGAAGTGCTATACATCGTAGTCAATGCGTTTGCTCAAAATGGTTACAACAGACTGGAGATCGAAACGGTATCAAAAGATCTTGCCAGTAATTTTATACAGATCTCCAAGACAGTTGAGGTGCTTGCAGATGCGGCACAGAATATCAGCGGAAGTCAGAATGATCTTTCTGTGAAGATCGATGAGATCAGTTCGGTCACAACAGAAATTGGTGATGTATTGACCGCAATTGCGAAAGTAGCGGATAAAACAAAATTGATCGGTATCAACGCATCCATTGAAGCTGCAAGGCTTGGAAATAATGGAAGAGGCTTTTCTGTTGTTGCAAAAGAGATTCAGACACTGTCAGAAACTTCAAAAAACACTGCACTTAAGATCAAAGAGTTGAATACGCAGATCAATGAAAGAATTAATCAGACGATGGATAATGCGAAAGATACCATGGATTCTACACAGGACCAGTCAGCTGCAATGGAAGAACTCTCAGCAACAGTTCAGAATACAGTCATTCTTGCTGAACGACTTCAGGAAATGTTCAAGGCATGATTGTT
>JAQVCQ010000142.1 GCA_028689715.1 Lachnospiraceae bacterium
AACTTGAAGAGTTGATTTCTAAAGTAAAAGGTCCTGAAGGCACAAAAGTGAAACTCACGATCATCAGAGAAACAGAAGTAGAACCTCTTGAAATCGAAGTGACAAGAAGAAAGATCGAAAGTCCAACGATCAGCCATAAATCATATGAAAACGGAATTTCTTATATTCAGATCGCTGAATTTGATGAAGTGACGCTGGATCAGTTCACAGAAGCATTGGCAGAAGAAAAAGCCTCTGGGATGAAAGGACTCATTCTTGACCTCAGGGATAATCTTGGCGGGAACCTGAATACGGTGACGGAAATCGCAAGGAAAATCCTTCCAGAAGGAATCATTGTATACACAGAAGATAAGTATGGTGAACGTGTAGAATATACCTGCGATGGTAAAAATGAACTGATGGTTCCGATTGTTGTTCTGGTGAATGGAAACAGTGCAAGCGCTTCTGAAATCCTTGCAGGTTCGATCAAAGATTATAAAAAGGGAACTTTGCTTGGAACGACTACATATGGAAAAGGAATTGTTCAAAGGATCATTTCACTCAGTGATGGGTCAGCAGTAAAACTTACTGTAAGCAGTTACTTTACTCCGAATGGCAACAATATTAATAAAGTAGGAATTGAACCGGACGAAGTACTGGAGTTGGATGTGGAAGCCTATGTAAACGAACAAAAAGACAATCAGCTCGACCGGGCTATTGAAATTCTAAAACAAGAGATAGACAAGTAAAATAAGAAGGAAAGCTGCGACAGGGAAACATAAAACTGTGCAGCTTTTTTTGACGGTTTTTTGCATTACGATACTATACATTTGAAAAATATGTGATATACTAGGAAAAGAACGAAAGTATGTTCGGGCAAGGAGGTTTTTATGGATCACTTTGTGCTACATTCAGAATACAGTCCGACAGGAGATCAGCCAAGAGCGATTGCTGAACTTGTGGAGGGATTCGAAAAAGGCAGACAGTTTCAGACACTGCTTGGTGTGACTGGATCTGGTAAGACGTTTACCATGGCGAATATTATTGAAAAACTGAATAAACCTACTCTGATCATTGCCCATAATAAAACACTTGCAGGACAGCTTTATAGTGAATTTAAAGAATTTTTTCCTGAAAATGCAGTAGAATATTTTGTCTCTTATTATGATTATTATCAGCCTGAGGCATATGTACCTTCTACAGACACCTATATTGCCAAAGATTCTTCGATCAATGATGAAATTGATAAATTACGATTGTCAGCAACCGCTTCACTTTCGGAACGCAAGGATGTCGTTGTTATTTCCAGTGTTTCCTGTATCTATGGAATAGGAAGTCCGTTAGACTATCAGAATATGATCGTGTCGCTCAGACCTGGGATGATGAAAGACCGGGAAACGGTATTAAAAGAACTGATCGATATACAATACAACCGAAATGATATATCGCTTGAACGTGGTACCTTCCGTGTGCGAGGTGATGTGGTCGAGGTATACCCTGCCCAGGGTGGAGAATACATGGTCAGAATCGAATTTTTTGGTGATGAGATAGATCGTATTGCTGAAGTGGAGGCGCTTACTGGAAAAATCCATTCAGTTATGAATCACGTTGCTATTTTTCCGGCATCCCATTATGTTGTGCCACAGGAAAAGATCAAGGCAGCCTGCGGCGCAATTGAAAAAGAGCTTGAAGAAAGAGTCCGTTATTTTAAGAGCGAAGATAAGCTGCTTGAAGCGCAGAGAATTTCAGAAAGAACGAATTTTGACATTGAAATGCTCAGAGAAACTGGATTCTGTTCCGGTATTGAAAACTATTCAAGGCATCTTAACTTCCTTGAACCTGGTTCGACACCTTATACACTGATCGACTACTTTGGGGATGATTTTCTGATCATCGTAGACGAGTCCCATATCACGGTCCCTCAGATCAGAGGAATGTATGCAGGAGACCGCTCAAGAAAAACAACACTTGTGGATTTCGGATTCCGGTTGCCTTCAGCGCTTGATAACAGACCATTGGAATTTGGAGAATTCGAAGACCATATTGATCAGATGTTGTTTGTTTCTGCAACGCCTTCGGTTTATGAAAAAGAACATGAACTCTTCAGAGCAGAGCAGATCATCAGACCAACGGGACTACTGGATCCACAAATAGAAGTGCGTCCTGTAGAAGGACAGATCGATGATCTGATTGCACAGATCAAGAAGGAGACACAACAGAAATTCAAAGTACTTGTCACAACACTGACGAAAAAAATGGCAGAAGATCTGACGGATTATATGAAAGATGTCGGGATCAGGGTCAAGTATCTTCATTCTGATATTGACACTTTGGAAAGAGCAGAGATCATTCGAGATATGAGACTGGATGTGTTTGATGTACTGATCGGGATCAACCTGCTTCGGGAAGGTCTTGATATCCCGGAAATATCACTTGTAGCGATTCTGGATGCTGACAAAGAGGGATTCTTAAGAAGTGCGACATCTCTGATTCAGACAGTTGGTCGTGCCGCGAGGAATTCTCAGGGACATGTTGTCATGTATGCAGACCGTGTGACAGATTCTATGCGTACTGCGATAGAAGAAACACAAAGAAGAAGAAAGATCCAGCAGGAATATAACGAAGAACATGGAATTACACCACAGACGATCAAAAAAGCAGTCCGCGATCTGATCAGTATCTCGAAAACAATTGCAAAAGAAGAGATGGAGTTCATAAAAGATCCGGAATCCATGGATCGAGAGGAACTTGAAAAACTGGTTGCTGAAGTACAGAAAAAAATGAAAAAAGCTGCAGCAGATCTTAATTTTGAAGCTGCTGCGGAACTGCGCGATAAACTGATTGAATTAAAAAAGACATTGGAGATGTTGAAAAATGAGTAAAGAAATACCTAAAATGCTTCCAAGAAGAGAATATATCAAGATCAGAGGAGCCTGTGAAAACAATCTGAAAAATATAGATCTTGACATTCCAAGGAACGAACTGGTCGTTCTGACCGGTCTGTCTGGAAGTGGAAAATCCTCGCTTGCTTTTGATACGATCTATGCAGAAGGACAAAGGCGTTATATGGAGTCGCTGTCTTCTTATGCAAGACAGTTCTTAGGGCAGATGGAAAAGCCGAATGTTGAAAAGATCGAAGGACTCTCTCCAGCGATTTCAATCGATCAGAAGTCTACGAACAGGAATCCGCGTTCTACAGTTGGAACAGTAACAGAGATCTATGATTATTTCAGGCTTTTATATGCAAGAGCCGGAATACCGCACTGTCCTGACTGTGGAAAAGAAATACGGAAACAGACAGTCGATCAGATGGTCGATCATATAATGAGTCTGCCTCAGGGAAGCAGGATCCAGCTTCTCGCCCCCGTTGTACGAGGAAAAAAAGGGGAACATGCCAAGATATTTGACCGTGCCAAGAGAAGTGGTTATGTCAGAGTCCGTGTGGATGGAAACCTTTATGAGCTTTCTGAAGAGATCAAACTGGATAAGAATATTAAGCATAATATTGAGATCATAGTGGACAGACTTGTTGTAAAAGAAGGAATGGAAAGAAGACTCGCAGATTCAATTGAAAATGTTCTGGAGCTGGCGGATGGTCTGCTGATGGTGGACGTAATTGATGGTGAAAGTCTGCATTTCAGCCAAAGTTTTTCCTGTCCTGATTGTGGAATCAGTATTGATGAGATCGAACCAAGAAGTTTTTCGTTCAATAATCCGTTTGGTGCATGCCCAGTATGCTTTGGGCTTGGATATAAAATGGAATTTGATCCTGAACTTTTAATTCCGGACGAGTCACTAAGTATTCTTGAAGGAGCAATTACGGCTATGGGATGGCAGTCGTGCACGGATCCATCCAGTTATACCTATGCAATATTAAAAGCACTCAGCAAAGAGTACAAATTTGATCTGGCTACTCCCTATGAAAAACTGTCTGATTCAGTCAAAGAACTTCTGATGTATGGAACTGGAAGTAAAAATGTAAAAGTACATTATAAAGGACAACGTGGAGAAGGCGTTTATGATGTGACGTTTGAAGGGCTGATCAAAAATCTGGAAAGACGATATCGCGAGACCGGATCTGACATCATTAAGCAGGAATATGAAACATTTATGCAGATTACACCATGCAAAGAATGTGGTGGTATGAGACTGAAAAAAGCATCTCTGGCAGTAACTGTGAGTGACAAGAACATTTTTGAAGTGACATCAATGTCGGTGACCAATCTGCATGAGTTCCTTCATAACATGAAACTGTCAGACCAGCAGAAGCTGATTGGAGCACAGGTATTAAAAGAGATCGAAGCACGTGTTGGCTTCTTAAAAGATGTAGGGCTGGAATATCTTTCGCTCTCGAGAGCAACGGGTACGCTTTCCGGTGGGGAGGCGCAGAGAATCAGACTGGCAACACAGATCGGTTCGGGTCTTGTAGGAGTCTGTTATATTCTGGACGAGCCAAGCATCGGACTTCACCAGAGAGATAATGACAAACTATTAAAAACACTTTTTCACCTTCGTGATCTGGGAAACAGTCTTCTTGTTGTGGAACATGATGAAGATACCATGATGGCTGCTGACTGTGTTGTGGATATTGGTCCCGGAGCCGGTGAACATGGCGGGTATGTAGTTGCAATTGGAACAGCAGAAGAGATCATGAAAAATCCGGATTCTATTACCGGACAGTATCTGAGCGGTAAGCTCAGGATTCC
>JAQVCQ010000143.1 GCA_028689715.1 Lachnospiraceae bacterium
CGATACTCGGAATATGCCTTTTTCTTTTCTACCAGTATCTCAGAATAAGCAGCATTCAATTCTTTCACTCTCGGAAGTTTTCCATTCCTTTCACTAAACACTTTTTTTGCTGCCTTATGAATTGTAATCTCTTCTCGATGTGCTTCATAAAACTTTTTACTGTATCCTGACTTTCGATATTTTTCATACACATCCTTTGTTTTGGAGTAATTAAAGATGTGCGTTTTCAAAACTTGTATCTCTGCTAATCGCTTTTCTGCATCCTTAATGGTAGCTGTCAGATTAGAAAAGGTGGAAGAAGCAGAACTTGCTCTTTCCGTAAGTGTAGCATAATCTCTTACATCATGCTCCTGTAAAAATAACAATGCTTGAGATAATTGTTTGATGTTATAGACCTTAGCCCATCTCTCATACCCTCCACCTTTTCCTTGTCTGATTTTTTCCTGAATATCTATCAGCAAATCAAAATCACGTTTTTTGTTTTTGGAATACTTCGCATTATTCTTGCGTTCTGATGACTGCTCTTTTTCTCCAGAAATAATTTCTATCAAATCATCAGATGTATATCCATCTCCAAGTGACTTGAATCTAATAAACCTTTTCTGACCCTTTCCTCGAACTGCGGGATTCTTCCCTAGTTTGATTTCATATCCCTGTTCCATCAAAAGTTTTAGAAATTCATCAAAGGCTTTTGGCTTTTCTAATAATGCTACATCGATACCCGCACAGATTACAGAACGAAAAGTTTCTTTCTTAGGATATGGATCTCGCTTTGCTCTCTCACTCGGTTTTCTTGGTTCGATTACCGACAGACCATTTTCAAGACAGATTATATCGCTAAGTTTCTGTAAAGCTAATGCTATAAACCAATAATCACGGAATTTTCTGTCACACGCTAGATTCGTAGAATTAAAAATAATATGATTATGAATATGTGCTTTATCGATGTGTGTTGCTACGATATACGCATGATTACCTTTCGTAAATCGTATTGCGGTTTCATATCCAATACGGTTTGCTTCCTCTGGTGTAATCTCTCCCGGTTTGAAAGATTGGCGGATTTGATATGCAATGATATCTCCCTTTGGTTTTCTTCCTGTTATTCTTAAGTATTCTCTTTTTGATTCTGCAAATTCTTTATCTGCGATTTCTGCGTTACATGCATAAGATGAAACAAGCTCACCACGGCCTGTCTTCTCTTCATTCTTTGCATAATCCACTCTGTCCTTTAGACACTGCGCAATTGTCTTTCCTTTGTTCTGATGCATTACAATCAATCTTGTTGCCGCCAACTTCTCACCTCATTCCTACACTTACATAATTTCTGATAACCGGTCTAATACACATCCCATCAGTTGTAAGATTTCCCCTTGACTCTTTTTCAATTCCATAACATCCTCATAATAAATGCTCCCTGTCTCATTTGCTTTTTTAACATATTGATTCAGATTATTACTATTGATTTTAAGAAGCCTAAGAATTTCTTTTACATCTGTCATGTCCATCTGAATGATATAACCATTTAATGCAATTTTTCTAACATAGGCACTTAGATTTCTCATACCTGTCAACTTCATTCGTTGAATGATCTGCTCCTTATCCTCTTGCGTCAGATGAACATGAAGTCTGTGATCCATGTAGTCCATATCAACACAACTCCCTGTCCGGACACAATAATTTTGGTTTACGTTCCTTTTCTTCCAATGGAACTTTCAATTTATCAAGCACAGAAGTCTTCGCTTCTTTTTCTGCAATAGTCTCTTCAGAAAGATTATTAATGATACCATCCAACTGATTATCATTCTGCTCAATCATATCCTCAAGACTTCTAAGTGGATTTGCACTTGAATTAAATCCAGGCAGCTCCTTGAATCCAAATGAATCCACAAAGTAGTATTTTACGTCCTCCTGTCTTTTAAGAGCAATTACATCGCTAACAGAAAGGCTATGTCCTCTGAAATCCTCAGGTTTGTCCGTATTGAATTTCACATATAAGTTTTCACAAATAATAGATGAATCCGTTACCTGTGTTGTAAATGGCCCTGCATATATGGTGTCGTAGAAATTAATTTCCGGTAACTGCTCCTGTCTTTCAAATGCATCGTAGGACATAAAGCAAAGATTATTCACTTCTTCAATTCTTTTTAGCTGCAGTATTGCATATCCATCACCTGCAGAATCTAAAAATGCCTCCAGGATTTCTCCTGAGGCACCACCATTTACTTCATCCCATTTGATATTTTTATTTCCCATATTATTATCGTTCCTTTCCTTTGCTTCTATTTTCGAATTCCAGATTGAATTGTATTCTTGCATTATCCTCTACGGACATTACCACTGTTGTATCATAGGTCTTTCCTGTTTTTACTGACTTACATTTTTTCAATTTCACTTTTCCATCCTTTAACAGCGACTGTGCAACCGCCTTATTCATTTTCTTTCCAAGAGAATCGAAGAAATGATTATCCTTCCATAATGCAAACTTGCATTCTCTTTGCTCACAGAAAAATCCTTTTGCGTTATCAATCACACTTGCACCACAACAAGGACACACTCCCACAGGTTCATATCCGGAATGCATTAATGCATCTGCATCCTCAATTACTTTATAAGTTTTTACCAGATTAGAAATCATCTCTTCAATCTCATCCATGAATTTTGTTGCTGTATAATTCTGGTGTTCTATCTCGATTAGCTTTTCTTCCCAATCTGCTGTCATGGATGGTGACTGAATCTGTTCCGGCATTACCGTAATCAGTGCTACCCCCTTAGGAGTCGGAATCAGATACTTTGTTTTCTTATCTCCTTTTCTTTCCACGAAACCAATTCTCACAAGCTTCTCGATAGTACCTGCTCTGGTTGCCGGTGTTCCGATTCCCTGATGTTCTGCCTCATCCGGCATCTCATCTGCGCTTGCATGCTCCATTGCGCTAAGAAGAGTATCCTCTGTAAAATGTTTCTTAGGAGAAGTCTTTCCTTCCTTCAATTCTGGTTTTTGAACTGGAAATGTTTTCCCCTGATCAAAGACTCCCTGTAAAATAAAGTTTTTATTACGTTCCATCTCATCTCCATCCGAAGCTGATGATTCTGTTTTTAAACCAAGCACCCAACTCTCAATTTCTTTCCAGCCCAAATCAGAAATAACCTTGGCTTTTGCTTTAAAGATATGATTAGCACATATAAATTCTAATTCTGTTTCCTGGCTGATACATGGATTTCCAATGCCTGCTAATAATCTAGCTGTAATCAGTTTCAAGATTTTCTGTTCTCCAGAAGGAAGTTCTCCGTAATTAACCTCTGCAACATTCACGGTTGGAATAATTGCATGGTGGTCACTTACCTTTTTACTATTGATGACCTGATTGCTGTTCATGACCAGATTCTTGGTATATCCAAATTTACCTGCCATCTTTAAAGCCAGATTCGTAAGTGAAGCTTCTATATCCTCTGTTAGAAATCGGCTGTCCGTTCTTGGATAGGTTACAAGTTTTTTCTCATATAGACTCTGGGTGTAATCCAACGTCTGCTGCGCTGTAAATCCCATCATTCTATTGGCATCTCTCTGCAAACTGGTAAGATCATAGAGTTGTGGAGCCTTCTCCTTTTTTTCAGTTGTTGTATTTTTTGCAACTACTGCATTCTTCGCAACCTGAACTTTTGACAACACTGTTTCCGCATCCGTTTTTTCTTTAAAACGTTCACTAACTGCTGCCACTCCACCCACATGAATTCCTACTGAATAAAATGGTTCCGAGGTAAATCCACTAATCTCCGCTTCCCTGGTTACTAACATTGCAAGAGTTGGTGTCATAACTCGTCCCACATTTAAGGTCTGACCATAAAGGGTTGAAAAAAGCCGGGTTGCATTCATCCCGACGATCCAATCTGCACGCTCACGGCTTATTGCTGCCTGATACAATGCCTCATATTCAGTTCCCTTTTTCAGATTTGCAAATCCTTCCACAATAGCTTTGTCTTCCATGGAAGATATCCACAATCGTTCATATGGTTTTGTGCATCCTGCCTGGTCATAGACAAGCCTGAAAATCAATTCCCCCTCTCTTCCTGCATCAGTACTTTCAACCAGACCCTCCACATCATCTCGTTTCATTAAATCCTTTAAGATCTTAAACTGTTTCTTCGTGGCATCCGATATCTGATACTTCCATTCTTCTGGTAGAATTGGAAGATCTGCGTATCTCCACTTTTCATATTTTTCATCATAGCTTTCTGGCTGTGATAATTCTACCAAGTGTCCCACACACCAGCTGACCAGATAACCGTTTCCTTCTAAATACCCATCTTCTCTGTTAGTTGCACCAATTACTTTTGCTATAGACTGTGCTACCGATGGTTTCTCTGCAATTACTAATTTATACATTTCTTGCCTCCTATCTTCCTGTAGAACCAAAAGCATCGGTTCCACGTTCTTTCCAAGATTCATAGGTAAATTCTGAAATCACTACTGGTAAAATAACCAGCTGTCCAATCTTATCCCCTGCTTTTATTTCATAACTGTCTCTGCTCACATTAGAGATAATGGCATGAACTTCTCCCTCATATCTTGAATCTATCGGAGGAAGCTCACACACAATGCCAAGCGTACTAAGTCCACTACGCGGAAAAATATATCCTGCATATCCATCTGGTATTCTGAC
>JAQVCQ010000039.1 GCA_028689715.1 Lachnospiraceae bacterium
TATGGAAAAGGCGCTTGATACTGTAATGTTTCACTATCTGGTAAAACCAGTAGAAGATGAGAAGCTTAAGAAACTTCTTAAAAAGGCGAATCATTACCTGGAAAGAACGGGGAAGAGATTTAGCTTTTTATATCAAAAAAATATCTGCAGTATTCCTTGCAGAGATATTTTCTATTTTGAGAAAGATAAACGCAAAGTATATATTCATTCATCCTCCGGTCTATATGAGACTTATTCCAGCATGAAAGATATCCTTCACAGACTGCAGGAAGAATTATTTCTGGAGGTCAGTTGCTCTCACATTGTGAATATGGAATATGTAAAACTGATCAAAAAAGATGAAGTCATATTATATGACGGTACAGTTTTTCCCATAGGAAGGACAAAACTGAAAAAAATAAGGGAAAAGCAGCTTGCTATATTCTGCAGATAAAGAATGAATTTACTGATATCATTTTTAGATTATTTATGGATTTTCTGGTTCTCACATAAAATGTTCTCCAGAAAAGAGATGAAGTCAATTGAAGTACTGTTATTATTACATATTGTTTTTTCTGTATTTATTATGTCTTTGACGTTTGATCAGATCATACTGCATATTATAGGCAGTACATTGGTATTGTTCCTACTAATGAAGTTCTATAAAGGAACAAATGTGATTAAAATACAATATGTTCTGCTTTTTGTTTTTATCAGACTGTTTTCAAGAATTTTAGGAACTCTGCTGACGCGTTCGTTCCTGGATTTGTTTGGACAGTATGAGAACTTGAGGCAAGGAAGTTCGATACTTGAATTTATAACATATGAGTGCATACTTATTGTGATTCTTGTATCGCTTGTCCGAAAAGGAAAGATGTTTCGTTTTCCAAAAGAAAGCAGTATTCTGGTCACATTGATGCTGATCATAGGGATCGTAGAAAGAATGTTGCGTTTCTACCATGTTGAAAAGGTATTGGATTCATCAGCTCTGCTTCATTTGTCTATGAACCTGATGGTCTTATTGGTTTGTTTTATTTTGTTTCTGATACTGACTCATTTTGATAAAGTGAACAAAAGCAATACTGAAAACAATCTTCTGATAGAACGGTTTTCAGACAGAGAGAATTACTATAAAGTGATCGAAGAACATAATGAACAGTTGCAAAAAATAAAACATGATTTCAAAAATCAGCTCATTGCATTAAAAGGGATGGTAAATGCAGGAGATGAGACCTGTCTGGAAGAAATAGACTTCCTGCTGAAAGAATGTAACCGTACAGGAACGCTGTTCAGCCGGCACCACGGTTTTCAATCAATATTAAAACAAAAATTTAATGAAGCTGAAGAACTTGGGATTGAGATCGCCCATGATATTCATATCCCTGGCAATATACTTATGAAGGGGATCGAAGCAGCAGTTCTTTTGGGCAATCTTTTGGATAATGCAATTGAATCCTGTCTCGATGTCACCGATGATAAAAAAAGGATCCATGTCAGTATTAAAGTAAACCAGGGTTGTCTGTTCATCTATATGAAAAACCGGACAGATGTAAAAGATACAAGATGTATCACCAGAAAGAAAGATCATAAAAGCCATGGTCATGGAATTAAAAATATCAGATCCATTGTAAAAAAATATAACGGATCAATGGAAATGAATGTGGAAGAAGGTTTTTTTGAGACAAAAATAATGCTCTGTGATGTTATATAACATCACAGAGCTAATTTTATGATTCGATTTCTGATTCGGACATTGATTCTTTTGATTCATCGTTAGGAATTACCTGTTCTTCAGGAATGAGAGGAAGCAGCATTCTGACCCATTCAATTCTATTTTGTTTAATAGAATCGGCTGTCAGTGTTGTACCGTCCTCTAGAACTACACTTTCACCTGCCTGTGGCAGTTTGTCCAAAAATTCTATCATAATACCACCAATAGAATCATAGTTTTCAGAATCAAAATCAGTTTTTAAAGCATCATTGATATCGTCAAGTTTCATGGAGCCAGTGATCAGATACTCACGATCGGACAGTTGTTTGATGAATTCTTTTTCATCTTCATCATACTCATCCCGAATCTCACCTACGATTTCTTCGAGAAGATCTTCAAGGGTGATCAAACCAACTGTTGCACCATATTCATTTAGAACAAAAGCTACACTGGAAGCACTGGAACGCATTTCCATGAGTAAGTCAGCTGTTTTTTTGAACTCATATGTATAATAAGCGTCTCTTAAAATACTGCGGATACTGAATTCATCAGTATTTTCGACCAGTAACAGATCCTTGACATTTACAAGTCCTATAATATTTGCAGTATCATTTTCATAAACAGGGATTCTGGTATACATGGATTCTTTAAATGTCTCCAGAAGTTCCTGATAGGTAGAATCAATACTGATCGTAGTCATGTCGATGCGGGGGATCATAATGTCTTTGGCAAGAGAATCTCCAAAATCAAAAACATTATAAATCATTTCACGTTCTTCTGTTTCTATGATTCCGCCCTCATGACTGACATCCACAATGGTTTTTAATTCACTTTCTGTTATGCCTGAGTCTGTGGCATCCGCATCTATTCGAAATAAGCGGAAGAATGTATTGGCGATTCCATCAATGATTTTGATGACAGGAGTCATGATCTTCATCAGCATGTATATCGTAGAGCTGTATGCCAGCGCGATTTTTTCGGAATTAGTAGAAGCCAGTGTTTTTGGAACGATTTCTCCAAAAATTAGGACAACAATTGTTAGAATACCGGTTGCAAGTCCGACAGCATAATTACCAAACGCTCTGATTGCAAGTGTTGTTGCCATGGCAGACGCAGAAATATTAACAATGTTGTTACCGATAAGGATTGTGCTTAACATGTTACCGTACTGATCAATTACTTTTTGCAGAGTTGCGGCATGTTTAAAATCTTCTTCCACCAGAGTACGAAGCCGCATACGGTTCACCATAGTCAGTGCAGTTTCGGCAGATGAAAAAAAGCCGGATAATAAAATAAGGATCAGGATAACGATAAGCTGGGTGACACTTTGTGTGTCCAAAATAAAATCACTCCTTTTTAGTGAATTGCATAGTATATGCAGAATATACAATAATGCACACTATATTGTCAAGAAAAGCTATAGAATCATGATATAAACCAAGGTTATAGACTGCAGTGAAAGAGGCTGACACATCAGAAAAAAACTCTTTCAATAGAGAAAAAGGTGTGCTATACTTAACTAAGTTATGAATAAAGGAGGGCTATGTTATGAAACATATCAAAACATTGAGCACCAGGGATTTAAAGAAATCCATGAAAAATGGTGGATGTGGAGAATGCCAGACATCTTGCCAGTCTGCTTGCAAAACATCATGCACAGTAGGCAACCAGAGCTGCGAAAAAGTAAAATAATGAATGAAGTGATATAAGCAGCGATTTGCGTCGCTGCTTATTTATGCTATAAACGGAATGAAGATCCGTTGGCGGGAAGGAAAAGAAATTGATTCATCAGTATTACAACAATGGATACCACATCATGCTTGATGTGAACAGCGGATGTGTACATATCGTGGATGAGCTTGTTTATGAGCTATCCCCGATCGTAGAGAAGGAATTAAAACGATCTGGAGTAAAATCAGGAACAGTCATTTCGGATCAGGTAAAAGAAGAAGTGACCGCAATGGTCATGAAAGAATACAAAATGAGTCCCAGAACTGCGGATGAAATGCAGATCAGGGAAGCAGTAGAAGAAATACTTGAACTTTGCGAAGCAGATATGTTATTTACAGAGGATGTATATGAGTCCTATATCGATGGATTTAAAAACAGGGAAACAGTAGTAAAAGCACTATGTCTGCATATTGCTCATGACTGTAATCTGGCCTGCAGATATTGTTTTGCAGAAGAGGGAGAATATCATGGCCGCAGAGCTTTGATGAGCTATGAAGTTGGAAAAAAAGCACTGGATTTTCTTGTGAAAAATTCAGGAAACAGAATTAATCTGGAAGTGGATTTCTTTGGCGGGGAACCCCTGATGAACTGGCAGGTCGTAAAAGATCTTGTAGCTTACGGTCGATCTCTTGAAGAACCGCATCATAAAAAGTTCAGATTCACGCTTACTACGAATGGAGTACTGTTAAATGATGATATACAGGAATTTGCCAATCGAGAAATGAGCAATCTTGTACTTAGCATTGACGGCAGAAAAGAAGTTCATGACCGCATGCGTCCTTACCGTGGCGGACAGGGAAGTTATGAACATATCGTTCCTAAATTTGTGAAAGCTGCGGAAAGCAGAAATCAGATGGATTATTATGTAAGAGGAACTTTTACACATAATAACCTTGATTTTGCAGAAGATGTCATGCATCTTGCGGAACTTGGTTTTAAACAGATCTCTGTGGAACCTGTTGTTGCGGATGAATCGGAGCCGTATGCGCTTCGAACAGAAGATGTACCAGTCATCATGAATGAATATGACAGGCTTGCAAAAATGATGATCGATAAAAACAAAAAGGGAGAAGGATTTAATTTCTTCCATTTTATGATCGATCTTTCAGGAGGTCCATGTGTTGCAAAACGTTTATCCGGATGTGGTTCCGGGACAGAATATCTTGCAGTAACACCATGGGGAGATTTTTATCCGTGTCACCAGTTCGTTGGCAAAGAAGAATTCATTATGGGGAATGTGGATACCGGTATTGTAAATACTGCGATCCGAGAAGAATTCAGATCCTGTAATGTATATGCAAAAGAAGAATGCAGGAACTGCTTTGCAAAGTTCTACTGCAGCGGGGGCTGTGCAGCCAATGCATATAATTATAAGGGCAGTATCAATGGTGTTTATGATCCGGGATGTGAATTGCAGCGCAAACGAGTTGAGTGCGCAATCATGATAAAAGCGGCAATGGCCGAAGACGAGAAGGAGAACGAAGAATGAAAAAGAGTAGGGGCATCAGTACGCTGATTATCATCGTACTGCTGATCACAGGACTTGCCTACACGGCAGTCATGGGAATCGGAACAGAAAAAGCAGGATCAGCATCACAGATCAAACAGGGACTGGATCTTGCAGGCGGTGTAAGTATCACGTATCAGGCAGTGGGAGAAGAAAATCCGTCTGCAGAAGACATGGCAGATACAATCTACAAGCTGCAAAAACGTGTTGAAAGTTACAGTACAGAGTCACAGGTCTATCAGGAAGGTGACAACAGAATCAACATTGAGATTCCAGGGGTTACAGATGCAAACAGTATTCTGGAAGAGCTTGGAAAACCTGGATCACTGTATTTCATTGCACAGACAGACAGTGAAGGAAATGAAAATTACAGCATTGATTATTCAACCTATTCTTATGTATTAAATAAAACGTTAGAGGAACTAGAGGCTGATGGATCGATCGTACTCACCGGAATAGAAGTAAAGGCAGCACAGGCAGGCCAGATCACAAATGATATGGGTAACAAAGAATACGCTGTAGATTTGGAATTTACGTCCGAAGGCAGTACAAAATTTGCAGAGGCAACAAAAAAAGCATATGAAAACGGCGAAACGATCGCTATTTATTATGATGAGACCTTTGTCAGTGTACCTACCGTAAATTCAGTGATCGCAGATGGACGCGCTAATATAACGAATATGAGTTCTTTTGAGGAAGCTGAAAAACTTGCTTCCACGATCAGAATTGGTGGACTCAAACTGGAGTTGGAAGAACTTCGTTCCAATGTAGTTGGTGCACAGCTTGGTGAAGCAGCAATCAGCACAAGCCTTAAGGCAGGTGCGATCGGATTTGCACTTGTTGCTTTTTTTATGATCGCAGTGTATCTGATTCCAGGACTTTCTTCTGTTCTGGCATTATGTATTTATGTTTCTTTAATGGTCATTTTACTGGAGGCGTTTGATATTACACTGACACTTCCGGGTATTGCGGGTATTATTTTATCAATTGGTATGGCGGTTGATGCAAATGTAATTATTTTCTCGAGAATAAGAGAAGAACTTGCCACAGGTAAGACCGTAAGCTCTTCTATCAAAATAGGATTTGAAAAAGCATTATCGGCGATTGTGGATGGAAATGTTACAACATTGATTGCAGCGCTGGTACTTGGAATCAAAGGTTCGGGCGGTGTAAAAGGGTTTGCTCAGACACTTGCACTTGGTATTGTAGTATCAATGTTCACAGCTCTGTTTGTAACAAAGCTGATCATGAATGCAATGTATGCACTTGGACTTAAGGATGTGAAATGGTATGGCGTCATGAAAGAAAGAAAACCAATTTCTTTTGTTTCCAAGCGTGTTATATTTATTGCCGCATCATTAGTAGTTATCGTTGGCGGTTTTGTGGTAATGGGAATCAATAAATCCACAACAGGTCAGGAATTGAATTACAGCCTGGAATTTAAAGGCGGTACATCGACCAACATCACATTTAACGAGGATCTGTCATTAACTGATATAGAATCTAAAGTTCTCCCGGTGGTTTCGTCAGTGACTGGAGATAACAATATTCAGACACAAAAAGTAACAGGAACCAACGAGGTCATTATTAAGACGAGAACGCTCAGTGTTGCTGAAAGAGAAGCACTTGATCAGGCGCTTGTGGATTCGTTTCAGATCAACCCGGATCTGATCACAGCAGAAACGATCAGTTCAACGATCAGTTCAGAAATGAAATCGGATGCGGTCGTTGCAGTGATCATCGCTACGATCTGTATGCTTGCCTACATCTGGTTCAGATTTAAGGATCTTAGATTTGCATCCAGTGCAGTTCTGGCACTTGTGCATGATGTTCTGATCGTTCTGGCATTTTATGCAGTTGCAAAAGTTTCGGTCGGCAGTACATTTATTGCCTGTATGCTGACGATCGTCGGATATTCCATTAATGCAACAATCGTTATTTTTGACCGAATTCGTGAGAATAAATCTCTTATGACAAAGAGAGAAAGTCTTGAAGAATTAGTAGATAGAAGTATCACCCAGACATTGTCCAGAAGTATGTTCACCTCACTGACTACATTTATTATGGTCGCAGTCCTGTTCGTGTTGGGCGTGACCTCTATCCGTGAGTTTGCACTTCCGCTTATGTTCGGTATTGTGTGTGGAACTTATTCTTCCATATGTATTACAGGTGGACTCTGGTATATTTTTAAGACGAAATTTGTGGATAAGAAAGCTGTAAAATAAAATGGCAAAATGGTTGGTTTATTCAAAACGAGCAGACTTTGATGCAGTCGCAAATGAATTTTCCATCAGTCCCATGCTTGCGAGGATCATCAGAAACAGAGAACTGATTGAATATGATGAGATCCGCAAGTTCTTGAATGGTTCCATGGAAGACTTATATTCTCCATATCTGTTAAAAGATATGGAGAATGCGGTCGCGCTGATTCATAAAAAAATTAAAGAGAATCAAAGAATTCGTGTAATCGGTGATTACGATGTGGATGGAATTTGTTCATCGTACATTCTTAAGACCGGTCTTAGCGCATGCGGCGCACAGATCGATGTTGCAATTCCTCACAGAATCCGGGATGGGTATGGAATCAATGAAGCGCTGATCAGGGAGGCATATGAAGATGGCATTGATACTATTATTACATGTGATAATGGTATTTCTGCATCTGCACAGATTGAATATGCGAAACAACTTGGTATGACGGTCATTATAACAGATCATCATGAAGTTCCATTTGAAGACACTGAGGCAGGCAGACGATTTTTCGTTCCGCCTGCCGATGCTGTTATTGACCCAAAACAGGAGGATTGTAGCTATCCATATTCTTCTATATGCGGAGCAGTCGTTGCATATAAATTGATGGAGGGATACTTAAAAACATTTTCACTCCAGACCGAAATTCTTTCGGAATTACTTGAATTTGCATGCATCGCAACAGTTGGAGATGTCATGCCGCTGCTGGATGAGAACCGTATTATTGTAAAAAATGGTTTGAAGAGGATCATGAGTTCGGGGAATACCGGGCTGAAAGCACTGATCGCAGTGAATGGTCTGTTGGATAAGACGCTAACACCATATCACTTGGGATTTATACTCTGTCCCTGTCTGAATGCAACGGGAAGGCTTGATACAGCACTTAGGGCACTTGAACTATTTGATGAAAAAGATATGAATAGGGCAATGCAACTGGCGAATGAGTTGAAGAGTCTGAATGACAGTAGAAAAGATATGACACAAAAGGGCGTAGAAGAGGCTTGCACCCTCTTGGAGAGCACAACGATGCAGCAGGATCAGGTACTTGTGCTGTATCTGCCTGATTGCCATGAAAGCCTAGCAGGAATTATAGCTGGCAGGATCAGAGAAAAGTATGGAAAACCTGCATTTGTGCTGACGGATGCAGAAGAAGAAGTAAAAGGCTCCGGAAGATCAATTGAAGCCTTTCATATGTATGAGCAAATGTCAGCTCATAAAGAATTATTTATTAAGTATGGCGGACATAAACTGGCAGCAGGGCTGTCTATAGAAAAAGATAAAATCGACTTATTCAGGAAATGCATGAATGAGAACTGTCAGCTTACAGATGATGACTTCCTGGAGAGGATCTATATTGATATTCCCATGCCATTAAAATTTGCGGATATGAATTTTGTAAAAGAATTAGCAACATTGGAACCATATGGAATCGGCAATCCAAAACCTGTTTTTGCACAAAAGGATATTTATTTTGTGAGTGCAAAAGTTTTGGGACAGAATGCAAATGTATTTAAACTTGTGATGGAAGATGAGACTGGAATGCGATTTGATGGAATCTGCTTTGGTGATACCGCTTTAATAAAAGAAAAGATCACAATAAAATATGGTGGTGAAGAAATGAAAAATCTTCTGGATGGCAAAAAGACCAGGCTGAAGTTTTCGATAGTGTATTCTCCTGAGATCAATGAATTCCGTGGAAATCAATCGATTCAGATCGTCATTAAAGATTTTGAATAACGAAATATTTAGAGTGGCAACCATACGGAATTCATGAACGTATGACCATATTTTTTTCTTTAGGATTGACTTATATTTTATTCATAAAGTTCTATCTTTTTTTATGAAATAAACACAAAATGAACACAATTTATCGCTAAAATGAAATTCAGATAGTTGATGAACTCACTATCTCCCCCCCTCATAAGATGAAGAACACCGGTAACGCAATTGCGGAATCGGTGTTTTTCTATTCAGGCAATGGTGGTGTTTAGTTGAAAACAGGGCGGTTTTATGCTATCTTTATTTATGTTATCTTGTAGTTTTATGAATGGTCAGGGAAAGAAGGAACCTATAATGATACTAGAACAATTAATCAATAAAATTTCTTATAAAACAATTGGAAACTGTACAAAAGATCCCGCGCAAGTAGAAATCAGCAGTGTGGTCTATGATTCCAGAAAGATAGAGAAAAATTGTCTCTTCCTTTGTATACGTGGAGCGAATGCAGATGGGCATGATTATATTTCACAGGCAGTTGAGATGGGTGCAGCAGCGATAGTTGTGGAAGGAGAAGTGGATCTGTCAAACGTACATTCATCGGATACACTTTTCATCCGGGTTGACAATTCAAGATACGCAATGGCATTTATATCGGCAGCTTACTTTGGCAACCCGGCTGATCAGTTAAAAGTGATCGGCATCACGGGTACAAAAGGAAAAACGACAACGACATATCTGATCAAATCGATCCTGGAAAAAGCAGGATATCAGGTAGGACTGATCGGCACAATTGAAACAATTATAAAAGACATCAGAATACCGGCAAAAAATACAACGCCGGAATCCTATATTTTGCAGGAGACATTTGCAAAAATGCTGGCGGAAGGCTGCGATATCGTAGTCATGGAGGTTTCATCACAGGGACTAATGCTTCACAGGACGCAGGGGTTCACATTTGAAATCGGTATTTTTACAAATCTTGAGCCGGATCATATCGGACCAAATGAACATAAAGATTTCGACGAATATCTTTCCTGTAAGAGCCTTTTATTCAGACAATGCAAGGTCGGTCTAGTGAATGCGGACGATGTACATTGGAAGGAAATAGTCAGGGAGCATACCTGTGAACTGGAAACCTTTGGTATTTCAAAGGATGCAGGACTGTGTGCTAATGATCTAAAACTGGTAAATGAACCCGGATTCTTAGGAGTAGAATTTAACACGACAGGGCTGTCTTCAATACATGTTAAGATACCTGCTCCCGGACGATTCAGTGTCTATAATGCACTGACTGCAATTGCGGTATGCAGACATTTTAACGTAAGCAATGAAAATGTAATAGAAGCTTTACGTACAACAACAGTGAAGGGCAGAATTGAGATTATACCGGTTTCTAAGGATTATACACTTATGATTGATTATGCTCACAATGCGATGGCTCTAAAAAGTCTTCTTACCACATTAAAAGAGTACCAACCCAAAAGACTGGTCTGCCTGTTTGGCTGTGGAGGAAACAGAGCAAAGAGCAGACGATTCGAAATGGGAGAAGTCAGTGGTGAACTTGCCGATCTGACTGTGATCACATCTGACAATCCAAGATTTGAAGAGCCGCTTGCCATTATTGCTGATATCAGAACCGGAATTGAAAAAACGTCAGGATCTTTTATAGAAATACCTGACAGAAAAGAAGCGATCGCCTATGTGATCCATCATGCACAGCCGGGAGATATTATTGTGCTGGCCGGAAAAGGGCATGAAGATTATCAGGAAATAAAAGGAGTTCATTATCCAATGGATGAAAGAATCATCATACAGGATATTACACAAACAGGAAAAAGCTTATGACAGTAAACTATGCAGATGTCATCATTGATATCTCACATGAGAAAGTTGACAGACCTTTTCAGTATATGATACCGGACGAAATGGCAGAACAGATCGTACCTGGTGTGGAAGTGAATGTTCCCTTTGGAAGGGGAAATGCCATCAGGAAGGGTTATGTAACAGGAATCAGTGATGTGTGTACATTTGACAGTTCAAAAATGAAAAGTATACTGGGTGTTTCATCACAGAGGATGAGCCTTGAATCACGGCAGATCAGACTTGCAGCATGGATCAGGGAACAATATGGCTCAACAATGATTGCTGCCTTAAAAACAGTACTTCCGGTAAAACAGAAGATCAAAGTACTTGAGAAAAAAACTGTCATTTTATTGCTGAATAGAGAACAGGCAGAAGAAAAACTGGATTTTTTTCATAAAAAAAAGCAGACAGCAAGAAGTCGGCTTCTTGAACAGCTTATCATAACGAATGAAATACCACAGGAAGTTATTACCGGTAAACTGAATATCTCATTAAAAACGATCAGGGATCTTGAAGAACAGAAAATCTTATCGGTAAGCAGTGAGAATGTTTATAGGAATCCTTTTACACATAAAAGGATGATAGATGAATCCAAAGCATTAAGTGAGGAGCAGCAAAATATCATTACGACAGTATTGTGTGATTTTGATAATGGCGCACCTGGAAGATATCTGATCCATGGGATTACAGGAAGTGGGAAAACGGAAGTTTACATGAACCTTGCACAGGAAATGGCTTCGCGTGGCAGACAGACCATCATGCTGATACCTGAAATAGCATTGACTTATCAGACAGTTATGAGATTTTATAATCGATTTGGGGATCGAGTTTCAGTTATGAATTCCAAATTATCTGCAGGTGAGAGATTTGACCAGTTCGAAAGAGCAAGAAATAACGATACAGATATCATGATAGGACCAAGGTCGGCATTGTTTGCACCATTCCCAGACCTCGGACTCATTATTATAGATGAAGAACATGAAACAAGTTATAAGAACGAATCCATGCCAAAGTATCATGCCAGAGAGGTTGCCCAACAGATTGCAAGGATGTGCAGTGCCTGTGTTGTAATGGGTTCGGCGACACCGTCACTTGAGTCTTATTACAGGGCAAAAAATGGAGAATACAAACTGTTTGAAATGACACAAAGGCTGACAGGAGGAGAACTTCCAAATACACAGATCATAGATCTGAGAGAAGAAATGAGAATGGGAAACCGTTCTATTTTCAGCAAAAAACTCTCTGATCTGATTGAAGAGAAACTGAGCAGAAAAGAGCAGATCATACTTTTTATCAACAGAAGGGGATATGCAGGGTTTGTATCCTGTAGATCATGTGGTCATGTAATGAAATGTCCGCATTGTGCTGTATCATTGTCCGAACATCGCAATGGAAAGCTGATCTGTCATTATTGTGGGTATGAGGAACCAATGGTAAAAAAATGCCCTGAATGTTCTTCAAAATTCATTGCAGGATTTAAAGCTGGTACACAGCAGATCGAAGAACAGATCAAAATGAAGTTTCCTTATGCAAGGGTCCTTCGTATGGATGCAGATTCAACAAGAAAAAAAGAAAGCTATGATGCAATTCTTTCATCTTTTGCCAATCATGAAGCGGACATCCTTCTTGGTACACAGATGATCGTAAAAGGCCATGATTTTCCATATGTGACGTTAGTCGGTATTCTTGCTGCTGACATGTCTTTGCATATAAATGATTTCAGAGCCGCTGAACGAACATTTCAGCTGATCACACAGGCAGCAGGAAGAGCAGGAAGAGGAGATTTTCCCGGAGAAGTCATTATCCAGACTTACCAGCCTGAACATTATAGTCTGCAGTATGCGGCAAAACATGACTATACTGGATTTTACGAGGAAGAAATTATTTATCGGGAAATGATGATGTATCCACCGGCGGCACATTTACTTGTCATTTTGATCTTAAGTCCAAAAGAACAGGAAGCAAAACAGTTCTCTGATCATCTGGCGGGAATGCTCAGGGAAAAGTTCACTGAAAAAAGTATACATCTGGTCGGTCCGGCGCCGGCGACGATCGACAAAATCAATGATATTTACCGAGTCGTGATCTATGCAAGAAGCTGTAATTACAGTGATCTTACTTCTATCAGAGACTTTTCTGAGGAATATGTCAGGACAACCGGCCAAAATAGTGATATGATACAATTTGACTTTGACCCTATGGGGCAATATTAACTGAACGAATAAAAGGAGTGGCAAAAATGGCAATTCGTAACATTAGGACCATTGGAGATGAAGTGCTGACGAAGCGCTGTAAAGAAGTTACAGAAATGACACCAAGAATCAAAGAACTGATTCAGGATATGTTTGATACCATGTATGAAGAATTCGGGGTAGGACTTGCAGCACCGCAGGTCGGAATACTGAAAAGAATTGCAGTGATAGATACGACCGGTGAAGATCCAATTGTTCTGATCAATCCAAGGATCATTGAAACAAGTGGAGAGCAGGTAGGAAACGAAGGCTGTCTGAGTGTTCCAGGGAAGACTGGAATCGTAAGACGTCCAAATTATGTAAAAGCAGTTGCATTGAATGAAAACATGGAACCTTTTGAAATTGAAGGAACAGAACTTCTCGCCAGAGCGATCTGCCATGAATTGGAACATCTTGACGGTAAACTCTACATTGACAGAGTCGAAGGTGAGCTGATGAATGTTTCTGATGATGAGGATGAAGAATTTATCGCAGAATAATGGAGAAATTGATATGAAGATTATTTATATGGGTACACCGGAGTTCGCAGTCGGTCCTTTAAGAGCAATTTACGAGGCTGGTCATGAGGTGCTTGCTGTTGTTACACAGCCAGACAAAGCAAAAGGCAGAGGCAAAGAAATGCAGGCATGTGAAGTAAAGGAATATGCTGTCTCTAAAAACATTCCAGTATTGCAGCCGATGAAAATCAAAAGACCGGAAGCAGTCGAACTGCTAAAAGAATATGCAGCCGATCTTTATATAGTTGCAGCATTTGGACAGATCTTGAGCCAGGAAATATTGGACATTCCAAAATACGGGTGTCTGAACATTCATGCTTCCCTATTGCCAAAATATCGCGGCGCTGCACCCATTCAATGGTCGATCATCAATGGAGAAGAAGAAACAGGAGTTACCATTATGCAGATGGATGCAGGTCTGGATACAGGGGATATGCTTCTGAAAAAGGCAGTAAAAATAGAAGAGCATGAGACGGGTCAAACGCTTCATGACAAACTCAGCATGATTGGATCCGAATTGATCCTAGAGGCGTTGAAGCAGATTCAAGAAGGAAGTATAAAAAGAGAAAAACAGGATGATTCAAAATCCACTTATGCATCCATGCTTTCGAAAGAAATGGGATGTATCAAATGGGAGATGCATGCACAGGAAATCGAAAGGCTGATCCGTGGGCTGAATCCATGGCCAAGTGCTTATACCTATTATGAAGGAAAATCACTTAAGATCTGGGAAGCTGGAATTGATACTTCCTACTCGGGTGAACGGATAGAAGTTCCCGGCACAATTATAAAAGTGGGAAAAAATGAAGTATATGTTGCTACCGGCAGTGGTGTACTTTCTCTGGAATCGGTACAACTTGAAGGAAAGAGAAAAATGAGCATACATGACTTTTTGCTTGGAAATAAAGTAGTGCAGGGACAGTTGTTCACGCATTCAAGATAGAGACAGAACTCTTTTAACAGGAAATGGAGGAATCAGTATGTACCCATTATATGGTTTTGGTTATTATATGGACTGGACATATATTCTAGTTCTGATTGGAGCAGTGTTGTCAATAGGTGCTTCCATGAAGGTAAATTCGACTTTTAACAAATACCAGAAAGTAAGAAGTATGAGCGGAATGACCGGTGCGCAGGCAGCGGCAAGGATTTTAAATCAGGCAGGAATTTATGATGTCAGAATAGAACATATCAGTGGGAATCTGACAGATCATTATGATCCAAAAAGCAAAGTACTTCGACTTTCTGACGCAACATACTCCTCACCGTCAGTTGCGGCAGTTGGAGTTGCAGCGCATGAATGCGGACACGCACTTCAGCACAATGATGGATATGGACCTTTGAAGCTTCGTTCAGCATTGGTACCAGCAGCAAATATTGGATCCAGACTTGGAATTCCAATCGTTATTTTAGGTGTGATTTTAAGTTACAATAGTACTCTGATTCAAATCGGTATCTGGGTGTTTGCGATTGCAGTATTATTCCAACTTGTCACACTCCCTGTTGAGTTCAATGCATCAGGCAGAGCACTTGCAATACTCGAGGGTCAGGGAATCCTTGGAGCAACGGAGATCGGACAATGCAGAAAAGTTTTAAGCGCTGCAGCATTAACATATGTGGCAGCAGCAGCAGCTTCTATTTTACAGTTGCTTCGACTTGTCATATTATTTGGGGGAAGAGATGACAGAGACTAAACAAAAGAGTCCTTTGACAAAACGGGCTGAAAAAGCATTTCCGGCAAGAGAGATCATACTTGAAATTCTGCTTGAAGTGACTTCAGGGAGAGAATACAGTCACATTATGATTCGAAATGTACTTGAAAAATATGACTATATCAAGCCAGAAGACAAAGCACTGATTAAAAGAATTTCAGAAGGTACACTGGAGAGGATGATTCAGCTTGATTATGTGATCGATCAGTTCTCTAATACAAAAACAACAAAAATGAAACCGGTCATCGTGAATATTTTACGTATGGCAGTGTATCAGATCCTTTTTATGGATAAGATTCCGGATTCTGCAGCATGCAATGAAGCAGTCAGACTTGCAGAAAAAAAGAAATTCTTCCAGCTAAAAGGGTTTGTGAATGGTGTTCTAAGAAACATCATTCGAAGTAAAGATCAGATAAAATACCCAAATCCGGACAAGAACAGGGATCTTAACCTGTCGATCAGATATTCTATGCCACAGTGGATCATAAAACTCTGGGATGAGCAGTACTCCAAAGCGTTAACAGAACAAATGCTGGAAGGACTTTTAAAAGAACATCCGGTCGTGATCAGAGTAAAAGAATCGCTTGCAAAAGAAGAAAAAGAGAATCTTCTAAAAGAGATGGAGCAAAGAGGGATATCTTGTCAGCAGCACCCATATCTGGACTATGCGTACAGACTTGATCATGCTGAAGGAGCCTTTATGATTCCGGGATTTGCAAAAGGAATCGTAACGATTCAGGATGTCAGTTCTATGCTTGCAGTGGAAGTTGCCAAGATCAGATCCGGCATGCATATTATAGATGTTTGTGCCGCACCGGGCGGGAAAGCAATGCTTGCGGCAGAAAAACTTTCTGGAAGTGGCATGGTCGAGGCAAGAGATCTTACTGATTATAAAACAGATTTGATCAATCAGAATATTCAAAGAATGAATCTTACTAATATTACAGCCCAAAAAGCAGATGCGCTGGTTCTTGATTCGGAAAAAATTGAAACAGCTGATGTTGTCATTGCAGATCTTCCGTGTTCAGGTCTGGGTGTAATTGGCAAGAAAAGGGATATAAAATATCACATCAGCCAGGATTCAATTTTTGAAATTACAGAGCTCCAAAAGAAAATACTGAATGTGGTATGGCAGTATGTAAAATGTGGAGGAGCCCTTATTTACAGTACTTGTACGATCAATAAAACCGAAAATGATGAAGTGGTCCGGTGGTTTACTGAGAACTATCCATTTGAACTGGAATCAATCACAGAAAGTCTGCCGGAACAGCTAAGGTCAGTGGACACTGATGAAGGACATTTACAGCTCATGCCGGGGGTACATGAGACAGATGGATTTTATATGGCAAGGCTGGTCAGAAAGAAGAATTAAGAGGGATATAGAATAAATGACAGATATTAAATCAATGGATCTTTGCCAGCTGACAGAATACCTTTCTCAAGCGGGGGAGAAAAAATTCAGAGCAAAACAGATCTATGAATGGCTTCATAGTAAACATGTGAGAAATTTTGAAGAGATGTCCAATCTCCCTAAAAATCTTCGTACATATCTTGTCGAACAGTGCGAACTTGTTTCACTGAACACAGTAAAAGTTCAGGAGTCGAAAACTGACGGAACCAGAAAATATCTGTTTGCGCTTTCGGATGGGAATCTGGTCGAAAGTGTATTAATGCGTTATAAATTTGGTAATTCGGTATGTATTTCATCTCAGGTCGGATGCAGGATGGGATGCAGATTCTGTGCGTCCACGCTTGATGGACTGGAAAGATCACTGAAACCATCAGAGATGCTCGATCAGATTTATGCTATCGCGCGAGATACAGGTGAGAGGATCAGTAATGTTGTTGTCATGGGAACGGGCGAACCACTCGATAATTTTGAAAATCTGATACAATTTATAAAACTGCTTTCAAATGAAGACGGACTGAATATCAGCCAGAGGAACATTACAGTTTCTACCTGCGGTATTGTTCCAGAAATGATCAGACTCGCAGATGAAAAACTCCAGATCACTCTGGCGATCTCATTACATGCGGCAACGGATGAGAAAAGAAAAGCTCTCATGCCAATTGCAAATCGCTATACGATTCAGGAGTTGTTAAAGGCGTGCAGATATTATTTTGACATGACAGGACGAAGACTGACGTTTGAATACAGCCTTGTAGGTGGAGTGAACGATACGGATGTGGATGCAACAGAACTGATTCATCTGCTAAAAGGAATGAACTGTCATGTAAATCTGATTCCGGTAAACCCGATTAAAGAACGTGATTACGTGGAATCCGGGAATGCACAAGTAGTTGCATTTAAAAATAAACTTGAAAAAAACGGAATTAATGTTACTATAAGAAGGGAAATGGGACGGGATATCGATGGCGCATGTGGACAACTCAGGCGACGTCACAGCCAAGAACAGCAGTCAGGAGGCAGCGAACTTTGATTAAGGCAGTATCTGTAACAGATGTTGGAAAAAGAAGACAATTAAATCAGGATATCGTCTTTGCATCAGAACAAGCGCTTGGACGATTGCCTAATGTTTTTATTGTAGCAGATGGAATGGGTGGTCATAATGCAGGTGATTATGCATCCAGGTATACCGTCGAAGTGATTGTAAATGAGATAAAAAGTTCTGACAGGGACGATTGTAAAGAAGTTATAAAGGACGCAATCGAAACTGCGAATACAAAGATCAGGGAAGCAGCCAAAGCAGATGAAGCGTTGACCGGTATGGGGACGACTGTTGTGGCAGCAACTTATAAAGATGGAATACTATATGTTGCAAATGTTGGAGACAGCAGATTGTATGTCATTGGAAACCAGATCAGGCAAATCACCAGGGATCACTCGCTGGTCGAAGAAATGGTAAGAATGGGTGGAATTGACAGAGCATCTGCAAGAAATCACCCGGATAAAAATATCATTACGCGTGCAATTGGTGCACAGGAAAACGTTGAAATAGATTTTTTTGACGTTACATTGGAACAGGGAGATATTGTTCTAATGTGTTCTGACGGACTGACCAATATGCTTGAGGATTATGAGATCCTACAAATACTTTTAGGGAATGATTCCATTTCCAAAAAGGCGGATCTATTGATTTGTGCAGCAAATAATAATGGTGGCAGGGATAATATTGCTGTAATATTGATCGAACCATTTGCAGACGAGGTATAAAGCTGAACAGTTTAACAGTTCAACTTTTTGATTTTTGAGTGCATGCAGTATAAGAGCATGCCGATTGGAGTGAAAATGATTAAAACAGGAATGCTGATTGGCGACCGATATGAAATACTGGAAAAAATCGGAACCGGCGGGATGTCTGATGTTTATAAGGCAAAGTGTCATAAATTAAATCGTTTTGTTGCAGTAAAAATATTAAAACAGGAATTCAGTGAGAATACTAATTTTGTGCATAAATTCAGAATTGAAGCACAGGCAGCTGCCGGACTCATGCATCCAAACATTGTCAATGTCTATGATGTTGGAGAAGAGAACAATATTTATTATATCGTGATGGAACTTGTCGAAGGGATCACGTTAAAGAAGTACATCGAAAAGAAAGCAAGGCTTTCTGTAAAAGAAGCCATAAGTATAGCAATTCAAGTCTCAATGGGGATTGAAGCGGCTCATAATAATCGTATCATTCACAGAGATATCAAACCTCAGAATATTATCATTTCAAGAGAAGGCAAGGTAAAGGTAACAGATTTTGGAATTGCCAAAGCAGCAACGAGTAATACGATTACATCTAACGTGATGGGATCTGTACATTATACTTCTCCGGAGCAGGCGAGAGGTGGATACAGTGATGAGAAAAGTGATATTTATTCACTTGGAATCACTTTATTTGAGATGCTTACCGGTCGCGTTCCTTTTAATGGAGAAACTACGGTTGCAATTGCAATTAAACATATTCAGGAAGAAATGCCGTCTCCAAGGGATTACGTACCTGAAATACCTGTCAGTGTGGAACAGATCGTATTTAAATGTACACAGAAAAGTCCGGACAGAAGATATCACAATATGGCAGAACTGATTTCAGATCTGAAAAAATCCCTGATCCATCCAGATGAGAATTTTGTTAAAATTGTTAATCTCGCTGCACAGGAAGAAACCAGAATGGTACCAGATCAGGATGTGATCGCGATCAAACAAAGATCAGAAAAACCAGCACCTAAAAGTGAAGGGATGCGTCTGAAAGAGCAACAGGTCACACAGGCTCCAAAGAAAACATCATCTGTGAGCACTAAAAAGAAGCAACGACCTGTTGTGGTCGAAGAAGCGGATGAAGAAGAGTATGATCCCAGAATGGAACGGATCACAACAGCACTTACCATCATTGTTGCTGTAGTGATAGGCTGCATTCTACTCTTTTTTGCAGGGAGAGCAGTTGGATTGTTTCCAACACAGGAAGCGCAGGAAAGTGAAGTGGTTCAAAAAGAATCACAGACCATGCCGGAAGTGATTGGAAAGAGTCTTGATGAAGCCAGAACAGCCTTAGAAGCGGCAGGGATCACTTATACTACCGAATATGATATTTCAACTGAATACGATAAAAATACAGTTATGGATAGCAGCGTTGCAGCAGGTGAGACAGTCACCACTGAAATGTCAGTCATTATTACAGTCAGTGCCGGAGAGAATGGCGTGAAAGTACCGGATGTTACCGGTCTTTCAGAAGCAGAAGCGACAGCGGCACTTGAAAAAGAAGGATTTGCTGTTAAAAAAGCAACATCAGTATCCGATGAAACAGCGAAAGGTGATGTCATTTCACAGGAACCGGAAGCGGGAGCGATTGCAGACCGTAACGATTATGTGACGCTTACGATCAGCACAGGTGGTTCGAACGAAAAAGTTGAGATGCCGGATGTCCTGGGTATGACTGAAACACAGGCCAAAGCTGTACTTGTAGCTGCTGGATTTGTATGTACGACTGTTACTGAAGTGGAAGATATTGAATATGAGGCAGGAACGGTATGCTATCAGAGTTATACCGGTGGAAGCATGCAGACACTTGGAACGGATGTGGAACTGCGTTTGAGCCTTGGGGCATCCTATAGTTGTAACATAAGTGTTGAGGCACCAACGGATTATGAAAGTGGAAACGCCAGTGTGGTCTTAACTGCGGCAGATACAGGAAAGGTATTGTTCAGTACGACGACGACAAGCTTTCCGGTCGCAATCAATATAAGCGGAATTGAAACCAGTGATACGGGGATACTGACGATCAGCTATCATGTACCCATGAATCCGCCACAGACGGATGAGGATGGCAATGTTGTCAGCTCCAAAGTAACAGCAATGGAAAAAACAATCCAGTTCATTAAGGAATAATAGCAGATGCAGGGAAAGATCATAAAAGGTATCGCGGGATTTTATTATGTGCATAGCCAAGAATTAGGTGTCATTGAGTGTAAAGCCAAAGGCATCTTTAGGAAAGATGGCACAAAACCGCTTGTTGGAGATGATGTGGAAATTGAACTTGCAGGCACGGAATTTGTCACGGGTAATATTGTTCGTATTTTTACCAGAAAAAATGAGATCATCAGACCTGCTGTTGCCAATATAGATCAGGCGGTCATTGTTTTTTCTATTATGAAACCCATGCCGAACCTGAATCTGCTTGATCGTTTTCTCATTATGATGAGAAAACAGGAAATTCCCTGTATTATTTGTTTTAATAAAGAAGATATTGCATCCAAAGAAGAAATGGAGACTTTGATCAGAATTTATAAAAATTCAGGATCCAAGGTCCTTATTACAAGTGCTGCTGCAAAAAAAGGAATCGATCTGCTGATTGGTGAATTATCGGGAAAAACATCGGTGCTTGCAGGACCAAGTGGGGTTGGAAAGTCTTCTGTAATCAATTGTTTGCAGAATGATATCTTTATGGAAACAGGAGAAATCAGCGCTAAGATCGATAGAGGAAAGCATACAACAAGACATTCCCAGCTCATTGCCATTTTTGAGGATACCTATATCATGGATACTCCGGGATTTAGCTCCTTAACACTGGATGATATTGAAAAGGAAGAACTGAAACAGTACTATCCTGAATTTATACCATTTGAAACATCATGTAAATTTCAGGGATGTTCTCATATTCACGAACCTGTTTGCGGAATCAGGGATGCAGTCAGTTGCGGTGAGATCAGTCGGGAACGTTATGATAATTATAAGCAGCTTTATCAGGAACTTGGAGAAAAAAGGAGATATTAATTATGATCAAGCTATCGCCATCTATCCTGGCAGCAGATTTTTTAAATCTGGGTGAAGAAATCAGACAGACAGATCAGGCAGGAACCCAGTACATTCACATTGATGTGATGGATGGCGTTTTTGTACCGTCCATTTCTTTTGGAATGCCAATACTTTCAGCAGTGCGCAGTATCACAGAAAAATTTCTGGATGTACATCTTATGATCGTAAATCCTGAAAGATACATTGAAGAATTTGTTAAGTGCGGTGCAGATGGGATTACCATCCATCTGGAAGCAAGTGAATGTGTGGAAGAGACTTTACTGAAAATAAAAGCACTTGGCAGCAAGACAGGTCTTTCAATCAGCCCGGATACACCGATTGAAGCATTATATCCATTTTTACATCTTACGGATATGGTACTGATCATGACGGTACACCCTGGCTATGGCGGGCAAAAGTTCATACCTGAATGTGAAGAAAAAGTACGCAGATTAAGAGAGTATCTGAATAAAAACGATCTGGATGTTGATATCGAAGTGGATGGAGGTATCAAATTGGACAATGCAAAGATGATACTTGATGCCGGAGCGAATGTGATCGTAGCTGGTTCGGCAGTATTTGAAAAAGAGAAAACACCAGAAAACACAAGAGAATTTTTGAATCTGTTTCAGAAATGGGAAGAGGAGAATCAATAGAATGAAATTAGGTATTGTTATATATTGCCTGATTTTATGAAAATTCATATAACTCCACGTATATTAATAAAGTGTCTCAAAGGTGCATTTTTACTGGG
>JAQVCQ010000144.1 GCA_028689715.1 Lachnospiraceae bacterium
GTTCGTAACTCATTTTTTCTCTCCCATTGGCTATAATAAAAGCATCTAAAAACCATCAAAATGTTTTCAGATGCTTTTATAAGCTGAAAATCGGATTTGAACCGACGACCCCTTCATTACGAGTGAAGTGCTCTACCGACTGAGCTATTTCAGCAACTTTACAACAATAAACATTATATCGGTTATGAAGTGATTTATCAAGACCCAAAATTCAATTTTTAAATTCGATTACAATTATGATCCTTTATTGTTCGGAAATCAAATTCACATCCAGCTTTTGATAAGGGATCTGAATGTCATTTTCTTCAAACATATATTTTATCGTTTCGAGAATATGCCATTTCGTTGCCAGATAATCCTCATTTTTTACATAGCAGCGTATTCCAAGCATGACTGCTGAACTGCCCAATTCATCAACAAAAATATTCTGGTCAAGCGTTTGGATCACAGAAGCCTCTTCATCAAGAATACTTGCAAGAATTTGTTTTGCCCGCTGAAGATCTGAAGAATAAGAAATTCCAACAGTAAGATCAAGCCTTCTGTTATCTGTTGTAGTAACATTCGTAAGACTGTTATTTGCCAATGCCCCATTTGGTAGGACAATTACTTTATCATCCGGCGTGATCAGTTTCGTATAAAAAATCTGTATTTCAGATACAGTTCCTTCATTTTTTTTATTATCTTCTATAATATAGTCTCCGACTCTGAAAGGTTTCAAAATCAGTATCAAAATTCCTCCAGCAAGGTTCGATAAACTACCCTGCAACGCAAGACCGATTGCCACACCTGCTGATCCAAGAACTGCAGCAGCACTCGTTGCATCAACGCCAAATCCGCCGGCGATCAGAAAGACAATAACAATATAAAGAGTGATCTTAATAAAGGAATCAAGGAATTGAATCACCCCGGCATCAGATCCTGCCCTGGTCAATGATTTTCTGATGATTTTTCTAATTACGCCGATTAGTCTGCCACCGATTACAAATATCAGGATCGCTAAAACGACCTTTAATCCAAATGTCAGCATCTGTTCCGGAAGCTTTTTTAATGTTTCTTCAATCAGACCCGGTTCGATCTCCTGATTGATCACGTCTTCTAATTCTACGCCCAATGTCTGGATCAGCATACTTATTGCTCCTCTCTGTATTCAAAAATGCTGACAGACAGTGGTGCCAGTTGTATCTTAATTGATTGTTTCATATCATCTGATTCTTTTGGTTCAGAATGTTTTATTCTGACATTGGCAACACCGTTTCCAGCGTATTTTTTATCCTGGCTGCATAACACTTCTTTATAACGGCCGGCAAATGGCACACCCACTACAAAGTTTTTGTAATTCACATTCGCAAAATTGCAGACAATAATCAATGTCTCAGATTTCTTTTTAGATTTTCGCATAAATGAAATAACACATTTTTTCTCTGCAATGCAGTTGATCCATTCAAATCCGTCTGCAGTTTCATCAAGCTCATAAAGCGCCGGGTGCGTCTGATAAAACTGATTTAATGCTTTGACAAAAGAATTTAATCCAAGATGATTTTTAAACTGAAGCAATTCCCATTCAACACTTCTGGTTTCACTCCACTCATCAAATTCTCCAATATCCTGTCCCATAAATAATAACTTTTTACCTGGATGCAGGAACATATATCCATATGCAAGTTTCAGATTCATGAATTTTTCTTCAATTGTTCCTGGCATTTTACCAATCATGGATGATTTTCCATGTACAACTTCATCATGCGAGAAAACAAGCATGAATTTCTCACTATACTGATAAATCATACTGAAGGTCAATTCAGTATGATGATAACTTCTAAAAAATGGGTCATATTTCATATAGGTGGTAAAATCATTCATCCAGCCCATATTCCATTTATAATCAAATCCAAGCGCTCCATCATTCAGATTTCCTGTGACCATAGGGAACGCTGTGGATTCTTCTGCGATCATAATCGCACCTTTTCCATTTTTATGTACAATAGAATTCAAATGTTTTAAAAATTCTATTGCCTCAAGATTTTCGTTTCTTCCATACATATTAGGGATCCACTCGCCGTCCTGTCTGCCATAATCAAGATACAGCATGGAAGCTACGGCATCGATCCTGATTCCATCAACATGATACTTTTCAATCCAGAAAAGGGCATTTGCAATTAAATAATTACTGACTTCTGGTCTGCCATAATCAAAAATCAGAGTCCCCCAGTGTGGGTGCTCCCCCTGTCTTGGGTCAAGATGTTCATACAGGCAGGTACCATCAAAAGTTGAAAGTCCGTGGGTGTCTCTTGGAAAATGTGCCGGTACCCAGTCAAGAATTACACCGATTCCTTCTTTGTGCATATGGTCTATAAAGAACATAAAATCTTCAGGCGATCCATGTCTCGCTGTTGGTGCATAATAACCTATTGTCTGATAGCCCCAGGATGCATCAAACGGATGTTCCATGACCGGCATCAGTTCAATGTGTGTATAGCCCATTTCTTTTACATACGAAGATATTTTTGGAGCAAGTTCTCTATATTGATAAAATTCACGTCCGTCTTCTGGTTTTGCAAATGAACCAAGATGTAACTCAAACACACTGACTGGTCTAGGCTCATTGAATTCATTGAAACGTTTCTCAAGCCATTGTTCATCATTCCACTGATACCTGTCAATATTTCTGATCACAGATGCAGTTTCAGGTCTCAACTGCGCACCAAACCCATATGGATCTGATTTCAGGTAAGTAAGACCACCTTTTACTTTGCATTCAAATTTATAGTGTTCTCCTTCCTGAACGCCCGGAATAAATATTTCAAAAACTCCACTTGACCAGAGTCTTCTCATCTGGTGCAGTCTTCCATCCCAGTTGTTGAAGTCTCCAACAACACTGACGCGGAGCACCCCAGGTGCCCAAACTGCAAACGAAACTCCTTCTACTCCATTTACCGTCTTCAGGTGTGCGCCAAGATATTCATAGATCTGATAATGAAGACCTCTTTGAAACAGATCCGTTTCCATTCGCGTGATCTGAGGCTCAAAAAAATAGGCATCATAATATTCTTTTATTTCACCAGTTCTGAAGTGAGCTCTGATTTTATAGGGTTCTTGCACTGCTTCCGGTAAAAGAGCTGCAAAATATCCTGCTTCATCAGCCATTTCCATGGAAAATGGCTGCATCTTACCTGTAAATAAGATATCCATAGCACAGGCGTCCGGATAAAATGCCTGAAGACAGGTCGTATGCCCCACCATCTGATTACCGATCTGATGTGGTCCAAGTAATTTGTGCGGATTGTCTTCTTCAGAATAAATAATTGTTTCAATTTCAGGCCAGTTCATTAATTTATATAACTTTTTGTCCATACCGGAGACCCCCTGATCCTATGTTATTTAATGCTATGAATAAATAAACCACTACGCAGTTTTGGTTCAAACCATGTTGACTTGGGTGGCATAAGCTTTTTCGCATCAGATACTGCAAATAATTCTCCTATGGAAGTTGGATACATGGCAAATGCAACAGCACAGTCCGTATTGACACGCTTTTCCAATTCTACCAAGCCCCGAATGCCTCCAACAAAATCAATTCTGTTATCAATTCTCGGATCTTGAATACCCAGAATTTCTGATAAAACACAATTTTGCAGAATGGAAACATCCAGTCCATCTACAGGATCAGAATTCCTGCATGCTTCTTTTATCTCTAAAGCATACCAGCCAGATTTCAAACACATGGATATATTTCCTTTTTTTAATGGCTTTCTAATGCTTTTCTCTGTAATCTTTTCTATAAAAAAGCTTTGATTCAGCTTTTCTATGAATTCTGCTTCATTCAATCCATTTAAGTCTTTTATCACTCTATTATAATCCATGATCATAAGCTGATCATCCGGAAATAATACAGACAGAAAATAGTTGTATTCTGCATTTTCATCAAATACAGATGCTTCACTTCTTTTCTTTAATCCTACTTTAACTGCCGAGGCACACCTATGATGTCCATCAGCAATATATATTTTATTGATTCTTTGGAACGTATTAAAAATTTGTTCTATTTTTAATTCATCATTGATGATCCACCCTTTATGCTGTACACCATCCGGTGCTGTGAATACAAAAAGGGGCTGTTTCATTTTTTCGTGTTCAATTATATTATGAATCAGTTCATTTGCTGAATATGCCAAAAAAATGGGACCTGTCTGTGCATCCAGTGCCGTAACATGTTTTATTCTATCTATTTCTTTTTCTTCTCTTGTATTTTCATGTTTCATGATCACGCCCGTCTGATAATCATCAATTGAAGCACATGCGACAAGTCCGGTCTGTGATCTCTGGTTCATGGTAAGCTCATAAATATAATAGCATGGTTTTTCTTCCTGCGTTAAAATCCCATCAGCCTGAAGTCTGGAAAACAACTCGCTTGCTTTATTATAAACACAATCATCATATGTGGCCACAGAATCATCAAAACTGGTTTCAGGTCTGTCAACTCGTAAAAAGGAAAGTGGTCTGTCTTTAATTTCTTTCTTTGCCTCTGCCCTGTTATATACATCATACGGAAGTGCTGCGACTTGTTCCTC
>JAQVCQ010000145.1 GCA_028689715.1 Lachnospiraceae bacterium
GTATACATTAAATATTTATCAGCCCATTTACTCTACTACCAGTATGATCAATGAAGAAGGTCTATTGGTTTTAAATATTGATAATAATCTGCTCAATCAGCTTAATATTCGTGAAAAAGGTGATCTGAATACGGACATTTATCTTATGGATACGACAGGCAAAGTCCTGACCGCCTCAGAGAGACATAAGAGAGAAGCCATTATTGAAAATATTAGATTTTTCAAGGGAACAGGTGGTACATTCAGCAGAAGTGGCTATCTGTACATTTATCAGAAAATAAACGCCTGGAATTATTTTGTAGTAAGCCAGATTCCCCTGGTAGAATTATATGGAAGCAGTTTGAGGACAATGTTCGTACTGGCAGGTGTGATTTTTGCCATGACGATCATTGCGCTTCTTCTTTCAAGAACCATGATCAGAAAATCCTATGAGCCAATGGAAAAGGTCATATCGAAAATGGACTGCGTTTCAGCTGGAAAAATTAACGTAAGAATTAATTCTGAAAATATGCCCCCGGATTTTAAGACCCTTGCACTTGGATTCAATGAGATGATGGATGAAATCATGAAGCTGATGGAAGAAGTAAAATTGGAACAGCATCAGTTGGAGCAGATCAAATTCAATGCACTCCAGTCACAGATACAGCCTCATTTTCTATACAATACACTCGATTGTATTCACTGGCAGGCGATTGTTCAGGGAAATAAAGAAGTTTCAGTGCTTGTAAAAGCACTTGCACAGTATTACAGAATCTGTCTCAGCAAAGGAAAGGACATTATTACGCTGAAGGAAGAAATAGAACATATCAGGAACTATCTGGTCATTCAGAATATGAGATATGATAATATCATTGAGGCAGAGATCGCAATTGAGGAAGAATTATTAAATGTACAATTGCCTAAAATGACATTGCAGCCGCTTGTGGAAAATTCGATCTATCATGGACTAAAAGCAAAAGATGGAATGAAAGGCAAGATCACAGTAAGTGCATGTGTCAATGAAAATAAAGTATTTATTCGTATAGAAGATACTGGAACAGGAATGTCTAAGGAAGAGATCGATGAAATGAATGCTTCCATAACGCAGTATGATGATAGTTTTGGTTATGGAGTCAGAAATGTTAACAGGAGAATAGAACTTATTTATGGAGCGCAGTATGGTCTGTATTACAGGCAAAACATAACAGGTGGTGTTACGGTTGAAATCACGCTCCCTCTTAATCATGAACCGGAGTATAAGGAGATATTGTCATGTGCAAAATAATTATCGTGGATGATGAGAAAATGATCAGAATGGGAATCAGCCAGGTCATTCCGTGGGATAGTATAGGAATTACCGAGGTATATCTGGCAGCATCGGGAAATGAAGCAATTAAGATCATACAGGATAAGAAGCCTGAAATTATGCTGACAGATATTAACATGACTGAAATGACAGGTCTGGATCTGATCGAAGAGGCAGTTAAAATTGTTGATGATATGAGAATACTTGTTTTAACAGGATATGATAACTTTGAGTATGCCAGAGCATGTCTTCGTATGAATGTGCAGGATTTTCATTTGAAACCAATTGACGAAGAAGTGCTTGCGGATTCTATCAGAGATCAGGTCGAAGCGGTAAAGGAATCAAAAAAGCGTGAAGAAACGATTCTCTTACGGCAAAGGACCCAGGGAAGTGTTCAGCAGATCGAACTTGAAAGTATTATGAGAAACTTCATAACCAATGTGGGAAATCAGGATGAAATAAATAAAATCTGCGAAAAATATGGATACAAGGAGAATCAAAATCTGCAGATTGCGATTTTTCTGCCTAAGCTATGCCAGGAAATGGAACAAAGTGATGGGGAATTTATGTTGCTTTCCATTAAAAATATATGTATTGGTCTTGTCGATGCCAATGAAAAAGGAATTACCTTTGTAGATGAGGCGGGAAGGATCGTGATCGCATTATTCTCACAACACGGGGATACCAGTGGTGCAGAAGAAATGTCCAGAATCATTAATATCCTTCGGGATGAGTTCGAAACGGTACCCAGGGTGGTGTTAGGAAGTGTGGTCACAGGATATAAAAATTTATATATATCCTATAATGACGCTCAGCATATTCTGGATCATGAAAAAAAAGAAGATGAAGCGATCATGTTGCCCAGTCTGGAAAAAAAGAGAGAAAAGATTTTTCAGGATATTTTCGAGGAGTTTAGAAGAGCGATCTGCAATAATATCAGAGATGGAGAATATGTGCTGCATGTTTTTGAAAGATATGAAGGAGCTACAAAATCTTATAATCTTTCTGATTCTTATGCTGCAAAATGCTGTTTTGAACTCGCAGCATCAGCATATTACTGTTATCTGGATTATACCGGGGAAGCTGCAGATAATAAGCTGTTTTCATTAACTCAGACGCTTTTACATGCCAGTGCAGATGAAGCATGTGAAATGACCCGCACTTTTTTGTGGCAGTTGGTGAATCCGGAAGAAAAAGATACGCATGAAATCATACAGAAGGCGAAACGTTATATTGAAGAAAATCTGGCTGATGAAATATCAGTATCCAGCATAGCCGCTGAACTGTATATTACAGCAAACTATTTTTCAAGACTGTTCAAGAGGGTTCAGGGAGAAGGATGCAATGAGTACATTGTAAGAAAAAGGATAGAAAAAGCAAAATCATTGCTTGAAATGACTTCCTTAAAGACCGGTAAGATCGCTTTTATGGTCGGCTATCATGATACCAATTATTTTTCACTTGCGTTTAAAAAACATACAGGGATTTCCCCTTCAAGATATCGAGATACTATCCAGTAAAATGGATAGTATTTTATATTTTATGGAAAGATTATTCCATTATTTATTCTATCTGCCTATGCTATGCTTTGAAAAACGGAGCAGAATATAAGACAGGGAGGATAAATATGAGAGACCGTGAAGAAGCAAAAAGAAGAGCGAAAGAATTAGTTGCCAAAATGACGATTGATGAAAAGGCATCACAGTTAAAATATGATGCAGCACCAATACAGAGATTAAATATCCCGGGGTATAACTGGTGGAATGAAGCATTACATGGAGTCGCAAGGGCTGGAACAGCGACAGTTTTTCCACAGGCGATCGGTATGGCTGCTACATTTGACTGCAATTTAATAAAACAGGTCGCAGATGCAATTGCAACAGAAGGTCGAGCTAAATACAACCAATATTCTCAGCATGAAGACCGTGATATTTATAAAGGACTCACTTTTTGGTCACCCAATGTTAACATTTTCAGAGATCCAAGATGGGGCAGGGGCCATGAAACATATGGTGAGGATCCTTATCTCACCTCCAGACTGGGCGTTGCGTTCGTTGAAGGGCTACAGGGGGATGGACCAGTCATGAAGGCAGCTGCATGTGCCAAACATTTTGCAGTACATAGTGGACCGGAAGCGCTGCGCCATGAGTTCAATGCGGTAGCAAGTAAAAAAGATATGGAGGAAACCTATCTTCCGGCATTTGAGTCTCTTGTAAAAGAGGCTGATGTGGAATCAATCATGGGAGCTTATAACAGAACGAACGGAGAGCCCTGTTGTGCAAACAAAGTACTGATGAAAGAAATTTTACGCGATAAGTGGGGTTTTCAAGGACATTATGTCTCGGACTGCTGGGCGATCAGGGACTTTCATGAACATCATATGGTCACAACAAATGCACAGGAATCAGCAGCGCTGGCATTAAAAACGGGATGTGATCTGAATTGTGGAAACACCTATCTTCATATTATGGCAGCATATAAAAATGGGCTTTTAGAGGAAGCAGACATTACCAGAGCAGCAGAACGACTTTTTACGACAAGATTTTTATTGGGAGAGTTTGATGGTAGCGAATATGATTCTATTCCTTATGAGAAAGTAGAATGTGAAGAACATATCAGACTCTCATTAGAAACTGCGGTAAAATCTACAGTATTATTAAAAAATGATCAATTACTTCCACTGAATCTGGAAGAAATAAACACGATAGGTGTTATTGGACCAAATGCCAATAGCAGAATTGCACTGCAGGGCAATTATTATGGAACATCTTCAGAGTATACTACTGTTTTAGAAGGAATCAAAGCGATGGCAGAGCCGAAGGCGAGAGTGTATTTCTCGGAAGGATGTCATTTATGGAAAGACAGGATCGAAGGTCTGGCATGGAGACAGGACCGACTATCAGAGGCAGTCATTGTTGCCGAACAGAGTGATGTTGTCGTGCTATGTCTGGGACTTGATGAAAGCCTGGAAGGGGAAGAATTGGATACTGGAAATAATGTTGGATCAGGCGACAAGCCAGATCTAAAACTTCCGCTTGTTCAGCAGGAATTAATGGAGCGTATACTACAAGTTGGGAAACCTACCATTCTTATTTTAATGGCCGGCAGTGCAATCGATCTTAATTATGCGGATGAAAATATGAATGCGATCCTGCAGGTATGGTATCCGGGTGCAAGAGGAGGAAAAGCGGTCGCAGATATACTTTTTGGAAAACAGTCACCGTC
>JAQVCQ010000146.1 GCA_028689715.1 Lachnospiraceae bacterium
TTCAGATTATCCTGCAGAATCTTGTTATTATTAATATTGCTAAGTGAATTATTCTGCATGATCTTATTTGTTATTCTCATCTAAAACTCCTTTCTCAACTCCTTTATATGGCCTTATACGCCAGTCTGAAGGATTAGTCTGTCATAGCACTCTGTTAATGTCTGTATCATTTTTGATGCCAATGTATAAGAATTCTGATATTTTACCAGATTCAGCGCTTCCTCATCCTGATCCACTCCCGATACCGACAGCCTCTGTGTTTCTATTGTTGAAGATAAATTTGTATAATTCAGATAAAAAGTATTGGCATTACTTGCATTGATTGCCACGTCGGACAAAATGCATTGTAAGAATTCGCCAGCCGAACTTCCTCGGAAGGAAAATTCATCCTTATTTGTTTTCAAATCTATCAGATCATCAATTACATCATATTTTGAACTTCCTTCGCTGGCTCCTGTATGCGTCGCAAATTTTTGTGCATCTGCAATGATTGCTTCAGAAATCGTAAAATTCAAAGCTGTAACGTTATAATATCCTTCTGTAGAAACATCATATTCCCCTGTTCCTGTTCCATTCACTCCCGTAAATAAAATATCAGCAGGATTACCATATCCATCAACAGAATCTACCTGAGTCAGTGCTTCATTAAATGCTTCTGAGAAGGATCTGATCCATTCATTCATCTGCTGCATATAATATGGAACGCCTTGATAGTTAATACTTGCTCCGACTTTTGCTTCCCGATTAATATAATTCGCATTTAACTGTGTTGCATTACTATTACTTAGTGTAAAAGTATATGAATTCGTAGCCTCATCAAATGTCCAACTGTCAAAGTTCAGCAATTTATTCCCTACATTAATCACACCACCATTTTCAGGTAGGGTTGATTTATTCAGGTCTTTTAAATAATCTGCTGTTGCTTCAATCGTTACCGTCTGATTTGTTCCACTTGTCCCAATTGCTGAAACACTGCCATTAAAATTAGCAGTATTGTTACCATCACGAATTGCAATTAGTCCTTTTAACGTTCCGCCAAGATTCGCACTATACATCCCAAAATCAGAACCATTTGACCACTTGATATCGTACAAACCATCTACATCTGACTGATTGACCTTTTCGGACGTAGAACGTGCTTCACACATAAGGGTGTTGTATTCATTGGTATCGACAAGGGTCTGTCCGCCTGCAATTGTGACAACATAGCGATTCGCACCTGTCACTCTGTCAGGATTATTGGTGTCATATACGGGCGTTTCTGTTACTTCTACGTCTACAATGGAAGATAATTTATCAATCAGAAGAGACCTTTGATCTCGCAGCTCATTTGCTGTTGATCCAGACACTTCTATGACATTGATCTGTTTATTCAGGGTGGCGATCTGCGCTGCTAATGAGTTCATCGAATCGACCTGGATCTTGATCTCCGAATTCGTATCTGTCTGCACCTTTTGAAGATTCCCGGCAAGATTATTAAAATAATCTGTCAGGTTTTTTGCAAATCCAAGAAATTGGGTAATTGTTGTTGTATCTCCGGAATTCTTTTTTACTTCAGCCAGGGCATCATACATTTCATTGAATATTGTCGTGAATCCGGCAGTATCCTCATCATCAACAAAATAATTTTCTATTCCTTCCATATAATATTGCTTAATATCATATTCGCCTAATGTTGTATTGTTATTCCAGTATTTGACATCATAGAATTCATCCCGGATTCGTTCTATTGCTATGGTATCAACACCTGCACCGGCACAGCCATAAGTTGTAAATGTCCGAAGCGCATCATATGCCTGTTGCGTTACCGCCTGTCTGCTATAGCCTTTTGTTTCAACATTTGCAATATTATTACCTGTTGTATTCAATGCTGCACTGGATGCTGTTAATCCACTGTATGCAATATTTAAGCCAAAAAATGTAGATGGCATATGAATTCACCTCCCATGTTGTATCATCAATACTTATCCAAGTGCTGTCAGAATATGTTCCAACATTTCATCGATCACATTAATATATCTGCTGGCCGCATTATAAGCATTCTGATATTTAATCATATTTGTCAACTCTTCATCACTGGAAACACCAATCACCTGCTGTCTCGCTGTCTCTATCGCTGCGACAGTATCCTTCTGGCTACCGACTATACTGCTATAGACCTGACCCGAGTTCGCGATCTGAGATACCAGGTCTGAATAATATCCCGTGAATGTGTTCTTTTTTGCTACATTAGGATTCAGATTATAGTTTTCAGCTGTAAATAGTGCTTTTAATGCATCTGCAGTTTCCTGATCTGTGCTTCCATCTGCTTTGATAAATCCTAATTTACTAGGCTGTTCTGTCAGTTCTGAATTGATCTGAAGATTTGCAATGGTATAAAGTGTTTCAGGAAGCGTGGTAACTTCATCAATATAGGTGCCTGTCGCATCGTACCCATCTGATGCTATTTTTTGAAAAATCTGGAATGGTGTTCCATCTTCACCACAAAGATAACCACTCGAAGGTTCCGCTGCCGTATGAAATACGCCATTAATTGCAGTCACAACACTATGAATCAGTTGGTCGAACTCTGCCTGTACATTCATAATGACCGACTGCGAAATTGTGCTGTCATAATATGCTTCATCTGAAATATCTGTATAATCTGCCCGATGATCGCCTCTGGCAATGATCCTGGCTTTTAATCCACCAATATCTGTATCAAGGTCTGATGATATCGTCTGTGTAATATCAAATACCTTGGAATCTTCTATGTTATAAACTTTTTTCCCTTCACTCGTTAGGGTATAAGTCGAATTCTGTGGCCAGAAAGGTGTATAAAATCCTGATACGCTGTCCTGTTGCAGGCCCATTTCATAAACCATATCACCGGTCACAAAAGGTTCTCCTTCGATGCTGACCATGACTGACCCAAAGATATCTTCATCATAAGTAATATTTACATACCCTGAAAGTTCATCAAGCAACTTATTCCTCTGATCGTTCAGGTCATTCGGATTCTCTGTTCCACCTATTTCAATCTTGCGAATAGAATCATTCAACGTTTTGAGATTCTGACCGATTTCGTTGATCCTGTCAACATCTTCCTTGACCTGAAGATTCAAATTATCCTGATAATCGTTCAGCCCGTCATAGACAGAAGTGGCACTAGTTAAGAACTCCGATGAACGTTGCATAAGAAGTCCCTGATTGACAGAATTCTCAGGTGTCTTTGCAAGCTCCTGAACTGCCTCCCAGAGGTTATCCAGCGCTTCGCTGAACGACACGCCATAAAGTTCTCCCAACAAAGACTCCACTTCATCAAGCGCTTCTGAGGATGCCTCATAAAAAGCACTTCTTCCAGATTCTTTTCTATAAGTTTGATCGAGGAAATAATCCCTAACCTGTCTGACTTCAGAATAGGTAACGCCCAGACCTACCTGTTGATTGGCAACAGAGGACGCATTAATAGAAAGAGTATTGTATGTTTTTGTACTCAGTGAGACTTGCTGTCTTGCATAGCCTGTTGTGTCTATGTTCGACATGTTATGTGCAGTTGTATTCAGAGCATTCTGGTTTGTCTGCAAACCAGATGCACCAACATATAAACTTCCCATCAATGGCATAATATCACCTCGTAATGTCTTTACTGTTTTGCGTCAAAACCACTTTTCTGGTTAGCAAGTATGCTTCCCGAAGAGTAAGCACCCTTGTTATAATTAGCAGTTTCTGGCGCACTTCTCAATGCCTGTATCAGATTCAGATCGAACTGAACCATCTCAAGTGCATTTCCAAGCAGGTCTCTGTTCTGGTTATTAACACGTACCATGTTCTTCATCGTGCCTTTTAACCGTTCATGTACTTCTGCAAGTTTTACCTGTTCGTCAGGTCTGTTTCCAAGCAGTTGTATCAAATTGACCAGTTTTAAAGTTTTAACATCCTTGTTAATTACGTTGGCGATATCATTCATCAATTCTTCTCGTTTTTGCTCAAGTTGATGAATTCTGTTTACAACGATTTGCTCTTCATCCGTGATTTTTTCCAGTTCCTGTAACTGGGCGGCTACGATAAAACCTGTTTTACGACTTGATAATTCCAGCAGAATCCCATATTCAGAATTTTCTTCTTCTAATATCGTGATTAAATCCTGCATCAAACTGGCCACTGGAATTACCTCATTTCATCGTATTTTTCTAATAATTTGTCTGCAAAGCTTCCATTGCTCACCTGATAGGTTCCGTTCTGGATCGCAGTTTTAATCGGAGCAACAACTTCTCCCCTGACATCAGGAGCGTTTGCAACAGCCTGTTTTGCGGTCTGGATATCCTTTCCAAGACTTGAAATCTGAAGCTGGTCAGCGAAACTAGCTTTTGTTGTCTGCTTTGTTTTTGCTGTATTCTTATTATTGTACAATTGCTGCACCTGTGTATAAGCTTCAATACGCATGACAGATCCTCCTTCCGTGGATATACTACATGTTCATAATATTTATCGGACGGATTC
>JAQVCQ010000040.1 GCA_028689715.1 Lachnospiraceae bacterium
TGATTTTCTTTATTTCATAAATACTCTCACATAAAACCTTCAAATCTCTTGCCAGTGTGGAAGAATCGCAGCTGACATAGACTACTCGTTCCGGCTCCATCTTTAATATGGTATCAAGGCAGGCCTGGTCACATCCTTTTCTGGGAGGATCGACTACGATCACATCTGCATGGATCTTTTCAGATTCATATTTCTCAGGAAGTACTTCTTCTGCTTTCCCAACGAAAAATGTAACATTCTCCATATGATTCAGCTTTGCGTTTTCTCTCGCATCCCTGATCGCCTCAGGGACGATCTCCACGCCGTATACTTTGCCGGCTTTCTGTGCCAGAAATAATGAAATCGTTCCAATTCCACAGTAAAGATCCCATACAGTCTCACCGCCCTGAAGGTTTGCATATTCTAGTGCTGTCCCATATAACTTCTCTGTCTGTATAGAATTGACCTGAAAGAATGACAATGGCGAGATCCTGAATATAACCGTTCCGATTCGATCAGTAATGTACTCGCTTCCCCAAAGAAGACGGATCTCTTTTCCCATGATGACATTTGTTTTCTCAGTGTTGCAACTGATAGAAATCGATGTCATGCCTTTGATCGTACGCAATGACTGAATCAACTGTTCTTCTTTTGGTAATGCTTTTCCATTGATCACCAGGCTGACCATGATTTCATCTGTATCCTGCCCAACACGGATTAGAATATGTCTGACCTGTCCTTTGTGTGTCAATTCATCGTATGGACTGACACGGTTCACCTGCATATAGTTCTTTATAATATTTAGAATCTCTGCATTTTTTTCAGAGCCGATCATACAATCATCTACCGGTATGATCACATGTGTCCTACCTGCATAGAATCCTGTGATGATGTTTCCATCCTTATCCATTCCGACCGGATACTGTGCTTTGTTACGGTAGCGGTATGGCTCTTCCATTCCAATGATCGATTCCATACATTGTTCGATCTTTTCCTGTTCAAATCCTCCAATTCGGACCAGGTGATTCATAACTTTATTCTGTTTGAACTCTAACTGTTTTGCATAATCCAGTGCCTGTATCTGACACCCGCCACATTGTCTGTGAATGGGGCATCTTGGTTCAACGCGAAAAGGAGAAGGTATCTCTACCTTCTCAATTCTGGCATATGCATAATTTTTTTTAATTTTGGTAAGTCTGATAAGAAGGTGATCTCCAACAATTCCATCCTTTACAAAGACAGTAAATCCCTCCACTTTACCAATGCCCTCACCGTCATTTCCCATGTCTTCAATTACGACCGAAAGACAATCGTTCTTACGAAATTCCATTGATTACTGCTCCATTCTTGTCATGCGAAGATTGGATTCAAAAAGTCTGTTATAACCAAGCCATCCTGTTTCAGCTGTAGACATTATGAGTTCTGTGAAAGTCTGCATCTTGGCATCTGTATTATCCGCAAGATTCAAAGCAACTGCTTCCATCAGTGCAGGTTTTTTCGGTGAACCATATTCCAGTTCTCCGTGATGCGCAAGAATACAATGTTTCAACTCTGTTGCAAGGCTTTCTGGAAATCCATCTATATCACGAATTTTATCATTCAGCATTTCAACAGCCATCACAATATGCCCAAGAAGATTTCCATCATCTGTATAATCATTTTCAGGGAATAAAGACAGCTCTTTTGTTTTTCCAATATCATGGCAGAGAGCAGCACTGATCAACAGATCTCTTTTTAATAGCGGGTAGGTGCTGCAATAATATTCACACAATTTCAATATGCTGAGTGTATGTTCCAAAAGTCCCCCCATAAATCCATGATGAACACTTTTAGCAGCTGAAGAAGCTTTGAATGCTTTAACAAATTCAGTATCTCTGACAAAAAAATCCTCCATCAGCATTTTTAAATAAGGATTTTCTATTCTTTGAATAATTCCTGTCAGTTCGCGATACATCTCATCTATGTTTTTTGATGATACCGGAAGATAGTCTGCAGGATCATATTCACCCTCCTGGCAAAGTCTCACTCTTTTCACATTGATCTGTAGTGCACCCTGAAAACTGTTTACATCGCCATAAACTTCTATGTAGTCAAGAGAATCGAACTCACCGATTCCGGCACTATTCGGGTCCCATATTTTCGCATCAATGGTTCCTGTTTTATCCTGCAAAATTACATTGTCGTATGCTTTTCCATTTTTGGTCATTGCGGATTGTTTGAATTTACACAGATATATATCAAATACTCTGTCGCCATCCTTGTAGTCTTTTATAAATTTCATGTTAGCTCCTATCTGCGTGTTCTGTCACGCGTACAAGCAAAAGAAAGTGAATGTTTTCTTCTTCACCCTGTTTCCCTGTCCTGTACTCTTACTTTTTTTATTCTGTCTTTTTATGCATTTTTAGCATCTATACAATTAGTCAATGATTACGATTCCTGACTGTCCAGCGTAATATCAAATGACATTTCACGGTACTCATCCTGTCCCTGGCGCATGATCGTAATCGTTACTGTATCTTCAGGCTCTAGAGCCATAATCGCATTTACATATGAATTAAAATCTTCAATTGCTATATTCCCTATTTTGACAATGACATCTCCGCTTTGAATTCCATGCTGCATGGCAGGAGAATCAACACTGATCTCTGTAACAAAGGCACCGAATGGAACTCCAAGTTCCTGGTTTGCCTGTTGGGAAACATCGATACCATGAATTCCCAGGTAAGCCAGTTTTCCATGATTTGATAATTTTTCGATTGTTTTTTTCAGTTCTGTTATTCCAAGTGCCGTAATCAGGTTCGGGTTAGAATCATCACTGTAAGACATATTGATCAGACCGATGATATCTCCTTTCATACTGATCAAAACTCCGCCTGCATCAGTACTTCCATATATATCTGTCGTCATGGACTTGTATGAATTATCCACAACACTGACTGTATTTCCAACTGATGTCAGCATTCCATAAACAACGGATCCCTTCATTCCCATAGGACTTCCAAGTGCTATGACAGGACTTCCTGCCAGATTCGCAGAACTGGAGCTTCCAAGTTTTGCAATGGTGACCGTATTCAATGTATTTTGGCTGATGAGATCATAGGATACACTGATCACAGCAAGACCGGTCGTCAGATCAGATCCTGCCATTTCTGCCATGGCCTGTGTTCCATCACTAAAGGTCACCTGAATTGTTTCTGCCTCTTCCACTGCTTTTTTATCAGCCAGGATCAGCAGTCCTTTTCCATTATCTGCAATGATCAGTCCAAATGCCTGTCCCTTGCTTTCATATGGGTTATTGAACCAGTCTACATCAGATTTTACACCTGTCACTGTTACCATGCTCTTAGAGCATTCTTTTGCAACTTCGAACAGCTTGTTATATAAAAGCTGATAATCCGTAATTTCCAGATCCACTTTTTCAACGATCGTTTCCGTCACCACCTGCTCAGGCTGCTCTTCCTCCTGATTCTCTTCAAGCTGACTATCTGTCTGTACCATATCTTCCGGTAGAATTTCTTCTTCTACCTGTGGAAACGTAACAGGCTTTGGTTCCTCTTCCGGATATAGCCAATTGCTGAATACCGGTTCAAGAACAAGGAATGTCAAACATGCGATCAGACCAAATATGACAGCAAAGGATACCGTCATCACAGTTCTTCTGAGAAGTTTTTTTCGATTGATCGGTCGTTCTTTAATTCTCTCTTTAATGACTTCAAACTCCTGATCGGTCACAATCGTTTTATTTTCCGTATCAGTTGTATTTCTTTTCTCAGGTTCCATTTTAAATCTCCATTACTAAGCTTATCTGCATTTATTGTAAATATTACGAATTAAGTATATCTGATACCCGACTGCTTGTAAAGAAAGGACTTACTCGTGGTTTTTTTTCTACTTCTATGATATGATTATTTTATCTTGAATTAAAAATCATGAACTAAATTTATATATGTAAGGTGAAATAATTGTTATGAATGAAAAAGTATTAAGAATCCTTGAATATAGTAAAGTTATTACCGCTTTGACTGAAAAAGCATCTTCTGAACCCGGAAAACAGCTTTGCAGTGATTTAAGACCTATGACAGAAATTGAGGCGATCACAGAAGCTCAGATCCAGACACAGGATGCACTGACAAGATTGTTTAAAAAGGGAGCTCCCTCTTTTAGCGGAAACAGACCCGTACTTGGTATGCTGAAGTCTCTTGAGATCGGAAGTATTCTTTCCGCCGGAGAATTGTTGAAAATAGCTTCCTTGCTCGAGTGTAGTGCAAGAATCAAATCGTATGGACGCAATGAAAAGGATGATTCTATTGCCGATTCCCTTGAAGCTCTGTTTGATGGACTGGAACCTGTAAGTCCATTGTCCAGCGAGATACGTCGTTGTATCCTAGCCGAGGATGAAATCAGTGACGATGCCTCTTCAACACTAAAACATATCCGCAGAAGCATGATTCTTGCGAATGAAAAGATCCATCAGCAACTGACGCAAATGGTGAATGGCTCGCACCGTACCTATCTGCAGGATGCCGTGATCACCATGAGAAATAACAGGTATTGTATCCCTGTAAAATCCGAATACAAAAATCAGGTGCCTGGAATGGTGCATGATCAGTCACAAACTGGTTCTACTCTCTTTATAGAACCTGCAGCTGTCGTCTCTCTGAATAATCAGATCAAAGAGCTTTCCCTACAGGAAGAAGCTGAAATAGAAGTTATTCTTTCCATCCTAAGTGTTAAGACTTCTGAATATATTGAGCAGATCCGCGAGGATCACTTTCTTCTGACCAATCTGGATTTTATTTTTGCAAAAGCCGCTCTTGCACTGGATCAGAATGCGACCATGCCTATTATGAATTCAGACCATAGAATTGTAATTCGCAAAGGCAGACACCCTCTTTTAAATAAATCAACTGTTGTTCCTATTGATATAGAACTGGGAAATACCTTTGATCTTCTTGTCGTGACCGGACCTAATACAGGCGGTAAAACAGTATCCCTTAAGACAATTGGTCTGTTGACACTTATGGGACAGGCAGGGCTTCATATTCCAGCACTCGACAGATCCGAACTGTCATTATTTCATGAGGTATATGCCGATATTGGAGATGAACAAAGTATTGAGCAAAGTCTAAGTACCTTTTCTTCTCATATGACAAACATCGTATCTATCTTAAAGTATGCTGATTCCAATTCTCTTTGTCTGTTCGATGAACTTGGTGCCGGTACCGATCCAACAGAGGGAGCAGCACTTGCCATCGCTATTCTAAAACACCTCCATCAAAGAGGGATACGCACTGCGGCAACAACACATTACAGCGAATTAAAACTTTTTGCCTTGTCAACTGCTGGTGTTGAGAATGCAAGTTGTGAATTTGACGTTGAAACACTTCGGCCGACTTATCGTCTGCTGATCGGTATTCCTGGAAAAAGTAATGCTTTTGCAATTTCCAGCAAGCTAGGATTGCCAGATTATATCGTTGATTCTGCAAGGAATGAACTGAGTCAGGAAGATGAAAGTTTTGAGGATATTATTTCCGATCTGGAAAAGAGCCGTAGGACTATAGAAGCAGAGCGGCTGGAACTTGCAACTTACAAAAAAGAAATTGAATCTCTTAAAAAACAGCTTTCACAAAAACAGGAACGCCTTGATCAGGCACGGGAAACCATTCTTCGTGAAGCGAATGAAAAAGCACGTGATATTCTTTTAGAGGCAAAAGAACTTGCAGACGAATCCATCCGTGAATTTCAAAAGAAAAGTTCATCTGTCAATGTGAAAGATATGGAACAGTCACGTCAGAAAATACGTAATAAAATCAATGAGAAAAACAGCAGTCTGACATTAAAACCATCTGGATCCGTACCCCAAAAACCTTTACAGGTCAAGATCGGTGATAGTGTGAAAATTATTTCCATGGGATTAAAGGGTTCTGTTCATTCTCTTCCAGATCAAAAAGGGAACTTATTTATACAATGTGGAATTATGCGTACTCAGGCAAATATTAAAGATCTGGTCCGTCTTGATGATGATGATATCACAAAAAAACTTCCTGGCCGTACTTCAGCCGGCAAGATCAAACTCTCGAAAACATCTACGATCTCCATGGAAATTAATTTACTTGGACGTACTGTGGATGAAGCGCTCGCTGAACTTGACAAATATCTGGATGATGCCTATCTTTCCCATCTTCCCAGTGTCAGAATCGTACACGGAAAAGGTACCGGTGCACTTCGAAATGCAGTACACCAGCATTTGCGTAAAGCCAAATATGTTGACTCATTCAGACTCGGTGAATTCGGTGAAGGTGACGCAGGTGTCACAATTGCAACATTCAAAAAATAATGCGTAACAGAAAGAAGGTAGCCCTAAATGGTAAGCAAACAAAAAATATTGATCGTTGATGATGATAATAATATTGCAGAACTGATTTCTCTATACCTGACAAAAGAATGTTTTGAAACTATGATCGTGAACGATGGTGAATCTGCGCTCCTTGCAGTTGAAACATTTGATCCAAATCTGATCCTTCTTGATCTGATGCTTCCCGGAATAGATGGCTATCAGGTCTGTCGTGAAGTGCGTGTCAAACATACAACACCCATTATTATGCTCTCAGCAAAAGGTGAAGTTTTTGACAAAGTACTTGGTCTTGAACTTGGCGCTGATGACTACATTGAAAAGCCTTTTGATTCAAAAGAACTGGTAGCCAGATCAAAGGCTGTCCTTAGAAGATATAAACCAGTTGTTACTACCAATCCAAATATGGATGTCAAGGTCGTTGAATATCCTGACCTTGTAATTAATCAGACAAATTACTCTGTTGTTTATATGGGAAAGACCGTTGATATGCCCCCAAAAGAACTGGAACTGCTTTATTTTCTTGCTTCTTCACCAAACCATGTTTTTACCAGGGAGCAGCTTCTTGATCAGATCTGGGGATATGAATATATTGGAGATACACGAACAGTCGATGTCCATATCAAAAGACTTCGTGAGAAAATAAATGACCATCCTTCCTGGAAACTATCTACCATATGGGGAATCGGGTACAAATTTGAGGTAAGATAATGAAAAAAACGCTTTACACAAAGTTCATTCTCGCATATGTTATTTTTGCTTTCTTCGGATTTCTTGTTGTTGCAACGTTTGTATCCAGTATGACATTTGAACATTTAAAACGTGAAAAAGCAAATGCACTTTACAAGGAAGCCACACTGATCGCGAACACATATGCTTCCGATCTTTATAACAATGAAGTTTCCATTGACACTGTTCAGAAACAGCTGGATGCGCTTGATACCTTTTTATCCGCCTCTATCTGGATCATTAATCCTTCCGGCAGGCTTGTCATTGATACCTCAAAACCTCTGGATATTGACAATCCGGTGATTGTAAATCATTTTGATCCTACCATAACCGCCGGATCTTATTATACTGTTGGTACTTTTTTTGGTATGTTCGATGAAAAGACATTAAGCGTTTTCTCCCCCATCACTTCGAACTATGAAGTGAAAGGATATGTGGTGATCCATACAGCTATTTCAAATTTGACTGATTCTGCTAACAGCCTTCTGACTATTTCTTATATCCTTCTGGTCATATTGTTTTTATTGTCCTTGATAATTTTGATCTTTTTTACAGAGCTCGTTTACCTTCCTCTTAGAAAGATCACTTTCGCAACGGAACAATATGCAGCCGGCAACATGAAATATCGTTTTCAGGTAGACAGTGCCGACGAGATCGGTTATCTTGCTGCATCACTTTCCTATATGGCAAGTGAGATCGCAAGAAGTGAAGAGAACCAGAAAAAAATTGTTGCAAATGTTTCTCATGATTTTCGTTCACCTCTGACTTCAATACGCGGATATCTGGAAGCAATGATCGATGGCACGATCCCAAGCGAAGCTCACGAAAAATATCTTGGCATTGTTCTGAACGAAACACAGCGACTGACCAAACTTACAAATAATCTGCTTTCACTAAACAGCCTGAATTCAAATGGCATGTTTCTTGAAAAAACTGACTTTGATCTTAATCAGATCATAAAAAATACTGCTGCTTCTTTTGAAGGCACCTGCATTAAAAAAATGATTGCGATCGAGCTGATCCTGACCGGTGAGATCATGTTTGTAAATGCTGATATAACAAAAATCCAGCAGGTTCTTTATAACCTACTGGATAATGCGATTAAATTCAGTCATCGTGATTCTGTCATCAAAATCGAAACGACTGAAAAACATAGTAAAATTTTTGTCTCTATCAAAGATAGTGGGATCGGAATCCCAAAAGAAAGCCTTAAGATGATCTGGGATCGTTTCTATAAAACAGATCAATCTCGTGGCAAAGATAAAAAGGGAACCGGTCTTGGTCTTTCCATTACAAAAGAGATCATTCACGCACACGGTGAAAATATCAATGTTGTCAGTACCGAAGGTGTTGGCACCGAATTTATCTTCTCATTAATGAAGTCTGAGAAAAGCAATGATGAATAACTTTATTCTTTCCAGTTAAGATGATGAAGCTCTCCTTCTGTTTTCATACCTGAAAACTGGTTTTGTCTGAGAGCTTCATATAGCACGATGGAAACAGAGTTTGACAGATTCAGGGATCTGATTGTGTCCATCATTGGAATCCTGATACAGGTCTCTTCCTGTTCAACCAGAATTTCTTCCGGAATTCCGGCACTTTCTTTTCCAAACATAATAAAATCATCCGGTCCGTAATTCACCTCAGTGTAGACATGTTTTGCTTTTGTTGTTGCCATCCAGATTTTCGCATTTGGATTCTTCTGGCAGAATTCTTCATAGTTCACATATCTGGTCACATCCAGGTGTTCCCAGTAGTCCATTCCGGCTCTTTTAATTTCTTTTTCATTCAAACGAAAACCCAACGGTTCAATTAAATGAAGTCTTGTATTGGTCGCCACACAGGTCCTGCCAATATTGCCTGTATTTGCGGGTATCTCGGGCTGAAATAAAACAATATTCAACATTTCTCTATTACTCCTGATCATTCTGTTTTTGCTCTTCTCTTAATCGAAATATAAATTTCTCAATTCTTCCGATCGCGACTTTGATTCTATCGAGTGAATAAGCATAGGATATTCTTAAGAACCCTTCCCCACAGTCACCAAATGCAGTTCCTGGTACCACTGCTACTTTCTCTTCCTGTAATAGCCGGGTCGCAAATTCTTCAGAAGACATATTGAATTCCTTGATGCAGGGAAAAACATAAAAAGCACCATATGGCTCAAAACAATCCAGTTCCATCTTCCTGAATGCATGGACCAGATATCTACGTCTTTGATTATAGGCTTCTCTCATTTGTGCAACATCTTCATCGCCATTCTTTAATGCTTCTATGGCTGCATACTGACTGGTCGTTGGCGCACACATGATCGCGAACTGATGGATCTTGATCATCTGTTCAATGATTTCCTTCGGTCCACAGGCATATCCAAGCCGCCATCCTGTCATTGCATACGATTTTGAGAATCCATTGATCAAAATGGTCCTCTCTTTCATCCCTGGAAGGGACGCAATTGAAGTATGTTCACCGGCATAGGAAAGCTCTGAATAGATTTCATCTGACAGTACAATAAGATCTCTTTTTATAATGATCTCGGCAATTTTTTCAAGATCTGACCGGTCCATGATCGCACCGGTAGGATTGTTCGGATATGGCAGGATCAGCACCTTGGTTTTCTCAGTGATCGATTCTTCCAACTGTTCCGGTGTCAATCTGAATTGATCTTCATTCTTTAACTCAATGATCACAGGTTTGCCGCCTGCAAGTATAGTACAAGGCTCATATGATACATAACTTGGCTGTGGGATCAGAACTTCATCGCCCGGATCAAGCAGGGCACGAAGACCTATATCTATTGCTTCCGAACCACCAACTGTCACGATCACTTCATCCTGATAATGATACTGTAGCTGATATCGACGTTTTAAATACGCTGCAATTTCAATTTTAAGTTCTTTTAATCCGGCATTGGACGTGTAGAAAGTACGTCCCTTTTCAAGAGAATACATTCCTTCATCCCGAATATGCCAGGGCGTATCAAAATCAGGCTCCCCAACACCAAGTGAAATTGCATCTTTCATTTCACTTACAATATCAAAGAATTTTCTGATTCCAGATGGCTTGATCTCTACCACCTGCTTGGAAAGAGGATTTCTCATGGCGTGATCTGCATCCTTTCATCTGTGCTTTTTTTATCAAGAATCGTTCCATGCTCTTTGTATTTTTTAAGAATAAAGTGCGTTGCAGTACTTAGAATGGACTCCTGCGTAGAAAGCTTATCTGAAACAAAATTAGCGATTTCTTTCAATGTCTTACCTTCCATAATGATCAACAGATCATATCCTCCCGAGATCAGATAGACATCCCTGACTTCCGGATACTGATAAATTCTCTCAGCAATAGAGTCAAAACCATGTCCTCTTTGTGGTGTCACACGCACTTCGATCAATGCAGTCGTTTTCTCAATACTTGTTTTTTCCCAGTCAATGAGCGTATGATACCCACAGATTACTCCTTCTGCTTCCATCGCTGCCAGTTCATTGACAATATCTATTTCTTCTACCCCCAACAATATAGCGAGTTCTCCCAGGTCGATCCTGCTGTTCTTTTCAATGATTCTCAGTATTTTTTCTCTCATGCTTAACCTCCCTTATTTTATATAGTTCATCTGACTTTGGTGGCTCCAGAAATCTTTTCTCATCATCATTCCATATTATTCTGTCATTCCCTGCAGTTATTTTTCCAATCACCGCAGCGGGTATCTTTGCCTGTGCGAGTTGTTTAACAAGTTCCGGACCTCGATCGGTCACCATGATCATGGATCCGCTCGACATGAGCAGATATGGATTAATATCAAAATAATTACAGATTTCGACAGTCTCCTGTCGGATCGGAATTTTCTTCAAGTCGACTTCAAGACCTACTTTTGAACTTTCTGCCATTTCCCAAAGTGCACCAAATATACCTCCTTCGGTAATGTCATGCATTGCACTGACTCCCATCTTTACTGCGATTGCTGCTTCAGGGACAACAGACAGGAATTGATCAAATGCTGCTGCATTTCTGATCATCATCTGCGGAAACTTATCCAGAAGCTCCGGATGAGTTTTTGCAAGGATCGATGTTCCTTCAAGTCCAATATACTTACTTACTACTATATCCTGACCTGGGTCAGCATTTGCTGTTTTTAAACAGGCTCCTTTTTTTGCTTTTCCAACACCTGTTACTGTAATGACTGGCCTATTGACAGCATCTGTCACCTCTGTATGACCACCTGCTATCTGGATTCCAAGATCGGAACAGGCTTTCTGCGCTGATATCATGATCTCTTTTAGTAATGCCTCTTCTGATTCAGGTGGAAGCAGGATAGAGATCAGTACACCGACTGGTTCCGCACCGGAAGATGCTATATCATTGATTGTTACATGGATGGAAAGTTCTCCGATATCTTTTGTTGTTCCTGTAATAGGATCAGTTGAAATTACAAATACTTCATCCTCTTTTAACGACAAAATGGCGCAGTCTTCACCTATCCCTGCGCCAATCAAAATTTCATCTCTTTTAGTTTTTATTTGCTTTAGAACTGATCTTTTTAATACATTTTCAGATATTTTACCAATTTTCAACATGCCAGCTCCTTTGTGAATGAATGCTCCAAACACTTAATTTGCAGCTGTTTGTGCGGCATCTGCCGTATTTTGAACTGCTGCCGCCTGTTGTTGTGTCGCTGCCTGTTGCAGTGCTGCATTATAAGCTGCTACAACTCCCTTAACATGGTCGATGCTACCAGTTGCAATCGCTGCCTGCATTGCATTATAAACTGCAGGGTCTGCTGTGGAAACCCCTACTGTTGCAGTTCTTGGTGAAACCTGGTAAGTACTTTTATTTACTTCGGTACGACTTACTTCAACACCATTTTCTGTTACAACTTTCCATAGTTTTGCCACGTAACCGATATGTGCAGACTGAACATCAATGCTTCCGACCGGAAGTGCGGCATCTGCGATGATCCGCTCTCCTTCTGGCTGTGTTGTTTTGAGAACTTCAGATTCGTATGTCACGACTCTGTCAGATGTCCTTGTTTCAATACCATAAATCGTAAAAGTTATTTTTTTATTTGTACTCGTACTTCCCTCTATATAAACAGGAGAATCTGTATTATTCGTAAATTTAAAATCTTTTGATGTACCTGCTATTGCCGCATCCTGTGAAGGCGGTACATATGATACAATCATGGAATGATTAAATCTTTCATCGACCTGAAGCTCTGCTTTTAATACTGCATTATAAAGTGTAGTGGATACCTGACAGATTCCTCCGCCAAGACTTTCAACTACCATTCCATTTAAATAGGATCCTGCAAGCTGATATCCGTTTTCTTCCGTAAATGGATTTACGTGTTCATAAGCTGAAAATGTATCTCCTGGATATAATGTTGTCCCATTGATCAGTCTGCATCCATTGATCACATTCGCTGTTCTGGCAGATCCCGAAGTATGAAAATCAGTTGTATAAGTCCCTATCACATCTTTGACTTTTTCAAGTTCTTCTTTTGTTCCCCTTGGATTTTCTACATCGACCACTAATTCAACCGAAGTAGGTGTATGTTCCCATTCAGTTTGTAAAAAACCGATCAGAGTCTTTGCAGATTCAGATGCATTTACTTTAAGTCCGGTCTGACCTTCTTCAATGCTGAAGGCTCCATCCACTCTATTTAAAACAGCATCCTTTGCTTCAATATTGAACGCACTGCAGCGCTCTTCGACTAATTGTGCAATAGAATTCTGATCCATATCAAATTCAATGGAAAATACTTTGTTTTCACGTTCAAGATCCTTGATCGCTTTGTATCTCTGAACCACATTTCCCTTTTTTCCATAGGAACATGCATCATCTACAATGTATTCGTTTGCCCAGGTCAGACCAAGTTCTCCTGCTGTCATGACTGTCTGATCTCCCTGCGGTGTTGTGAGTGTAATCTCTACTTCTTTCAGTGATTCAACATACTGATTAATTCTGGTTGTTGCTTCAGGAACTGTCATTCCTGAAATATCGACGCTTTCTACTAAAATTCCTTTATAAATGGTGTCTGCTGCCGCATGAACATTCATACTGGATATGAGAAGCAAAAAGGGCACTGCAAAAACAGATGCTATTTTAAATGCTCTTACTGCCAGATTCCTCATTCTATAAACCTCCTGTCTGTATATACAGACTCAATAAACAGATCCCTACATCCATTTATTGACTACTTCAACTATATTGTATAAAATATCTTAAGAAACAAAATATAATAATGTCGGTAACACCATCGCAATTACCAGAACGATAATGATGACTGACGAAATGATCTGTTTTGTTTTTTTATTATTCATATTAAACATAACATGCTCCTATCTGTGAGAGGACCTATTTTTCCACTCTTAAAACCTGAGTCCACTGAAAGGATATTATAAATGATTCTACCTTATTTTGCAAGTTTTATTGTTTTTATCATACTAATTGCCTATGAAATACGAAAGAATACTAAAATTGCGCGCATCCAGGAGGAAAGCTTCTGGGATAGAGAGACACGTGCAAATTCAACAAGAAAAAAACCTCTTGATGCGTTGCCTTATGTCAGGATCCCTCTTGATGCTCTGCCATTTCAGATTATGTCTGAAGATCCAAGAATCCTGGAACTTCATCAGGCAGTACAAAATCTGGCTGAAAAGAAAATTGTTAATCTGACTGGACTGACCAATACAGATCTTAAATTAAAATATGGTGCCGCCAACCTCACGACCTTGTCTCAATATGATCAGGACTACACCATGCTGGCAAGAACACTTCAAAAATGGGCCCTTTTATTATATGAAAATGGATATCTCAACGAAGCACAGCAAATCCTGGAATTTGCTGTTTCCACCCGAACAGATGTAAGTGGAAGCTATCGCCTGCTTGCTTCCATCTATCACCAGACCGGTTACACATCAAAGATCAATGACCTGATCGAAACAGCAAAAACACTTCAGTCTGTGATGAAAAATCCTATCGTCCGTATGTTGCAAGAATTTGATCCGTATAACGACTCGCCTCATTCTTTGTGAGCAGTTCAATATCATAATCCGGAATCAGGTCATGCTGTTCTAACAGCTGCCTGATTCTTTCTTTTTGTCTTTTGCTTGCCGGTCCTTCTTTTTTTACCTGATATTGAAGCTGAACTGGATAAAATAGTTTATCTTCGTCTTCTTTATCCAGTAGGATCGTCTGTAATCTTTGAAATACTTCATGCGTTGCATATGCATCCGCAAGTGCTCTATGCGCCTCATGCTCAATTCCATAATATCTGCATAAAAAGTTCAGATTTCTGCTTTCCAGTTCGGGGAGATACTTCCTTGCAATTTTTAACGTATCGATCCCTCTTTTTTCGAACTGTAACTTATGATTGACCGCTGCTCTTTTTAAAAAAGCGTAGTCAAACATCAGACTATGTCCCATGATCGGAAGATCATCTGTTCCAGCAAAATCAATAAAGTCCCGAATGACAGAGCTAATATCCGGCTCGTTCATCAGATCTTCATTTGAAATTCCGGTCAACTGCATTACCTGCGCTGATAATGCTCTGCCTGGGTTGATCAATTTAGAGTAGGTTTTCTCAACTACTCCCTTGCATACTTTCACAGCCCCGATTTCAATTATTTTATCCTTTTTCGGATCGAGTCCGGTTGTTTCTACATCAACTACAATATAAGAATCTATCATATTATTATTTTTTATTCCTTTTGCTCTTATCTTTTCTTATCTTTTCTTATCTGATTTTTCTTATCTTTTCTTATTTTTCCTTCGTTCACTACTTAAATCTGATTTTCTTTTCTATTTTTTTGCAGTGTTGTTTATTTCCGCACTGGGGCAAATATCGTTTAAAAAACAACTATCACATTTTGGTCTTCTGGCGATACAGATTTCCCGTCCAAGTTTAATAATATGAGTATTATACCTGATCCAATACTCCCTTGGCAGTATCTTCATAAGGTCAAATTCTATCTTAACCGGATCATCCTGATTGGTGAAACCAAGTTTTTTAGAAATTCTTTTTACATGGGTATCAACCACAATGCTGGGCTGGTCAAATATATTTCCTCTGATTACATTTGCTGTTTTTCTTCCGACTCCGGGCAGTTTTGTTAATGCCTCAATATCAGATGGAACTTCTCCAGCATAGGTGTTCATTAACTCTTTACAGCATGCAATGATATTTTTTGCCTTGTTATGATAAAAACCAGTAGAGTGAATCTCTTTTTCCAGCTCTTGTATATCTGCATTCGCAAATGACGCAATATCAGGATATTTTTGAAATAATGTCTGTGTTACAATATTAACGCGTGCATCTGTGCACTGTGCACTTAAAATAGTTGCAATTAACAGCTCTCCAGCATTTTGATGCAGCAGATAGCATCGTACCTCATTTCCATATTGCTGATCCAGTCTGTCCAGAACTTCCTGCCTGTTCATGTCTCCTGTCATATTTTCACTCCGTATTTATTCTATTTCCATTATGCTTCTGCTTCAATTATTCTTATCGTACCCTGCTACATCTGATTCAATTATGATATCACTTCATAATAAGCCTCATAAGTCAGAGGGTTTCTTTTCGAATAATCAAAACAGATTACCCACGGTCTCTCTCTTTTTGTTAACATCTGATTTTCTTCAGACCATACCGGATAATAAAACGGTTCCAGATGGTTCTCTTTTCCAGTTATATTCTTTTGCTTTTTCATTTCCTTTAATTCATCTTTGAATGTATCCAGCTGATTAGAAAATGTAGGTCGGCTCTTCATATTCTCACGCAGATAACAGTCGAATGTCAGTGCTTGCGCATAAAGTTCTGTGTTCTGGGAGTCGATAGCAGATGCAAACTGCAGCAGAACTTCATATCTTGCGACTCTCGATGGTGTTTTTATATGATACTCATGTTCCACATAGAATTTTGCGAGTTCCTGATACAATCTAAATGAAGAGGTGAAATGCATCTGAAGGAATTTTAATGTAGTGGTGAACTGATTGCTGTTATAATATAATTCAACCATTTCTTCTACTCTTTTCAACCCCAGAACCTCATTGTAGTTCAGCCATTTCGTCTGGAATACTTCATAAGGTGGGTGTGTAGAATAGACCATACCATATTTCTCTGCATTCTGATGCATTTTCGATCCTTTTAATACTTTTAAAAATCCCAGCTGCAACTGATGCGGGCTCATCTGATATACTTCGTCAAAAGAATGTTCAAAACTGTCAAAGTCTTCAAAGGGAAGGCCTGCGATCAGATCCAGATGAACATGTATGTTTTTCATGGCATGAATTCTGGCAACTGCTTTCTTCAATTTTTCAAAATCAGCAAATCGGTCGATTTCCTGCAATGTCTCCGGATTGGTGCTCTGCACTCCAATTTCAAGCTGTACAAGACCCGGACGCATTTTAGATAGTATTTCCAGTTCTTCGTCTCTTAAGATATCTGCTGAGACCTCAAAATGAAAATTGGTAAAACCATTATCATTTTCTGTTAAAAAATTCCAGATTTCTACAGTATGCTCTTTATTACAATTAAACGTTCTGTCAACGAATTTTACCTGTTTTACTCTTTTGTCCAGAAGATGTTTCAGTTCTTTTTTTACCAGTTCATTATTCCGAAGCCTCACTGTCTTATCAATGGATGACAGACAATAACTGCATCGAAAAGGGCACCCTCTTGAGGACTCATAGTATATGATCCTGTTTTCAAAGGTATCTGGATCTTCATATAAAAAAGGAATTTTTGACAGCTCAAGCGGACTTCTAGTATTCGTTTTTCCTGTTCTTGTGATGATACCACAGATCTCTTCCAGACTGCCGCTCTGATCAAGATAGTACTGTGTCAGTTCCAGAAAGGTTTCTTCTCCTTCACCCAGCATGATACCTTCTACCTCGCTATGCTGTATCAGGATTTCTTCTGCCAGATGGCTGACTTCAGGACCACCTAACCATATCCTGACATGTGGCATGACTATCTTTATATCGGAGAACAGCCCCTGAATCAGTTCCCAATTCCAGATGTAGCAGGAAAATGCGATCAGATCAGGTCTTTTCTGGTAAAGATCTGCAAGTATTTCTTCTCTCCTGTTGTTGATCGTATATTCAGCGATCTGTATCTGCTCTGCATACTGTCCGGCATATGCTTTCAGACTATAGACCGCAGGATTTGAGTGGATATATTTTGCATTTACAGCAACCAGTAATAATTTCATATGTGACTCCCATCTGCATAGCTTTAGGACTTATTGTTTCGATTCAAAAAAATTGTCTTATATATCTTTCGATATATAAGACATCATAATATCAAATCATCCAATTGACAAGGTATCCAAAAATCGTTTCCAAGCTTTCAAACCTGATTCATCTCTTTTGAATACACCTGCATCCTCAAGAACCCTTAAAAAAACAAGTCCTGTTTCTTTTTGAAATACTTCACTGATCTGCTTTTCATCCAGACCGTCATATTTTTTTAAGATTTCTTTCAACCAATCTGCATGCTTTCCAAGTTCTGCATCATCAGAAATATCTTTTCCATCTAAAACAGCCTCTTCAAGCAGTTCCATTTCCTGTTTTAATCGCGAAGGAAGAATTGCAAGACCCATGACTTCGATCAATCCGATATTTTCTTTTTTAATATGGTGCAGATCTGCATGTGGATGGTATACTCCAAGCGGATGCTCATCCGAAGTAATATTGTTTCTTAATGCAAGATCAAACTCAAAGAAATCTCCCCGTTTTCTTGCGATCGGAGTAATCGTATTGTGTGGTTCACCATCTGTATGTGAAAAAACAAATGCCGCCTCATCTGAATATGCTCTCCATTTATTCAAGATGTGCTCTGCCAGATCGATCAGTCTTTCTGCATCAACAGATCTGATTCTGATTACTGACATTGGCCATTTCACGATACCTGCCTGCACATCCTCATATCCTTTGATCGTAAAACTATGTTCTATTTCTGCTCTCGCCATAGGAAATTCATAATTTCCACCCTGGAAATGATCATGACTCAGTATGGATCCTCCTACAATCGGAAGATCTGCATTAGATCCCAGAAAATAATGCGGAAATAATTTAATAAAATCCATTAATTTAACGAATGTATCGCGATTGATCTGCATCGGAACATGCTGACCATTTATGGCAATGCAGTGTTCATTATAATAAACGTAAGGTGAATACTGAAGACCCCATTCCGTATTCTGGATCGTGATCGGTATAATACGATGGTTCTGCCTTGCCGGATGATTCACTCTGCCTGCATAACCCTCATTTTCCATGCACAAGAGGCATTTAGGGTAGCTGCCTGCCGCTGTTGTTTTAGCCGCTGCAATTTCTTTTGGATCCTTTTCGGGTTTAGACAGGTTGATCGTTATATCCAGTTCTCCATACTCTGTCTGTGTTTTCCACTTCATATCATGCTTAATACGGTATCTTCTGATATAATCTGTATCCTGGCATAATCGATAAAAATAATCTGTTGCCGCCTCTGCACTGACTTCATACGCTTCTTTAAAAGTACGGATCACTTCAGACGGTCTTGGCACAAAAATGGACATTACCGATGTATCGAACAGATCTCTGACCGTAATTGTATTCTCTGAAATAATTCCGTTCAAGTATGCATAATCTGTGATTTTGTTTAAAATATCCTCCAGATCATCGCGCTTGCATTCTTGTAAACTAGTAATATAAGACGCATCTTTTTCCGCATCGAATTCTATATAATCATCCAGTTCGAAGCGCTCTAGCAGACGGTTTCTTGTATAGATCTTATCTGACTCTTCAATTAATTCTGTTAGTATCCCATATTGGATCAGTCTGTCGATTTCTCTGTAAATATTAATGGACTCCCCTGACTGATTGTTCGTCATGATCGTGTGATTTATGATAGGCTGCATGGACCATCTCCAATTTCTACTACATAAAAATCTGCAGCATATCCAATTTTTTGTTCATAGGCAGCACCGACCTTCTGAATAAAAGATTCTACGGCTTCATCTTTTACGATACTGACAGTACAACCTCCGAAACCGGCACCTGTCATTCTTGATCCGATCACCCCATCCAGTTTCCATGCTTCTTCTACAAGTGTATCCAGTTCAATACCGGTCACTTCGTAATCGTCTCTGAGTGAGATATGGGATGCATTCATGAGTTTTCCGAATTCAGCAAGATCATTTCTCTTTAATGCAGCCACTGCTCTGATGGTTCTTTGATTCTCATATACAGCATGTTTTGCTCTTTTTATCCTGATCTCATCTTTGATCGCTGATTTATAAGTTTCAAACATTTCTTCAGTCAGATCGCCCAGTGACTGGATTCCAACTACCTGCTGTAGTTCGCTTAATGCAGTTTCGCATTCTGATCTTCTTTCATTATATTTCGAATCACCAAGACCTCTTTTTTTATTGCTTCCGGCAATTACTATTTTATATCCCTGTAAAACAATCGGTGCATATTCATAAGAAAGATCTGCTGTATCCAAAAAGATCGCATGATCTTTTTTTCCCATTGCGATAGAGAACTGATCCATAATACCACAGTTGACTCCATTAAAATGATTTTCTGCATACTGACCATATAATGCCAGGTCCTGATTACTTACATCAAAATTAAAAAAATCTCTTAAAATATAACCTGTGAGTACTTCAACTGATGCCGACGAAGATAACCCTGATCCATTTGGTATATTTCCATACAGAAGCAGATCCATTCCTTTTAAGACAGGATGTCCCTTTTCTCCAAATGCCCACATAACTCCTTTTGGATAGTTTGTCCAATCAGCTTCTTTTTCATATTTTAGTCCCTCAACAGATGATTCAAGAATCCCAAGTTCCTCAAAATTCATGGAATAGAATCTGCATGTATCATCATCACGTTTTCTTGCAACAGCATAAGTTCCAATTGTAAGTGCGCACGGGAATACATGTCCGCCATTATAATCAGTATGCTCTCCAATCATATTAACTCTGCCTGGCGCAAAATAAACTTTCACATCCTGCGTCAAACCAAATATTTCTTCAAATTTCTTTAATAATACCTCTTTCATACAGATCTCCTTTTTCCAGATCAAATATTCCACGGATTGGTTAATGATACTATTATATACTGTTTCCAAAATATATTCGCTGACACAATGTTGTTCTTTTCAGTCAAAATGTTAACTATGCTCCTGCATCTCTTTGATAAACTGTTCGATCTGTTCCAGATCTCCCTGCGACCTTCTGACCTCACCACTCAATACTTCTTTTCTGAAATGAGATGGGGATACCCCTTTTAATTTGCGAAATGCCTTCCCAAATACCAGCGGATCACTATACCCGCAGGAAATCGCGATACTTTCCACTGAAAGGGTCGTAACTGCAAGCAATTGAGATGCTTTTGTAATTCTGAATAAAGATAAAAATTCCTGTGGCGACATATCAAGTGATTCCATAAAAAGTGTATACAGATAGCTGCGATTGATACATACATAGTCTGCTACATCTGTAACTTTGATCGGAGAATAATAATTACTTCTTATAAATTCAATTGCTTTTTGTACATAATAATTCCCTTTATCCTCTTCTTCACTGACAGGAATCATTGCATTCTCAGCAATCAGGGAAAGAAATACTCTAAGAAGACCATTTCTACGCATATCATTTGAGATACTATAGGTGTTATGTTCCATCATATCCTTTACGGTCTCATATAATTCTTTTGCTTTATCGGATTCAAAAATAGGGTGCTTTGCTGACAGACCTGTCTTTCTAAGATACTCTTCAGCCTGACTTCCTGAAAATCCCACCCACACATAAGTCCATGGTCTGAATTCATCTGATTGATAAAAAGCCAATTCATCCGGTTCGATCAAAAATCCATATCCTGCTTTTAAAGGGTATTCTTTCCCTCCCAGAACAAACCTTCCTGCTCCGCTTAAAACAAAATGAATCAGGTAATGTGGTCTGACAGCCGGACCAAAACTATGCAGGGGCTCTGTCTGAGAACAACCACAAGTCGTAAGATAGAGCTCTTTTGAACTTTGATTTTTAAATTCGAGTTTATATGCTTTTTCCATACAGGACCTCCCCTTATACTATCTTCATTTTACTATAATTCTGAACTCTCTGCCATGACCAGTTTTATAGAAATAGCAAACGTACAATCTAACTGCATGTTTTTCTTGACATATGTAAACTTCTTAATTATTATAACTATTATAATAATACATTTAAAAAATAGGAGGTACTATGGAACATCTGATCAGTTCTACCGCACAGGTGAAAGAAACAAATGTCAGAATCATAAAAGAAGCATTGTTGGAAATGAAGTCTGGAACCAAAATAATGACAGCTGCAAAAACAGGCCTGAGTGTTGCCACCTGTAATTCCATTCTGAACGAACTTGAAGCATCTGGTGAAATATTGATCATTCCTGATAGTAATAAAGTCAGTGCTGCAGGACGTCCCTCAAAAACATATCGAATCAATGAAATGTTTCAGGTGGGATGCTGTTTATATGCCACAAATGAAAACAA
>JAQVCQ010000041.1:0-19915 GCA_028689715.1 Lachnospiraceae bacterium
ATGTTCGGATATAACGGATCAGAACACCCAGAATTGGTCAAAGAATTCTTTAAATTTGTATGTTCCACAGAAAGCCTTCAGGAAATTCTTGATAATTCACCAGCTTACACCAATCTTGATGTAAACGATGACGCATTAACACAGAAATGGCTTCCAGAAGAAGAAGAGTTCATGGCAAGCATGGATGAATCCAAAATGGGAACAGCAGTATTGCAGACAGGAACAAAGTATACCAATGATTACTGGATGGATTTTGGTGCAGATATGGTTTCATTCTGTCAGGGACAGATGGAAGCAAATGACGTATTAAAGAACATGGATACAAACAGGGCAGAAGCAGCAAAAGTTGCAGGAGATGCTGCCTGGAAATAAAAAGATTTATGAGACAGATAAATGGTGCCTGGAGTATGCTCCAAGCACCATTTTCTAAAAATGGAGGCAGAACGTGAATAAGAAAAAAATTTATCCTCAGTGGTTCTTACTACTACCCTTGGCTTTATATATTATATTTTTCCTTTTCCCAAGCATGCTGGGTGTGCTTTATTCATTCACCGACTGGTGTGCCAGAAGCAGTAAGACGGGACTACATTTTGTTGGTCTGGAAAACTACATTGAAATTTTTACTTCAAAGAAAAATTACGCGGATGGTATTTATCACACCATAACTTTCACGTTGATCTCGAATATAGTGAAGCTCATTCCGGCGCTGTTTCTTGCTATTTTATTACAGGAGGGAATCAGAGGAAAAGGTCTGTACAGAACACTGTTCTATTTACCGTCCATTCTGCCTTTTGTTATTATTGGCATCGTATTTAAATCAGTTTTAAATTATAATACCGGATTATTAAACAGTAGTCTTGAATTTTTACAACTTGGATTCTTAAAACAGAAATGGCTCTCGGATCTGGATATGGTATGGAAATCAATCTTTGGTGTGGACGCATGGAGAGGGATCGGATATGTTATGACGATCTTTCTGGCAGGGCTGAATGCCATTCCCAAATCTTACTACGAAGCAGCAGAGATCGATGGTGCAAATTTCTGGCATAAACTAAGATTTGTTACATTGCCAATGATGTCAGGTTCGATCATGATCAATCTTGTATTTGGTATTACCTATGGGTTGAAAGTATTTGATGTTGTTTATGTTCTGACCAATGGTGGTCCTGGACACGAAACAGAAGTTCTGACAACATATGCGTTCCAGCTGTATTCAAATGGACAGTATGGAATGTCTACAGCAATGAATGCAATCTTACTTGTGATCACAGCCGTGATCGGTGTACTGGTCGTTAAAGTCATGAGCAGACAGGAGGTACAGCAATAATGAACAAAAAAATCCTTCAGACGATCTGGAAACAAATACTGTGTGTATTGCTCTGCCTGATCGTGGTAGCCCCATTTTATATGGTATTGATCAATTCCTTTAAAACAAAAGCGGAAGCTTCCAGAATGAGCCTTGCACTTCCAACAAAATGGATGTTCAGTAATTATACGGAAGTGATCGAAAAGGGCAAGTTGATCCAGGGCTTTTTGAACAGTATGCTTTATGCATCTAGCGCAACATTCATAGGTGTAATACTTTGTGCAATGGCAGCATTTGTACTGTGCAGAAAACGCAGTAGATTTAATAACTTTATTTACTACTTTATTATATGCGGACTCTTTTTCCCTGTGAATTATGTAACACTTGTAAGAGTATTTCAGACAATGAATCTGACCAATACCAGACTGGGTATTGTGATCACGTTCACAAGTGCCATGATACCATTTTGCGTATTTACGATCAGAAATTTTGTGATCTCAGTTCCGGTTGAGATGGATGAAGCAGCTGTCATAGATGGAGCAGGTCCACTTTCATTATTCTTTAAGATCATTGTTCCGTTATTAAAACCAACACTTGTCACCTGTTTTATTTTACAGTTCATGGGTGTGTGGAGCGATTTTTTAACACCTCTGTATCTATCCAGCAAAAGCAGATTATTTCCAATGACAATGGCGGTATATCAGTTCTTTGGTAAGAATACAAGTTACTGGAATTACATATTTGCAGATATTATTCTGACATGTCTTCCTGTCATTCTGGTGTACCTGATCGGGCAAAAATATATTGTTAGCGGCATGATATCAGGTGCTGTAAAAGAATAAAAATCAAATAAATCTAACAGGAATTCAGGAAAGATATCAGGATAAAGGAGGTGCCTCTGGATGATAAAGCAGGAAGGAAACATGACATATTTATACGATGAGACTCCGGCAGAACGTTTTGGAGAAGCCTATCCGATCGGAAACGGACAGATCGGTGCCATGATATATGGATCTGTACCTGAAAACAAAATCCTGCTGTCGGAAAACACATTTTTCAGCGGAGCGCCGTATCAGGATAATTGTAAACAGGATGCAGCACATTCTTTTTATAAAATGCGCAGGGCAGCTCTGAATAGTGATTATAAAAAAGTACATGAATATGCAGAAGGTTTTATAGGAAGAAAGAATGACTATGGAACCAACCTTCCGGTAGGAAATCTGATGATAGATTATGGTTGTGGCAGGTATCCGGTCACTCTGTCTTACAGAAAATTGAGGATCGACTGTGGAATCGCAGAAAGAATGATCGTTCCTTCCGATGAAAGAAATACCGAGATCAGAGAAGAAGTCTTTACCTCGAACAGAAAAAAATGTCTTGTTCATTCGGCAGAAAGTTCTGTTGCATTTGACTGTTCCATTCGATTAACAGAGCTGACACATGGAAAGATCGGTCAAAAGCAAGTTGGTGATCAGAGCGCAGTCGTTGAATTTGATGCAAACGCCTATGAATTGATGCATTGTGAGAATGAGACAGGTGTTCATTTATATGGAAGACTACACATTTACAGTGATGGAGTATTGGAAGCAGAAAAAGAAGGTGTACTCATCAAAAACTGCACATGGGTGCACAGTTATCTGTTTATGAAAACCAATTATCTGGAAAGAGCAGGGTATCTTTTACCTGGCTGGGAAGTGGATAACATTGATAAAAGAAGAAAAATTGAAGCGGAGATCACCACACGCTATCAACATTCCAATCATGAAATGAGCCGAATTCGAAGTGAGCATAGTAAAGATTTTCGAAAATCTATGAATGCCTGTCAGCTTGAGATCATGAAACAGGAGGAGATCAGTTTTTTATTTCAATATGGCAGGTATCTGCTATTATCATCTGCCAGAAAGGATTCTGTACTGCCACCGCATCTGCAGGGTATCTGGAATGACAATGTTGCATGCAGGATAGGATGGACCTGCGATATGCATCTGGACATTAATACACAGATGAATTATTGGCCGGCACTTGGAACCGGGCTGGAAGAAACTATGGAACCTCTTTTTTTCTGGATCGAAAAGATTCTGGTACCAGAAGGAAGAAAAACAGCTGCATCCTGCTATGGAATACAAGGATGGGTCGGTGAAATCGTATCGAATGCCTGGGGTTATGCAGCGCCTTACTGGGCATCGCCCATATCTCCCTGTCCAACAGGAGGTGTCTGGATCCTGACACATCTTTGGGAGTATTATCTTTATACAGAAAACACGGAACTCCTTACTCATAAAATTTACCCGTTATATCAGGAGGCAGTCAGTTTTTTTAAAGAGTATTTATTTATGAATAAGGAAGGAATTTTTCTGAGCGGACCGTCTGTTTCACCTGAAAATTCATTTCGGTCAGGAGACAAACTATATCAGATCAGTATAGCGCCCACATATGAGATCATTATGATCAGAGAATTATTGATGGAGTATCTGAAAATGTGCGATATTCTGATAGAACAGGGGCTGATCCCAGAGAGTGATCAGATCAGTATGGAACGGACTCATGTAAATGACATCCTTGGCAGACTCCCGGAATATAGAATTCTGGAGGATGGTACATTAGCTGAATATTATGATGATCTTGATGTACCGGACAGGCAGCACAGACATACCAGCCATTTGCTTGGGCTGTTTCCGTTCCATCAGATCAGTACGGAAAGCACACCAAAGCTTGCAAAAGCAGTTGAGAGAACAATAGATTCCAAGATCACGCCTTTAGAGCAGTGGGAGAATACAGGATGGGCAAGTTCGCTCCTTGCGTTATATCAGGCCAGACTTTGTAATGGAAATCAGGCCGAATATCATTTGAAGAGTATGTGTACAGTATTAAAAGAACCAAATTATATGATCTATCATCCACCAACAAGAGGTGCAGATGCGTTCGATCATGTATATGAACTGGATGGAAATACTGGTTTTACCTCGGCGGTACTAGAGATGCTGCTGCAAAGCCATGAGGATGTGATCTATATTCTGCCTGCACTCCCAGATGCATGGGAAGAGGGTCAGGTAGAAGGCCTTTGTGCAAAAGGTGGAATCAAAGTCAGCATCAGATGGGATAAAAATGAAACCAGACAAGTGATACTCATTTCAGAAAAAGCAAAGACTGTAATGGTAAAATACAGGGAAGAGCTGATTCGGGTATCGCTGGTACCGGGTGAAAAAAAAGAACTTCAGTTTTAGAATGATATAGAAGTATATAGAAAGGAATAGCATTTTGCTATTCCTTTCTATATGGAAGGTATTCCAAAAACTGCTTTGCAGCCTTTGGAAGATTCCGCTGGCTCCGCATCGCAATACCTATATTTCGGTAGTAGGGGGTATCCAGTTCTTTTGCTACGATCTGATAAGGGATCCTTGATAAGATCAGTTCGGGCAGGATACTGATTCCAAGACCATTTTCTACCATTGACATGATAGCATAATCATCCCAGGTCTTAAAATTGATCTGTGGATGAATCTTGTTTTGTTCAAAAAGTCTTGATATTTCAGCATTGACTCCCTTTTCAAGAAGGATAAAGGGATATTCTTCCAGCTTTTGCATCGGAAATTTCTCGCAATCAACGAGAGGATGATTCTGCGGAAGAATTACCATTAATCTGTCATTTGGTTCAATAGAAAGTGTTTCAAATTTTTGATTCGCCGGCAGTCTTAAAAATCCAAAATCTACACGTCCTTCCAAGATCCATTCTTCAATCTCGGTATAATCCCCCAATAAAAGTTCGATCTGAATATTTGGAAAATCATTCTTGTAGCGTTTCATAATATTTGGAAGCCAGTGCGTTGCGACAGATGAAAAAACTCCAATTCTAAGGAGACCTGACTGACAATCATTCAGGTCATCAATATATTGGGATAAAATAAGCTGCTCATTGCAGATCCGTTTCATCTGGTCGAATAATTTAAACCCGTCAGAGGTCAGAAAAACGCCGGACTTGCTTCTCTCAATTAATGAAAGATTCCACTCTTTTTCCAGTTCCTGGATCATCCGACTTACTCCAGACTGCGTATAGCCAAGTACCTCAGCGGCCTTAGTAATACTTCCGCATTCAATGGAAGTAATCAGTGCCTGATATTTTTGTAAACTCATAATCATTCCTTTTTGTCATGGATAACATGATAAACATTCGTTATTATTATACTAATTCGAATGATATAGTATTTTCATGTGAAATGCAAGAAGGAGTTACCCTATGGAAAACAGCAAGGAAACCATAAAATATATCACCTCATTGGTATTGTTTGGGATGAACGGAATATTAGCCAGTCAGATCAAGGCAGACAGTATGATAATCGTTCTGGTCAGGACTTTTTTAGGGTCGTTTATACTGCTCATCGCGTTTATGATTAAAAACAGAAAAAAACAGCTGAGAAAAACAGCTGAGGAAAACAAAGAGAATAGAAACAAAGCGTCTAAAAACAGATCAGATAAGATCTGGCTTCTATTATCAGGCGCGGGTATGGGTCTTGGGTGGCTGTTTTTATATGATTCCTTTCAAATGATCGGAGTTGGAATTGCGACAATGACCTATTATTGTGGTCCAGCGATCGTATTATTGACTGCCCCTATTTTCCTAACAGAAAAAATCAATAAGAATAAAATAGCTTCCTTTATGATTGTAGTGTTCGGAATGGTTCTGATGATGATCCAGACGATGGATGGGAAGATCGCAGTGCGTGGAATTGCTTCAGGGTTGATTGCTGCTGTATGCTATGCGGTCATGATTATATTAGGAAGAAAGAATAGAAAGATCGAGGGGGTCGAGTGCGCATTATACCAGTTGCTGGGTGCATTTGGAATCGTATTTTTATTTATTTGCTTTAAAGGCTGGCAGGTTCCCGTTCTTGAAAGAAATGGATGGATTTCCTTGCTGATCCTTGGAATCGTGAACACGGGATTTGGATGTTACCTCTATTTTTCAGCGATTCCTTTATTAAAAATACAGACCGTGACGATCCTTGGTTATCTGGAACCATTATCAGCGGTCGTGATGGGTATGATCTTTTTAGGAGAACATATGACTTTCATACAATTGTCAGGTGTCGTTTTTGTACTGGCAGGTGCTTATTTAGGGGAAAGAAAAAAGGATATCCGTGCGGACATCCCTTCTTCTGTGTAGTGTAGTCAAACAATATAAATCAGGATAAGCTAAGAGAAATGGACTGACTTCCCATGCAGGAAAGCAGCGTGTCATTTCCGTCAATATTGAAAGTTCCTTCTGAAACATTAGAGGCTTTTAAATTGATCAAACGTATTGTATATGCTTTCTGTGTTGTTGCAACAGTTTTGATTAAAATCGTATTGGTCTCTTTCATGATTTCGACAGTTAATTCAGTCTCTGTCTTCATATTACTTACGGATGCACAGGTCTTGACCCCATCGATGGGCTCATAAACACGAAGCTCCACGCCATCTGCGTAATCATACTCTGGACCGTCTTCCTGATTTCCGATTGCAATGATGGAACCAGGTCTTACCATAAGTGGGATGTCGAGATAACCACAGTCTTCTTTGAACCATTTTCCACCAACATACACTACATTTGAGAAGAAATCTGTCCATCTTCCTTCTGGTAAATAAAATTCTGCAATAGAATCTTCATTAAATACAGGAGCGACCAGCAGGGATTCTCCAAACAGGTATTGTTTGTCCAGGTAGGAACAGTTCCTGTCTTCCATAAATTCCATGACCATACTTCTCATGACAGAGATTCCTGTGTTACTTGTATCGATCGCAGTCTGGAATAAGTAAGGCATCAGTTTTGATTTTAGTTTGGTAAAGAAACGAAGAACATCAACAGCTTCTTCATCATAGGTCCATGGAACACGATAGGAAGAACTTCCGTGAAGACGGCTGTGCGATGACATTAACCCAAATGCTACCCAGCGCTTGTAAACATCGGCAGTTGAGGTCTGTTCAAATCCACCAATGTCATGTGCCCAGAAACCAAAACCTGACATCATCAGGGAGAGTCCACCACGAAGGCTTTCTTCCATGGATTCGTAATCGGACCAGCAGTCGCCACCCCAGTGAACAGGGAACTTTTGTCCACCTGCAGTTGCAGAGCGTGCAAATAATACAGCTTCTCCTTTTCCACGTTTCCGTTCAAGAAGATCGAACACACATTTATTATAAAGGTAAGTATAGTAGTTATGCATTTTTTTAGGGTCTGATCCATCATGATATACAACATCAAGTGGAATTCTTTCGCCAAAATCTGTCTTAAAGCAATCTACGCCCATGTCTAAGAGCACTTCAAGATGATCCTGGAACCATTTACAGGCATCAGGATTCGTAAAATCGACCAGAGCCATACCGGGCTGCCACATATCCCATTGCCATACATCACCATTTGGACGCTTTACAAGATAACCCTTTTCTTTTCCTTCCCAGAACAGTCTGGATTCCTGTGCAATGTAAGAATTGATCCAGACACAGATATTCAATCCTTTTGCCTTCAGTCTGCCAAGGAGCCCCTGAGGATCAGGGAATACACGGCTGTCCCATACAAGGTCGCTCCAGTGGAATTCTTTCATCCAGAAACAGTCGAAATGGAAAGTTCTGAGTGGAATACCGCGTTCAAACATTCCGTCGACAAAACTCATAACGGTTGCTTCGTCATAGTTCGTTGTAAAGGATGTAGATAACCATAGACCAAAAGTCCATGCAGGAGGAAGTGATGGCTTTCCTGTCAGATCAGTATATTTACGAAGGACATCTTTCATGGATGGACCATCGATCAGGAAATAGTCAAGTGCGCCGCCTTCTACGGAAAATTCAGCTTTCACAACAGATTCGGAGGCAATTTCCATGGAAACTTTTTCGGGATGGTTTACAAAAACACCATATCCTTTGTTTGTAATATAAAAAGGAATATTCTTATAGGTCTGTTCTGTACTTGTACCACCGTCTTCATTATAAATATCGACACTCTGGCCATTTTTAACAAATGCGGTAAATCGTTCACCAAGACCATAGACCAGTTCACCAACGGACAAGCTCAACTGCTGACGCATATAAGTGTCTTCGGTATCACCCTTTGTTTCATATGCAAGACCTCTCCAGTTCTTCTTCATTAAAGCAAGATCTCTGCTTCCTGATTTAGTTAGGAATGATCCATTTCTCTTGTATGTCATATTCCAGTCTTTTTTATTGATCTCCAGCTCGAGAGAGCCGCTCTTGATGAGCAACAGTTCATCTGTTTCGGTCGTACTGAGTGGGAGACAGGCAGTCTGTTCAAGCTCGAATTTCGGACCACAGTCGATAGCACCCATATGATGATAAGTCTGAACTCTGATCACGTCTTTTAACGGTGATGTGATCTTAATTGTAAGATTTACCCCGCCCAGAGTATCACCACGATGGCGAATACGTGTTGTAGGTGCGTTAATATTTACCTGCGTTTCAGTTACAGTAACAAAATATGCCTCCTGTGGAGAGAAGCATTCCACTGATTCCTGCATAACCCAGCATCCATTACTAAATTTCATAAAAAACTCCTTTCAGATCATTGTTCTATTCTATGTAATTATAGAAAAGTGATATGTTTTTTTGCCTTGTTTTTATGGCAGCTTATGATATAATTTTATAAGCAATAACAAAAAGAACAAGCCTATTTATTTGCATTTCATATAAATATATTAGCGAATGGGGGAGGGACGCATGGATCATAACAAGAATGCTCTTCATGAGAATGTAAAGCATGGCGATATTGGATTTCCTATGAAAGTCTATCAGAATGATTTTACCAAATATGCAGGACAAAAAATACAGTGGCACTGGCATGAAGAATTAGAATTTGTCGTTGTGACCAGTGGCGAGGTACAGTTTTCGATCGCTTCAGATTCTTTTTTGCTTCATGAAGGAGAAGGAATTCTGATCAATGCTAATGTGCTACATAGCATGATACCGGTCGGAATACGACCAGCATATATGTTCACAATTGTTGCAAGTCCTTCTATCCTCGGAATTGAAAAAGGCTTTTTACTAACTTCGAAATATGTAGATCCGTTTATTAATAATAGGAATCTGCTTTATGAAGTATTCAGTCAGGACAGTGAATGGCAGTCTGAACTTGTCAGGCAACTGAACCAGATCTATGATCTGTATGAACAGGGAAGGTTTGGTTATGAATACCGGATTCACAATATACTTTGCAGAATCTGGTTTGAACTGATCGAAAGAAGATGGAGATATCAGAGCATAGTCAAAAAGCCTAAAGATATTGATGAAGAAAGAATTTATGAAGCGATTGAATTTATCAGAAAAAATTATCAGAGCAAGATATCTTTAGAAGAAATCTGCAGAGAAATTAACGTTAGTAAAAGTGAGTGCTGCCGGTGTTTTCAGAGAAAACTGAAAATGTCGCCATTTGAATATCTGTTGACTTATCGAATTACAGCAGCGGCAAAGTTATTGGAGACAAGTAACCTGACTGTAGTTGAGATAGCACTTCAGACAGGATTTAGCAGCAATAGTTATTTTTGCAAATTATTTAAAAAATATATGAGTCAGACCCCACTTGAATATAGGGAGAATAGGAAAGGAACCGGCTGAAAATAAGAAGTCGGTTCCTTTTTTCATAAAATAATCTAAAAAGACGTATATTTGAAAAAAATTTGAAATAATTATATTGCACATCATACTAAAATAGTTTAAACTATCACATGTTAATAATAACTAACTAAATAAATCGGCAAACTTACTGAAAGGTAAGGACGCAAAGCTTAGGGCCTTCCTTGAGAAACTCAAGATGGCAGCCAGTTGCAGACCAAATTCTCCTTAGCGAATATGGGGGATTTTTTTTGCCGTCAATGAAGGAGCAGAACATGAAAAGTATCAGAACCAAACTTATTATTTATTTTGCAGTGCTGATCATGGCAGCATCAACAGCACTCGGAACACTTTCAATTGTGAATGCAAAAAAATCTCTTGTAAAGGAGGCAGAAGGTGCTTTAAGTTCCATGGTAGAAGGTGGAGCAAAAACAACCCAGGGAAGAATGGAAACGCAGACGAAAATACTTGAAGTCATGGCATCTAGCGGAGATATCATAGGAATGAGCTGGAATGTTCAGAAAAGATTCTTACAGATTCAACTGGAAAATTCAGGGTTTATGGATCTGGCAGTGGTAAGTAAAGATGGACAGGCGAACTACACAGATGGTTCTACAGCAGATTTAAGTGACAGAGGATACATTAAAAGTGCTTTGTCAGGGGAAGCGACCATATCAGATGTTCTGATCAGTTCTGTGACTGGTGAACCCGTTATGATGGTGGCTGTACCAATTAAAAAAAATGACACGATTGTTGGCGCTTTGATCGGTAGAAAAGATGCGAATATGTTGAGTGAACTCGTATCTGATCTTGGTTATGGAGAGACCGGATACAGTTATATGATCAATGCAGAGGGAACTGTAATTGCTCATCCTGACCGTGATAAGGTGATCAGTCAGTTCGCACCTATTACAGAAGCGCAAAAAGATCCATCATTACTTTCACTGGCAGATCTTTTTACAAAAATTATATCAAGTGAAAGTGGAATATCTACTTACCGCTATAATGGAAACGATCTCTATGCAAGCTATCATAAGATAGAAGGAACAGAATGGTTCATGGTAATCACAGCAAATGAAACTGAAGTACTTCATTCAATTACACAGTTAAGTGGTTTTATTATCATGATTACAGTTGTAATCTTACTAGTCAGTGTGGTTTTAGTATTTTTGGTTGGTAATTCTATTGCAAAGCCAATTGTAAGTACTGTTTCCTATGCAAAAAAAATTGCAGAACTTGATATTACCGAAAATATTTCTTCAAAGTTTTTAAATCGAAAAGATGAGATAGGAACACTTTCAAAATCGCTGCAGTCCATGAAGGACAGTCTTGCAGGTATTATTAAAGACATTGGTAATTATGCAGAACAGGTGTCCTCAGCATCTGAAGAAATGTCAGCTACAACAGAACAGTCTGCAGAAACTGTTACGGAGATCAGTAATACGGTAACAGAAATTGCTAGAGGTGCATCTGATCAGGCTGAGTTGACGCAAAACGGAGCAGAGAAAGCAGATAAGCTGGGAATGATCATTGAAAATGATCAGACCTATTTGTATACAATGAATCAGGTCACAGAAGACATGACTGGAATCGTAAATAAAGGAATGGAAGATATCAAATATCTGTCAGACAAAACAGAAGATAATAATACTGCCGGAATGGAAATACAACAGGTCATTATGAAAACAGATGCAAGCGCGAAAAAGATAGGTAATGCAAGCAGTGTGATTGCTTCCATTGCAGATCAGACTAATCTTCTGGCATTGAATGCAGCAATTGAGGCAGCAAGGGCTGGAGACGCTGGAAAAGGATTTTCAGTTGTTGCAGAGGAAATCAGAAAGCTGGCTGAACAGTCAGCTGATTCAACAAAGGAAATAGATGCTGCAATTACAGACCTGCTTGATAACTCTGAAAACGCAGTTCAGACAATTGAGAAAATGCTTCTTGTGATAAAAAAACAGTCTGAAAGTGTTGAAACGAACAGAAAAAATTATGAAATGATACTGAAAGCGATTTCAAATGTTTCAGGTGCCGTAAACGACCTGAATGCGTCCGGAATTCAGATGCAGACTATGAAAGCAGATATTTTAGATGCAATGCAGAGCTTATCTGCGATCGCAGAAGAGAATTCTGCTTCAACAGAGGAAGTAACAGCAGCAATGGAAGAGCAGACAGCATCAATGGCTGAAATTGCAAACGCAAGTGAAGAACTTGCCAAGCTGGCTGAAGATCTGCAGGATACAGTACACAGATTTCGTATTTGAGGATACTGCAAACATAAAAAGACGCTGGTCAATCCAGCGTCTTTGCATTTTCGTAGATTTTATCTATTTCTTTTTTTGAAAGAAATTTTGAGATTATAAATGCGATCAGAATAATTCCAGGAATGTCGATCAAAAGTCTTGTAACCGCAAATTTTGCGCCAAGGGAACCAATTTCAAACAGGAACATTGGAATTTTTGTCGTTGACCAGGCGCCGATAAATATCAATATATTAGAAAATTTTGCACCCTTTTTCATAAATACTGCAGCAACAGGAAATGCTCCGTATAAAGGACCGGCAGCAGCGGATCCAATAAAAATTGCAAGCAGGATTCCTTTGATCCCAGAGCCCTCTCCCATAAAACGAACCATTGTCTCACGGGGGACCCATACATCCAAAAGCCCAAGCATGACAAAGATCGGAGGGATTATAAAAAGCATTTCTTTGATCTGATGTCCCGAGATCGAAAGAGCCTTCAATCCCAGTTCTTTATTTACGATCGTAAAGACCAGCATGGCAGCAATGGCTGCAATAAAATACCGATATCTTTTTACTATTTTTTTCATTTATTTCACCACCATTCCTATGATCAGAGCAACGATAAAGGAGAATACGAAAGCTGCAGCGTTTCTAAGCAGTGTTGCTTTTTTACCAAAGTATTTTATTTCAACAGGCATCGTCACGACACCGACCATCATAAGAGTGGACACAAATGCAGCAATCTGCATGTAACCAGCTCCATTTTTCAGCAAAAGTGCTGCTGTTGGAAATGCTACAAATCCTGGAATCAAGGTAACAGATCCAATGACAGAGGCAAGAATAACACCGAACCAGCCTGATTCTGCTCCAATGATACCTGAAATCGTATCCGCATTTAATACTGAAAGCATAAAACCTACCATGAGTATCACAACAAGAAATTCTGGCAGGATATTCTCAAATGCCTTCCATGCTTTTTTTAAAGCCATTTTTGTCTTTTTACGATCCTTTAAGAAGGAGAGAAGTAATAAGATACTGGCGAGGGAATAAAAGATTACTGAATCCATAATAAACCTCCTGAACTTTATTTTTTTAATAGCGAATCCGACATCGTAGCAATCGGGCAGATCGTACACCAGGTACGAGGTTTATAGATCAGAGCAAGTAATAATCCCAAAGCAGTCGTTGTCATCATCATGGAATAGAACCTGTAAGACAGATGGGTGAGCCACGGGGTGAACCAGTTTACATCAATCAACTGTGGCATTTGATAAGGGATAGGGAAGACCACAAAAAATCTAAGATGGTTCATGGGAAGTCGGATTCCTCTTGCTACAGCAATGGTAGTCATGATAATAAAGAATAGACTAACTCCAAAATAAGTGAGCATGATCCATTTCATTTCACCTTTGATAAAATACATTGGTGTGTTGAGTGATTTCCATCTTTTTTGCTTTCCCAGTGCTGTATAGGCGGACGCTCTTGGGCAGTATCCCTGGCACCAGGTCTTTTTTTGGGTTCTGAACAGCATCACAAATGGAAGTGTCATGCAGATCATCCCAAGAAGAGAAAAATGAATGTTTACAAAGCCAAGTACAAAAAAAGCAAGAGTAAATAGAAATAATAACCTGTGATTACGCATAAAATACCTCATTTCGTTTTATTCTTAGCGAGTATACGAAATCAGATAGCATTATTCTGTGATGTCATCACAGAGAACGCTTCTTTTACTTGTTATCAATATTGTAAGAATATATGATTCAATGAAAAAATGCAAATATTGGTAATCGGTCAGTCTGATCATGATTGTATAATGAATGATATCTTTTATACCAGCCATATATTTAAAAAATAGTGGTTGCATTTTATAAAACTAACCATGTATTATTTGCATGTCGGGCTTTTTAATAATATGAAATCAAGGAGATTTGATATGAAACTTAAATGGAAAATTGTTATGATCGCAATGGGTGTTATTCTGGCATTATCAATTTCATTTGTAGCCTTTACTTATAATGAGGTCAATGGTCTTGTCAGTGCTGAAAGTGAAGAAACACTTGAAAACTATTCCAGTATGGGACTGAAACTTTTAGATTCTATGTATCCTGGGGAATGGTCGCTGACTGAGGGTCAATTATATAAGGGAGAAACGCTGATCAATGATAATTTTGAAGCAATTGACAGTTTTACTTCAGGAACGCAGATTCTGGCAACAATATTTGCTGGTGATACACGTGTTACAACGAATGTCCAGGATGCGCAGGGAGTAAGACAGGTCGGTACACAGGCATCTGATGCAGTGATCGCGACAGTTCTGACAGAAGCAAAAGAATATGCAGGTAAGGCTGATATTCTTGGACGTGCTGCACAGACTTACTATATTCCGATCCAGGATGAAGGTGGTACTGTCATTGGAATGTGGTTCGTAGGAATTTATCAGGATATAGTAAGAACAAGGATCGTTGATGCAATGAAGACGGCAGTTATTCTGGCTGTATTTATGCTGATCTTTGGAAGTGTAATCTCCTATCTGATTGGAAATGGAATCGCAAAGGGGATAGAACACGTTAAAGAAAATCTCAAACAAATGGAACATGGTAATTTTCAGTTTCAGTTTCCAGCAATACTACTTCGAAAAAAAGATGAGGTTGGAGAAATCGCCAGATCCTCCATTAATATGCAGAAAAAAATGTCAGAAATCGTTCATGGAATTCAGGATGAATCGGAACATGTTAAGAATACGACAGATGTTACCATGAATAGTCTGGAGGAAATGAACAATAGTATAGAAGATATATCAGCAACAACAGAGGAACTTTCAGCAGGAATGCAGGAAACTTCTGCTTCGACGGAAGTCATGAATTCTTCGACTTATGAAATAGAAGCAGAAATATCAAGCATGAAGGAAAAAACAATCAGTGGAGAGTCGCTTGCAACTGAAATCAGAGAGAGAGCACAGAAATTAAAAGAAGAGACAGTCGCATCACAAAATTCAGCAGTACAGATCTATCATAGTACCAATAAACAATTACGTGATTCAATTGAAAAAACTTCAGCAATCGAAGAAATCAAAGAATTATCCCAGGCAATACTGCAGATTACTTCCCAGACAAATCTGTTGGCGCTGAATGCAGCAATTGAGGCGGCCAGAGCAGGTGAAGCAGGAAAAGGTTTTGCTGTTGTAGCGGATGAGATCAGAACGCTTGCAGAGAATTCAAAGAATGCGGTGTCAAGGATCAACGAAATTACAGTCAATGTTTCCGATGCAGTGGAAGGTGTTGTAAATGACTCAACAAAGCTGCTGGAATTTATGGATACAAAAGTATTAAAAGATTATGATACCCTGGTCAATACCAGTGTGCAGTATGCGAAAGATGCGGATATGGTTCAGGATGTGGTAACACAGATCAATAAAATAGCAGAAGAGTTATATGAAACGATCAGACAGATGAGACTTGCAATCGAAGAAGTGACCAAGGCTTCGCAGGAAGGTGCGACCGGTACCGCTGAAATTGCATCCAAAGTCGCAGAGATCGCCATGAAGGCAGGAGAAGTATTGTCAGTGGCAGATGAAAACAGAAAAAGCGCCCAGGAACTGGACGCTATGGTAGATTTTTTCCAGGTTCAATAGTAAGAAGTCAATTATTCTTCTAGCAAGCAGTCCTTTAGTTTATCTACAGACAGAATCTTAAAGGAATGCTGGTAATAATCAAGAATTCCAAGATCTTTCATACGTGCAAGTTCACGACACATAGAGGTGCGGGATACATTCAGGTATTCAGCCAGTTCGTTTCTATTTGGAACAATCTGAAATGTCAGACTCTTATGCTTGTTTGATTCCAAAAGAAGGTAGGAAGCAAGTTTTTCACGCATTCCTTTTAGAATAAGAAGTTCCATTTTCTGATTCATGGTATAATTTTTTTCACCAAGAAGCATCATCATATTTTTAATCAGCTGAATATGAAAGTTACAGGAGTTGCTGCAAGTCTTGATGATTTTTTCAAAAGGAATGAACAAAACACTGGAGGATTCTTTTGTCCTAACGGTAACAGGAGAAACATGCTTTTTGGTGCAAGCGATTCCTTCGGCAAAAATATCTGAGGGGCCAAGGAAATCAAGAATATGTCTGGAACCGGCAAGATCTTCTTTCAGGATTTCAAGGGAGCCACTTAAAACGATTCCGACATAGTTGATCTCACTTCCGGTAAAGAAGATATATTCATCACTTTCATAATTTTTTTTATACGAGTTCATACAGGACAGAAGAGTTTTTAACTCTTCTGTTTTTATATTTTCAAATAAAGGGCAGTTTCCAATGATCTGATAAGTATCTTCCAGGTGATTTGTATGTATAAGTGTGTTCATGCGACAAGCCTTCCTTCCTAACTATAATAATTGTAGCTATGGCTACAAATTAATTGGAGTCACTATATTATACTCAATTTCGTAGACAAAGCAAATAATACATTTCTTAAAAAAAAGTAAAATTAATTGAAAGCGGAGGAATCAAAATGGAAAACAAGATGTTTTGTTATCAGTGTCAGGAAACAGCAGGATGCTCAGGATGTACAATGGCAGGGGTCTGTGGAAAATCACCTGAATTATCGAATATGCAGGATTTATTAATATATGTTACAAAAGGGCTGTCAGAAGTCGCAACTGTTTTAAGACAACAGGGTGAGACGATATCAGACGAAGTGAACCATTATATTGTACTGAATTTATTTACTACGATCACAAATGCCAACTTCGATCAGGAAATCTTTTATCAGAGGGTCGCAAATACACTTGCACTTAAAAATGAACTGCTCACAAAGTGCGAAGACCAGTCTTCCCTGCATGAAGCAGCACTCTGGAATGCGCAGACAAGAGAACAGATGGATGCAAAGGCTCCATTTGTAGGAGTTCTCGCAACAGAAAATGAAGATGTCAGAAGTCTTCGTGAACTGATCACATATGGTTTAAAAGGATTATCAGCATATTTAAAACATGCAAATGAGTTATCTTATGATAATGAAGAGATTCATGTTTTTATGCAGAAAGCACTTGCAAAACTTCTTGATGATACAGCCAGTGTGGATGAACTGATCGGACTCACACTTGAATCAGGTAAATTTGGTGTGGATGGAATGGCTCTTTTAGATCAGGCAAATACCGGAAGTTATGGTCACCCGGAAATTACGAAGGTAAATATTGGTGTTGGTACGAACCCTGGAATTTTGATTTCAGGACATGATTTAAAAGATTTGGAACAGCTTTTAGAGCAGACACAGGGAACAGGCGTGGATGTTTATACACATTCAGAAATGCTTCCTGCACATTATTACCCTGCATTCAAGAAATATACTAACTTTGTTGGAAACTATGGAAATGCATGGTGGAAACAAAAAGAAGAATTTGAAAGTTTTAATGGACCGATCCTTATGACAACGAATTGTATTGTACCACCAAGTGAGAGCTATAAAGCACGCGTATTCACAACAGGTGCTTCCGGATTCGAAGGCTGTGCGCATATTGATAAGGATGAAAAAGGAAACAAAGATTTTTCAGCAATCATAGAAATGGCAAAAAAATGTCCTGTACCAACACAGATCGAGAAAGGCGAGATCATTGGTGGATTTGCACACAATCAGGTACTTGCATTGGCAGACCAGGTCGTAGATGCAGTAAAAAGTGGAGCAATTAAAAAATTCTTTGTTATGGCAGGATGTGACGGACGTCAAAAATCCAGAGAGTATTATACTGATTTTGCAAAAGCACTCCCAGCTGACACAGTGATTCTGACAGCAGGCTGCGCAAAATACAAATATAATAAGCTTGAACTTGGGGATATCAATGGAATTCCAAGAGTACTTGATGCTGGACAGTGTAATGATTCTTATTCACTTGCTGTGATCGCACTGAAATTAAAAGAAGTATTTGGACTTGACGACATCAATGACCTTCCAATTGCATTTAATATTGCATGGTATGAGCAAAAAGCAGTCATCGTATTACTTTCCTTATTATATTTAGGTGTGAAAAAAATTCACCTTGGACCAACACTCCCAGCATTCTTATCTCCTAACGTAGCAAAAGTATTAGTTGAGAATTTTGGAATAGCAGGAATCGGAACAGTAGAGGACGATATCAAGCTTTTCATGGAAGCATAAAAGTCAGTAATCAGAACAGCATTTAGAACTTCAATTCTACAATAAAAAAGCCGGCATCGTGATTGATGCCGGCTTTAAAAAAATAAATTAAAAAATTAAACATGAACAGCATTCAGCTGAGTATTTAATTTTTCAACAAGAAGATTCACATCCATACCATGTACCATACACGCATCTTCTAAGGATTCCATCTGTGAAGACGGACATCCAAGACAATGCATTCCGGCATCCAGAAGAATGGGAACCAAACTACTGTCGATTCTAATGATCTCACCAATAATCATATCTTTATTTATCTGCATCGTTATGACCTCCTAAACTTAATCATAAATGAATTATTATTTACTAAATATACTATATCACATACAAATCTACATATATGTAGCCGTGGCTACATATTCATACCAACATACTAGGTATAATAGGAACATAAAATTGATTTAAAAAAAGGAGATCATATGAGCGCATTTTTAGGACCGATCCACTACTGGCTATATAGAAAAATAGAAATTCAAAAAGATATTACAGATCAGATCGAACAACTGCTGGAACTTCGTATACCTGGTTCCAGACTTATTATTGAGGAGAAATATGGAAAGAATGCAGAAGGGGAATTAGAGCATCAGATCGACCACAGCAATATTCATGGCTGGCTGCAAAATGAAATTACCATTTCAGAACATCATCTTGCGGCATCTGTTACCATGTTACTTCATAAGGATCAGACACTGATCGAGGAACTGAAGGATATATTTTATCAAAGAGGGCAGAAGACTTCAGAAGAGTCGCAATGTAAGGATGCAAAGGAAGCAAACAAGATTTTAAATGACACGCTTCTTGACGGAATGCCATGTGACCATGTCAATGAGATCATAGAACAGGATGATGAATCAGTTCGCTGGAGAAGAACGACTGATATTCATAAAAAGTACTGGGAAGAAGCGCAGGGAGATGTTGGAATCTATTATGAACTAAGAGAACTTTATATAAATGGACTTTTAAAAGGTACTGATTTGGGATACGATAGATCAGAAGAAACATATCGAATCTATAAGATCGCATAATTGGAATCCAAAGGAACATATTATAATATATATTATAATGAGCACTCAGGTGCAGATAGGAGTGAAAATGACAAGTATTGAGTTAATGATGGATGAACATAAAAAGATACTACGCATGCTGGAAGTAGTCAGAAGAGCATGCAATCAATTAATGGAACAGGATATCATTGATTACAGTGATTTTGAAAAGATGGTAGATTTTATTAAGAACTATGCTGACCTTCATCATCATGGAAAAGAGGAGAAGTTCCTTTTTAAAGAAATGCAGGAACAGATGGGCCAGATGGGGACTAATCTTGTCAAACATGGAATGCTGGTCGAGCATGACTGGGGACGCTTATTTGTAAGCGAGTTGCTTGCAGCAATTGAGTCCTATCGAAATGGCAATACGGATGCAAAAATAGATATTATAGCAAATGCGATAGGTTACACTGCGCATCTGAAAAGACATATAGCAAAAGAGGATGCTGTTGTGTATGTTTTTGCAGGACAAAAATTATCACAGGAAACATTAGAACGTGTGGATAAACTGACGGATGAGTTCGAGGCCGAGGCA
>JAQVCQ010000041.1:20015-21467 GCA_028689715.1 Lachnospiraceae bacterium
CCTTCAATTAAAATGTACTCATTTTTTTTGTACTTTTTCTCGATAAAGTGATAATGAACAGCTAAATTTGATATTTCATGACTGGTAAGACCGATAAAAAGTGGATGTTTATTTAATAGTTCGTTCAGCATGTTACTCCTCCTGTATATAGTTTTATAGTAAGCATAAAGTGTTGCTTTTGCAACAGTTTATGCTTGTTTTTTTTGATAGAATATAAAACTGTGAGATTTAAAAGAAAGAGAGAGAAAGATGGAAACATATACAATATTTAAAGATTTGGCGATTATCATAGTGTTCGCAAAAGTATTTGGAATTATTGCGCGAAAACTGCAGGCACCGCAGGTCGTTGGAGAAATCATCGCAGGACTTTTAATTGGACCAGCAGTCCTTGGTATTGTACAACAAACCGATTTTTTACTTCATATGGCTGAAATAGGTGTTGTTCTTATTATGTTTCAGGCAGGTATTGAAACAAATATTAAAGAGCTTTTGAAAACAGGTCCTTTGGCATTTGTCATTGCCTGTGCGGGAGTTTTGATACCGCTAGTTGGAGGAACGGTATTATTTCTGCTTTACTATGGCGTAACTGAAATAGGGAGCGATCTGTTTTTTACAGCAGTTTTTATAGGTTGTATTCTTTCTGCTACATCAGTCAGTATAACAGTCCAAACATTAAAAGAGATGGGTAAACTAAAGGGAAAAGTCGGAACAACAATACTTAGTGCCGCGATTATTGACGATATCATTGGAATTATGCTACTGACTTTTGTAATAGGATTTAGAGATCCAGGCTCAAAACCAGTTTCTGTTGTGATTCAAACGATAGGGTTTATATTGTTTTCAATTATCGTTGGATATATAATTTATATCATTTTTAATAAAATTGACAAAAAATATCCACATACCCGTAGAATTCCAATACTAAGTCTGTCCTTATGTCTTGGTCTTTCTTATATAGCGGAACATTATTTTGGTGTGGCTGATATTACAGGAGCATATGTAGCGGGAATTATTTTATGTAGTATTAGTGATTCTGAATATATTGCGAGGAAAATGGACATTAATTCATATATGATTTTTGGCCCCGTTTTTTTTGCAAGTATTGGTCTTAAAACGAATGTGGGCCAGATAACAATGAGTATTTTTATATTTTCAATACTTTTTGTACTGATAGGTCTTATTACGAAGGTGGTTGGTTGTGGAATCACAGCAAAATTATGTGGATTCTCAAAAGTTGATTCATTAAAAATCGGGGTTGGAATGATGACCAGGGGAGAGGTAGCCCTTATCATTGCACAAAAAGGGCTTACAGCTGCGATTATATCACCTGTCTACTTTACATCTGTAATACTTTTGATTATCCTTTCATCCCTGCTTACACCTATAGGTCTGAAATACATCTATTATAAGGAAGAACACGGTAGATTCTGAAAAGAATTTACCGTTTTTTTT
>JAQVCQ010000042.1:0-12528 GCA_028689715.1 Lachnospiraceae bacterium
CTCAAATCCACATGATTGATATAAACACAACGCTCTTTCATTTTCTGCTGAGACCTGTAGCATGACCTGACTGGCACCCTGTTCGTAAAGCATGATCTCGGATTTACAAAGAATCGACCTGCCGTATCCCTTTCCTCTCTCGTCAGGCATGACACCCAGACCGTAGATTCCACCAAGACCATTCATGCACTGCAGATGTGTTTTTCCAATACACTGTTCACCTAGATATGCCAGGTAAATTGTCATTCCTTTTTTCTCTTCCTCTTCAGGAAGTAATCCGTTCATCACCTCAGATGAATCATCCTGTTTATCCTCTTCAGGTTCATTAAAATAGATCCTGTTTTGTCTGGCTATTTCCTTTGCGTCCGCATTTGTTGCCTTCTTGAACTGAATCACATCCAAATCTCTACCAGACAGATCCTTATCCGGATTCAGATACATCTCAAACTCTGAATATTCATATACAGCACCCAAGGATTTTAAAAATGCCTGTCCGGAATCCGATTTTCTGTCACAGAGCAGGTAGTTTTTTACTGAACCTCTGCGTTTGCATTCATTGAATACCAAACTGGACAACAATCTGAAAATACCTTGTCTGCGATGATCGGGATGTACCATGCCAGTCACTTCCAACGGTCCATCTGTCCCTGCAAATCCACATATCCCCATATAACCAATCAATACCTGATCCTTGTAGTACAGAAACTCATTAATTTCCCTGATCCCTTTTTTTGATCGTCGTGCAATTGCGCTGAAGCCAGCTTATACTCAAGTTCCAGTTTACATTCCACCTGTTCGTATTCCTGACACTGAAATAATAACGTCTGCACTTCCAGGTATATTTTTTGTGTCAGATATTCTAGTAAAATAATCGATTGACTGCTATTTGCTTTTTGATCAGTATCATTCAAATCAATGTCCTCCAATATCATTTCCAATTCTATATTTTGATAAGATCCTATTCCTTATGCCACCTATTACTCTCCAAAAATCATTGGATAGATCTGGTCACTTATCAGATCCAGACTGAGTTTCGCTCTTGGTTTAAAGGAGCCGGTGATTGCGATTACGATTTTCTCTTTTGGGTCACAGTAAATAATATTCCCGCTGTCCCCCATTGCTGCAAAACATCCTGGCTTCTGTTGATCCAGATTCCACCATAAGTATCCATAAGCATACTCTTTCCAATTTGCCTGTGTTCTTGTGCTCTCCATGATCCAGCTTTCAGACAACAGCTGTTTTCCATCCCAGACTCCTTTATTCAAATAAAGTTGTCCGATTTTTAACATATCTCTTGGGCAGAGCGTAAGACCCCACCCCGCAGCCGCCACACCATTTGGATCAACAATCCAGCCTTCAGCATTTTGCTCTTTAATAAAGCCAAGATGTGCTTCTTTGTCTGCAACAAATATAGGTTTCGCATCGTGAATTCCAAGCGGATGGAATAAATTCTTATTTGCAAAGTCAATGACTGAGGTTCCGACTGCATGTTCAATGATTCCTGACAATATCTGTGCTCCTACAGTTGAATATCTGAACTCTCCAATCGCTCCTTTTCCTCCAAGCAGATCAAGCGCCGCCTTCGTCCAGTCTTCACTTCCATACACTTTTGTATAAGGCTCTGATCGATACTTGTATGGTGCTGTCATCGTAAGAAGATTCTTTATCGTAACATTTTCAATCGTTCTTTCTCCTCTTTTCACACGGTATTCGGGGAAAAAATCCAAAACATTCTGATCCACATTTCTAATTGCACCCTGCTCCATCGCCATCCCAATCAGGATCGAAGTGATGCTCTTAGTAACAGAAAACACATGGGCTGCCTTCTCAGGCATAGTGCCCCTATAATATCTTTCATAAACCGTGACGCAATCTTTTTGTACTGCTAACCCTGTAATATGACTATAATCAGACTCAATCTTCTGATTTAACATAACATCATCCATAAATCGATTTCTCCTTTTCAGATTTCTCTTGTTTTTTTGATACTATCGATGTAAGTATGATTGTAAGTTCATTAAAAATTAGAATCAAGTAGAAATTTATAATAGTTTCATTTTATTTTAAAATGCTGATTGAGCTCAGGATTCCAGTGCATTGCAGACAGCCTTTTCTATTACCTTACTTGAATTGGTCGCCCCTGATATCACATCAATATTCGTACGTTGCTGTTCAATCATCTGTTCTGTAATAACTTCTGCTGACTTTCCTTTTTCAGTTTTATGTTCCATGATCTGGATATCCTGCAGGCGATGTTTGGAAACCGTCACTACAACTCTGGCATAAATATAACCTGCATCATATTCCCCCATATAACTTCCATCTTCAATTTTATTTAAGTTAATGTCCTTCAATTCGATTGATTCGATTCTGCCCTTATATTGATTCAGGCTCACAATCCCAAAGCCAATATGTGTCAACAGACAAATCAATAAGAGGATTGCAGACCCTCTGTGCATCCAGACCCATCTTTTTGCAAACCTTTCACGAAACAGATAACTGCCTGCTTCCACTCCTGCTGCCAAGACCATGACCGCGCCTGTCACAGTCATTACAACCGGTCTCTGGTCAAGTAACGGAATGACCAAAATAAAATGAATCCCACTTAGGATTAGAAACAAGATTCCTATGATCTTATGTACCATTTGAAATTGTTTCTGCCATCCTGATTTATGTAGTTTTTTCGTGATGATTCTGCTTGCTAACAATAAGTATAATCCCGCCAGTATCATTCCTGCTATCATTTCATATTTCCTTTCCAATTCACAGACTCGAATAAATAAGAAAAACTATTCTCTAAAAATTGTTCCTTTGTCATGCCCGTTGCTTTTTCAAGATACTTTTCTTTGTTGTCAGCAAACGTAATAATCCCATATATGCTTCCCCAAAGAGAGAACTCCTTTATAAATAAATCATTGTCATTCTGGTGAGGCAGGTCATTTCGAAAGCATGAAAATATGAATTGATTGATTTTCTCTCCTACTTCATAAATGGTTGCCAGCACCATGTCCTGTTTCAGTATTTCATCTTCAACGCAGATTTCTTCAATCAAAACTGCAAACCCAAATGGGTCTTTCTCTTTCAGTTGCAGAAGAATATTACAGACTTTCATGAACAACTGTCTGACAGGCATTATTCCCGGAAGTAATTGTTCCGTAAGTTCTTGATAAAATGTGTTCATAGATATCATTGCAAGATAATTTCTTACTGCTTCTTTATTGGTAAAATAGACATATAGCGTAGACTTACTGATACCGGCTCTCTTTGCAACATCATTCATCGTTGTGCTTTCAAATCCCTGTTCTGTAAATAGCTCTCTTGCTATCCCGGCTATTTTTTTCCGGTTGAATCCTTCTAAGTTCGGTGTTTTCTTTCTTGCCATAATTTTCACTTCCTAGTTTATTATTAATCGTACTTATAGTTCGATTAATTCAATTAACAATACTACCAGTATGATTCCTTGTCAATCTAATTTATATCACAAAAAAACAGGTATCAGTCCTTTGTCAGACAGATACCCGCTTAGATTTCATTGATTTATACGGATCCAAATATTTATTCTCTGATCCACGAAAAAACATATTCCATATTTTCCGGAAGTGAAAGATCCGGCCATGCATCAAGCACAAAATTTCCTTTGATACCTTTTTCTTTTACTGCAAGATCAAAATGTGCCGCTGCGATCCCAATATCTACTCTTTGGATATCATAAGAAAAACGATCGCTGTATTTAGGCTCTTTATACTCATAAAAATGACATGCATTATCCTTTACAAGAATTCTCCAAGGCTGTTTATTCGATGCTGAAGGAGCTAACCTTACCATTTCTAGTGGAAATGCTAGATCCTTTGCCAATTCCTTCATCAAAGGTGTCTGAAAATCATCGCGGAAGAATAATGACTTCCAGTCTTTACGATGATCAGCCTGGACCAATTTTCTCATGATGGCTTCCTTAATATATTTCTGTGAAGCCGGATATCCATAGGGTGTGATGATTGGAAACAGTTCATCATCACCAATGCTCATCGCATTGGCAAATGCTTTTCGATTAAAGGTTCCTCCCAGCCAGCAGGTCCCTATCCCAAGATGCGCCAAATATAAAATAAGCGTTTCAAGCTCATATCCAAGCGCTTCTAATGCCATTTCTTCCTGTTTGATCGTAGTCCCGATATAACGCTCTGCCCCTATGATGACACCATATGTTCCTAGTTTCTGCTGGTCATCGGTCTCTTTTATTTCAAGAAAATGAAAGTGGACGTCTTTGTGAAATGGATTATCCAGTGACTGAATAAAAGATTCGATCTTTTCTTTCACATCTGCTTTCAATTCCTGTTTCATATAATTTCTGACACTATATCGTTTCTGTACTGCTTCATCTACTGAAAAGTTAATATTCATCTAGCTTCTCCTTATATCTATTCAACTTCAGTTTACTTATACTTTTTTATTTATTACTTTTTTTCGTGGTTGCGTAATTTTCACTGCCGGGAAATTATCCATCAATGGATATGGATGTTCCTCCACAACTGTAAGACGTTTTCTAATCAGCTTTTCAATATCCCAAAGTTTTACTTTTTCATCAAAATCGCAGAAAGAAATGGCAACACCTCGAAGACCAGCGCGCCCTGTTCTTCCAATCCGATGTACATAAGTTTCCGGTGCATCAGGAAGATCATAATTAATGACATGAGACAGTTCGTCAATATCGATCCCTCTTGCTGCTATATCTGTCGCAATCAATACACGCAAACTCTTGTCTTTGAAATTTTTAAGAGCCGTCTGGCGCGCTCCCTGGGATTTGTCTCCATGAATCGCCTGTGCAGTAATATTTGCTTTTGCTAATTGACGTACGATACGGTCAGCGCCATGTTTTGTACGTGAAAAAATCAATGCCGATACTATGCTCTTATCTTTTAATATATGAACCAGCAGATCTTTTTTATTCTTCTTATCGACATAATATAAATACTGCTGAATGGTATCCACGGTGGAAGAAACCGGTGTAATTGTAACCTTTTCTGGTTTTTTCAGAATCTTATGTGCCAGCTTCTCAATATCCGGTGGCATTGTGGCAGAAAATAATAGTGTCTGTTTTTTATCCGGCACAATAGATATGATCTTTTTCACATCATGAATAAAACCCATATCTAACATGCGATCAGCTTCATCTAGTATAAAGATCTGAATGTGTTTTAGATCAAGCAGCTTTTGATTGACCAGATCATTGAGCCTGCCAGGCGTTGCAATTAATATATCTACGCCATTCTTTAGCACTTCTTCCTGCGGCTTCTGAGACACTCCTCCAAAAATGACACCGTATTTTAATTTTGTATAAACGCCATATGCGCAAAAACTCTCATAAATCTGTAGTGCCAGTTCTCTGGTCGGCGTAACAATTAAAGCTCTGATATTTCGCTTAGATTTGTGGACGGAATTATCTTCTGTTAATCGCTGCAGTGTTGGTATTGCAAATGCTGCAGTTTTCCCTGTTCCGGTCTGCGCACAACCCAACAGGTCTTTTCCACTTAAAATGATTGGGATCGCTTTTTCCTGTATCGGTGTTGGTATTTCATAATTTTCTTTTTCGAGTGCTCTTAAAATCTCAGGTATAATATTTAGTTTTTTAAATTGCATGAATTCCTCATTTCTTAACTGTTGTTGTTCGAATATCCGATCTTCTTATTTCCTATCGGTATTTTGTTCATTCTCTTTTTCTATCTATAGCAGGCATAAGCCCTTAAGCATATAAAACACTTAAGGGCTTTTGTTTGAAACCAGCAGAAGTAGCTGTAATTAAAATTGAACTAATACGTTTTTTTAACTTTTTTTACAGCTTCTGTTCCAGGTGCCTTTGGTGCATTTTTTTCCGATTTCTTTTTCTTCTCATCTTTTTTCTTTGGTATCTTGTCTCCCATAATGAATACCTCCAATCTGTTATCTTAAGTATATCTCACTTTTACCAATAATGAAACACTCGGTTTTATGAATGTATAGAATTGTTGTGTTCTTTATGCAAAAAATAAGACAGCGCTCTGCTATTATGCATCCTTCTGTCTCATTCATGAAATACTCTTATTTATACATGTTATGTTATTGTGCAATCACAAAGGCAAAAATACCCGTGGGATTTTTCGTCTCAAACGCAAAAATGCCTGTTGTATTATCCAAATCCTGCAATACTTCTGTCTCTCCATTATAATTATATCCAATTACAAGAATTTTCTTGCCTGCTTTTGCAGCCGCCAGTAATTCATCCGATAACTGCGCATTGTAACGAATTGGTTCTTCCGTCATTTCAATATCCCGAACCAACTTGTAGTCCTTCTTTGTTCTTTCCTGGGCGGTCACCTGAATCACTTTTGATAAAATCCCATTTTGCAATGCCGCTTTATTTTCTAGTAGCTTCTTTAACTCATCTCCATAGGAGGCTTTCGAAAAGGTCACAACGATCTGATTTTCTGCCGCTGTCTTTGCAAATAAACGTTCCGCTTCTTGTGTCTCATTTTTAACAATCAGATTAAAATAATCTTCTGACTGATTTTTTGTAGGGACCCCTGATGTAATGATTGCACCATCGTCGCCTGTTATTGTTGTTAAATAGTTTTTGGGATTACTATCAGATACTTCCCAATCCCGTTTTGCTTTTTCTATACGCGCTGCTTCTTTCTGTGCCTCAGAATCTTGTTCTGATCCAGATGTGTTTCCCAGATTGTTTAAATCGTCCTGTGTTGCAACTCTGAATTCAATCCCATCCAGAAGATTTCCCTGCGTTGGAATTCCGGAGAGACTTGCAAAAGCAAATCTTGTAATTGTTTGTCCTTCTGGGACAACATACAACCCCTCATATCGCGTCCATCTTTTCATTTGGGTAAAAAGACGCTTCTTATCTGCATCTTTCCCATCATATGCAGGAGGTGTATCGCTCTCTTCAGACTTTGAATCTAATTTATATATTGTTCTTTTGGTCCATTCCTGATCATATGCTGTCCCTGATGAAGTTTTCATAGTATCAACTGGTAGTTGACCTTGTGTACCAATTCTAACTGCCATTGTATTATCAATATTTGTACTGTCCCAATACCAGACGCCACCCTGATACAGTGACCAGTAAATTATCGTCCCCGGTGTTGTGTTCAAATCTTGATAAGCAGCCGCTTGTACATTTGCATTTAGCTCAATAAACTGGCGTCCTTCTGGAATAAACTGGATACCCCATGCGTTGACATTCCAATCACCTCCGAATTCGAATTTAGGTGTGGAATTGCTTGTTGTATTCCATCCAAAAGATGACTGTTGTTCCATAGTGGGATTATAATTCGTCCACCACTGGCCTGTTGTCACATTTAGGTTTGGATATTCAAATCCTCCATTTACAAGTGTGTTACTGGCAGCATTCACTTTTCCCGGCATGATTAAAAACAGGAATACCGCTATTAATAAAAATACACAATATTTTTTGACTGCTTCTTTCATAAACTGCATTCTAAAAACCTCCATATGTTTCAACATCACATAAAAACTGTATTTTTTCTATGTTATTTTATCAAAAAAATGGAGGCGAAAATATTTTTGGGGTGATTGCATTGTTTTTTGGGGCGATTGCTTTTTTTACCTTGCATTGAGTACAATCTGGGTGATGAACTTTCCATCTTTGACAGCAAACCCAGCTGTGCCATCATAACGTTCAGCAGTATAGAGGATACTTTTTACCCCTGTTCCACCTCCTCGTTTTTGTGTCATTGGAATCTCACCCTCAAAAATAATATCATTCAGGCACGTATTTTCAATCTGTATTCGTAAACGACGATCTATAAATTTTGAAGAGATGACAATCTCTTTCTCTTTTTCTTCTGCAATGCGCTGACATCCCTCTATGGCATTCTCTAGCGCATTCCCCATAATACATGTGAGGTCAACGGAGTCAATGCCGATTGCTTCCGGCAAGCTGACATGAAATATCATTTTGATCCCTTGTACCTCTGCACGTCTTGCATATAAATTGAACAAGCTGTTTGCAATTGGATTTGTACAGAAAGATTTTCCAATTTGATGATTCAATGCTTCCTCAAAATTCTTCATATAAGCATTTAACTGATCAATATCACCTTGCTGCAACAGTTCCATAATCAGTGCATTATGGTGACGCATATCATGTCGTTGTTGATATAATAAGGCTGTAGTTGCTTTCTGACGGGCAAGTTCTGATTCCCATAACTTCTCTTGTTGCATCATTAACAATTGCTTTTTTTCTAAACTATATTTTTCAACAATAGCACTCGCTTGTATATATAAAAGATAATATACGGCTAAAAACAAAAGATACACTGTAACTATGATTATTCGAGGCCAGGTATTCTTCTCCCAACGCCAATAGGGAGATGGATAATATAACACCATGATTTGTATGATTAAGAACATGAGGGGCACAATGACTGCCACACGCCATTCGCGATCCAGCGCATCTACCAGTCTGCGAAATCTTGGTCGTACGAATTTGAATAGTAAAGGAAGTTCCAATATATAGATGAAAGATCGAAAAATAATGATCATTAACACTGCTGTATTCCCTTTAATATTGATCGATAGAAGATCCCCTAAATAGCCCGTTGATATATATATATTTACAAAGGTCAGAAAACTAAAAAGTGATACAAAAAAATGATCTTTCGAACAAAGAATAAACCATGTAAGCTCAATTACCAGAATAACAAGGATTGCAAAACGGTCTACTGAATAGAGTCCCTTGGTAAATAGCTGATAGCATAGAAGAATGATACCGCAAAGCATGATTGAAATTCCTAATAGTATTCTCTTTTTGACAGGCTCACGAAAACGCATCGTGGTAGATGACATTAATGTAAATCCAATCACAGATTGTAGAAATGATAAAAATACTAATACATCATATAGCAACTTGTCCCCTCCCATCTTGCTATTATGCTATCATAAAATTGTAACCCTGATTATTTTTGGGGTAATTGCCGTTGTTTTTGGGTCAATTGGGTACATTCTTATTCAGCAGACATCTGGAAACGTAAAAAAGCATCCTTTAGATTCTGATAGGATCGATATGGATACCCCAGATGTTCCCCTGTATCAAAAATGATGCTGTTTTTAGAGATTTGGCGGACATACTTCAGATTCAAACTAATGGAAGCACCACATCTAATAAAGAACCTGTTTTGTGACAATAACTCAAATATTTCTGTGGCTGTCATACGTACTTCAATTTTTTTCCCTTGAATCGTATGCACGATCTGGTAGTTGTTGCGACCCGTTTCAGTAAATACCACATCTCTTATAGCAAGCCGACTGATTCCCTCAGATGTCTTCAGTGTTACAATTTCCAGCTTTTCTTTATAGATCCGCTTCAAAACTTTATCCAAAACAGAATAAATCATTTCTTCAGTAAAGGGTTTGAGCAGATATTGAACTGCTTCTACTTCAAACGCTTCAATTGCATGATCTCTTGACGAGGTAATAAATATAATTTCTCCACTATCTCCTCGCTGACGTAGCTCACGTGCAACGTCAGTACCCAACATGCCATCCATATAAATATCAAGTAACAGGATATCAAAGCTTTCATGCTTTTCCAAATATGTCAGCATTTCTAAAGGAGCCGAAAAATGAAATATGTTAGCCTGATATTCCGTATGCTTCTGCATGTATTCTTTCAACACACTGTTTATGCGTTCAAGTTCATTTAATTCATCATCACAGATTGCGATCCGTATCATCACTCTGTCTCCTTTTTTTCGTATATCATAGCGATATCATGTATTCTATGCTTTATAGCCTCGCGAATATGTAACGGCTCCAAACACTCGCATTTATCCCCAAAGCTCATAAGAATATTATAGTGATACTCATTCTCTATAAAAGGAAAACTAACAATGTAGTACTCCTCACCATCTGGTAAAAAATGATCATACGTGCAGTAATCAAGTACCCTGTCCATTACCGATTGATGAATACGAATCTTGATTTTGATCTGCATACTTTCCAAAATATCTGCAAACTCTAATTGCGGTTTCTGATATTCGCGGGGTATAAAAAATCCCTCTTGTATTTTTAAGTTCATAGTTCGGGATAATTTAAATAAACGAAAATCATTTCTTTTAAGGCAATATCCCTGAAAATACCAATGACTGCCTTTCAATACAAGCTGATATGGTTCTGTTGTTCTTATGGTTCTATTTCCATATCGGTCTATATATTCAAACGAAAGCAACCTGTTTTCCTCTAATGCTGTTTTAATTATTTCTAAATATGGTTGTATATTCCGGTTTCCCATCCACGGACTTACATCAATCAATACTTGATTTGCTTTTAGCTCAACATCTTTTGCTCTGTCTGCCGGAATAAAACTCCTGACTTTCGCAAGTGCGTTTACCAGTTCATCGCCTCGCATCATATCAGAAAGACTGGAAAGCCCCATAAGAATGGCAGAAAGGTCGGCAGTCGAAAAAACCTTTTTATCGATCTTATACTTCTTCATGATTTCAAAACCCCCGCCCACTCCCGATATGGAGCAGACTGGAACACCCGCCATATTGATCGCGTCGATATCCCGGTAGATCGTGCGGGGTGAAACTTCGAACATATCAGCTAACTCCTGCGCACCTATCCGTTTTTTATCAAGAAGTATCATAATAATGCTAACAAGCCTGTCAACTTTCATCTGATTTTTGCCTCCCATTTTTTATCATTGTAGATTGTTGCCATACTGTTGTCAACAATTGCAGGATATAATCAATATAGTAAATAAATGATAAATCCATATACATACCAGGAGGAAATACTATGCAGAAAAAAGCTTTCGTAATCATCGATATTCAAAATGACATAACCAAGAATTACAAAGATGTGATTGACAACATCAACAGAGCAATCGATTGGGCAGTCGATCACAGTATTCCAGTTGTTTATATAAGACATGAGAATTTATCAGCCGGTACGAGGACTTTTAAACACAACACATTGGGGGCTGAATTGGCTTCAGATTTGAAAATAGTATCAGAAAATATTTTCACAAAATACAAGGGGAACGCTTTAAGTTGTGAAGAATTTACGGATTTTATTAGTAAAAATGAAATATCTGACTTTTACATAGCAGGCGCAGATGCTGTTGCCTGTGTAAAATCAACCTGTTACAACTTATGTAAGGCAAATTATGACGTACACGTCCTTGCAGACTGTATTACCAGCTATGACAAAAGAAAAATTGACGAAATGTTACATTATTATGAAAGTAAAGGTTGTAAAAATACTTATTTGAAAGATTTGGATATTTAAGTTTTTCAAAAAAATGGGATTTACTCACTCATTGCCAACTCGCTCAATTCATTACCTGCGACCCGATAGACTGTTCAGTCTTTCATGGGTTCTGCACCTAACGAAATGTAGAAATCAATACTTTCTTTATTCCAGTCAAGACACCACCACTCGAGCCTGCCGCAACCGCGTTCCATTGCGATTTGCGCAAGTTTCTTCAATAGTGCTTTCCCATAGCCTTTGCCTCGACTGTTTGGCATGATATATAAATCCTCTAAGTATATACCGGATCGTCCTAAAAATGTAGAAAAATTATGGAAAAACAACGCAAATCCAATTGTAGTTTCTTTTCCATGTTCGATTTACTCCTGATTTAAAATTAATTAGTTACACTAAACTAGTTAAGTCGCTCTACTTCATTTTTTGCTCTAATCCATTTTTTAATACTTTAATAATTAAAAGCAGTTTTGCTTCAATCTTAGGTATATCATCATTTGCATCAATTAACTCGTCCATATTATTTAATATCAGTGCGATATAGCTATCGACAAACTCTTTTGAAAATATATCACTAATCGTCGATCTATCGTATTTCAATTCAGTTGCAGTATTAATTCTTTCATGACTGCCTTCCGTTGTAATTTCATTCAAAACACGATTATAGATATTCGAATTTTTTTCTTTTGCAAATCTTCTGCTAAGTTGATAGTACTCTGGATTTTCTCTGGAGAATATAATTCCGGCCATGACCTGTTTTTCCAAATATCCAAAGATGTCTTTTTCATCAATTGCATTCATAAACTCAGCTTTTTTCTGCCAGGCTTTTTTCAAAAGAGCAACATACAATTCTTCTTTATTATTAAAATAATAATAGAAATTGCCTTTACTGGTATTTGCATCCCTGATGATTTTATTAACTGACGCATTCTCAAAGTCATTCCTGCTGAACTCTCTTAATGCTGCTTCTAATATTGCTTCTTTTTTATTCATTTGTTTTGATCCATTCTTTATATAACTTTTCTATATGTCTTACTGCGTTACTATTTGCATTTTCCTGCTTTATCACATCTGCAATTTTTTCGGATCGGATCATCGCTTCTTTCTTATCCATTTCCACAAACCTGCTTGCGAACTCATCCACTGAATCACTTTCCTTTAAAGGTTTTAATGAATAGCCCAGATCAAACAGTCGCTTTGCCCAAAATGGCTGATCTACGTTAAATGGCATGATAACTTGTGGTATTCCACTAC
>JAQVCQ010000042.1:12628-21071 GCA_028689715.1 Lachnospiraceae bacterium
CTTGCGAACTCATCCACTGAATCACTTTCCTTTAAAGGTTTTAATGAATAGCCCAGATCAAACAGTCGCTTTGCCCAAAATGGCTGATCTACGTTAAATGGCATGATAACTTGTGGTATTCCACTACGTAACGCTGACGCCATTGTTCCCACTCCGCCATGATGTAAGATTCCTTTGGCTCTTCCAAAAACAATATCATGAGGTATAAAATCTTTTATTAATATGCTGTCAACAGAATTCATATCAATTCCACTATTTCCAGTAATTATAATTCCTCTATTCCCACTCATCAATAAAGCTGCTTCAATTTTCTTTAAAAATGATTTTGGATCATTCAATGGCATAGATGAAAATGTGACAATAATTGGCTTTGGTCCATTCTTCAAAAAATCTTCTGTTTCTTTATCAAGCGAACTGTTATCCTCTAATATGGGAAAACCTGATAAATAAACTTCGTTTTCGAATTCTTTCGTATCCAAAAATAAACTTGTAGAGATGGGATAGATAATGGGAAGTATCCTTCCTTCTCTATGAACCATATACTCTCCAGCCTTCCTTTTTTTGAGTGAAAGCTCTGTTTCTCTAAAATTATTAATATCCTTGATATTATTGCTTTCGGCTCCAAGGTTCGCTAGTTTATATGTAAGTTTATTTAAAAATCCACCCAGATCTTTCGTCGTGATGGCTAGATTTGGGAATTCAGATACAGGATATATAATTGGTATTGGCGGCATAGAGATACATAGTATATCCAATTTTTCAGCGATATCAACTGCTCCAAATGCCTTGGGATGATATATGATCACATCCTTTTTTTTGCATGCTTCATAAAATTCTGTCATTGCTTTTCTGTATAAAGGATTAATGACTCTCTTTGCATATTGCATTGCTTTAAATGGATGTTTTAGACCCTCCTCAAACACCTGTTTACCTTCCTGCGTCTGCAATATAGCCATAAGATCTAAACTACATTCCTGAAAATCCAGACCATTCTGCTCTACAAAATTTTTAAATGTTTTCCCGGTACATATCGTAACATTGTGGCCCGATTCAATCGCACTTCTTCCTATTGCAACATATGGCTGAACATCTCCTCTGGAACCCAAACACAAAAAAATAATATTCATATAAACCTCCTTAGACCACATGGTCTAATATCAGATTAGACCATGTGGTCTATATTGTCAATATTCTGTTTAAAAAAATACACCCAGAATTAGCCTGGATGTATTTTCTTATAATATATTTTATTACAAAATAACCTGAATATACTGTAGAACTGACAAATGATCTTCTATTTTGGTTTCCCACATTGTACACAGAACTTATTCTTACTATTATTCTCTCTTCCACAATTTGAGCATACCCAGCCAGTTGCACTGATCTCTTTTTGCGGTGGAACTGCCTCACTCTGCTGTTGAGATGTTTCGTTATTCTGTTGCGTTGTTTCTTCTTGCTGTGGAACTTCCCCAGGTGCAAATAAATGTTCTAAAATTTGGAGTGCGTCATCCTCATCAACAGATACGATCTGATACGCATCATTTTCCGAATTGATCCAGAAAAGCATATCCTTTGTTGCAAGAAAACCCGATGCATAACCTGTTAATCTTTTATCCTTGTCATAAAATACTGACTGAATATCAAGACTTACCTGGTAGCGCGAAAATTCACGAACCAAGCTTTCACCTGGCGTGCTAAACAACAGTATGTGATTCTGTTCTTCCAATAAGCCGATCTTCTTTAATTCACTAATTCCCTGATCCAGATCGATGCTTCGTTCCAGAGACGGATTTAATAATTTCATGACCCATGGGGTCAACCATCGTGTATCCCCATAACGATGACTCTCATCTAATTCCATTTGGAGATTTTCTTTTATAAACTCAGTTTCATCTGTTTGATGATGCATCAACTTCTCATAATCCGATCTCTTTCTACTGTCTGCACAAGCCATCAGCGCTACAATACCGTTCCAGCTTATTTCAAGTTTAGTCCCTGATGTAAAAAAACTTCCATTCTGTTTCAGGTATTCCAAATAACGTTCATGTGGTTTTGTACTTGATACCAATTCGGTCCGATAATTTAATTCTTCACACCCCATGTATAATGTGACAAGTTCGCCTGAAACTACCTGCGACTTCATAATATAATCCATTGGCGCTATGATCTTTACATCACAAATGTTCGTGGGCTTTGCCATCACTTGAAGCGTATCTTCCAAATCACCTTTTTGCTTATCATATTTTAATAAAAAATCTCCTGATTTTTTTTGTTCATTCACCACAAAAACAGTATGACCTAATTCATTTGCAGTCACATCGAACTCTTTCCACAAATCCTTTATAAGGTTCTTGGGAATTAATAACTGACTATTTTTATCCATGCATGGCTCCAATCTGCGTGCTGAAACACGCGTACAAATAGAGAGGTTCGAAACTTGTCTGATTTCAAAATTTTCTACGATATTAACCTATTGCGGCTTGAGTTTTTGCATTCCTTCTAATAAGGCAGAACTCTGCTCTGCGACCTGTCTTGACGTTAATTCCATCTCTTTTAATACTGCTTCTGCTTCTGCAACAGAGATTCCGCCAGGTTTACCAGTTTGTTCCATGACCTTTACAGCAGTAAGGAGTTTGTCTGGAATGATGACGATAGGTTTGCCTGCGGCTGCATTTAATAACGCAGCTCTCTCGATGACCTGATTGTTGAACTGCTTTGTAGTCTGACGAATTCCTTCTTCTTTACATGCTTCTGCTGCCATCCTCATCTCATCTGCCTTCAGAAAATCTCCGGCATGTTCTGCTTTCTTCGCATCTTCAAGTAGTTCCTCGCCCATTTTATCCCAGTGATTCGCTTTATATTCCATTGTTTTTCCAACTGCTTCTACATCTGAAAAATTCTTATTTTTCTCTCTGACAGCCGCCATGAGATCCTCATTTCTGGATCCATAACTTTCTGTAGATAGTCTGTCCCCCGCAGTCTGATCCATTTTATGAGCGTATTCATCAATCACGTCTGAATCTACTTCGTGCAATCCTCTGCTTCCTGTCTTTTTAAGTGGAATTTCTCCATCTCTCGCAGCTTTATAGAATTCTTCATTATAGATTCGTTTTGCATCTTTTTCCGGAATATCTACAAAGGAATCTCCTTTTACAGTTTTTCCAGTTCTAACATCGAGTGCATTTTTCTGCTTTAATCGGAAGGTCACATCCTTATCATAACCTGATTTGTCTCCAGAAATCTGACCATCTACCTTTGGTTTGCTTTTCGTTGCTGAATAGTCAAACGCCGATGTTTCTTTTCCAAGAGTTCCTTTTTTGGCAAAAGCAGCTGTTGCTGTTTTACCCTCCATCGAATTCGTTGCTTTCACAACTTCAATATCATCCACTGATACTCCATATTCGTCTGCTAATCTCTTTTTTGTATTATCAATTGAAGTTTCGTATGTTTCCTCCATTTGCTGATTAAAACCTTTTCTGAGTTTTTGCCCTGTTTCTCCCGGAAGATCATTCATCTGATGCATTGCATGTTTATCCATCTGCACTTTTTCTACGGAATCTTTAAATGCCTTCTTCGCTTTTAAGGAATCTGGATTCTTTTCCAATGCTTTTCTAGCAGATTCTAATTGTTGTATTTTCTTCAGCCCTTCTTTTCTGCCACTAAAAAATGCTTCATCTCTTTTTAAAAGATCACCACTATCTTCTATATTTTTACGACTCTTTTTAATTAATTCCAATGCTTCTTCTTCAGCTTTTCCAGCCTGTTTCGCGAACTGGTCCACCGCAGTCTGTTTATTCAATGCGAGTCCCTGATGCAGTTCGTCTAATTTTTTTGCAAGATTATTCTTAGCTGCCTGTATCTCACCCTTTATTTCATCCGCATTGTCCTTAATGTATTTTACTGCTCCTTTTCCACCCTTAACTGCAGTTTTTATACCTCCCTCAACAATTCTTCCCATGATTTCGTCTTTAATTGTTTGTTCTGCTGCAAGCTTAAAGGCTTCAAGTGCAGAGTCTCCACCTTTGTCTACATAGTCCTTCATTGTCATCAATGCTTTTGCACCTTCAAATCCAATTTCAGACGTTCCCCCTGTTGCAATCCCAACAAGCGTTTTTAAAGCCATTGACTTATAGGACTCACCTCTTGCAATTTCTTCCCCGGATAATTTTGCCATATCAATCAAATCACCACCGAGTCCCTGCCCTTTAGGTAACTGATCTTCTGGCAAAGTATCTCCAAATAAATGTTTTCCATAAACCCTTTTTATCTTTTCATAATCATCTCTTGAAAGTCCCACACCATTTTTCATACCAGATTCCATTTTATTGATTTTTGTAATCATATCACCAGGCTCACCGTCACCCTTATAAAGCCCTTTGGCATTTCCAGTATAAATTTCTTTCTTCACATGATGAATTCGCTCAAGCATTTTTGCATTTTCTTTTTGTTCTTCAACTAATTCATCAATCGCTTTGTCATTTGCAGTGTCTCGTTGCCCTAATTTTTTTGCAGTCTCATGTGCCATCTTCTTGTCAGCTTCTATATCAGACTCTGCTCTTTCAAAATCGTCCACTCGAATTTCATTTCCCGATGCATCATCGATCCATTTTCCAGTTTTAGGATCATATTTTACATGATAAATTCTTCCATCTGTCTTTCCAACAAGTACTCTGTCCGGAACTTCCTCTCCCGTTTTTCCATCAAACGGATCATCTTCTCTTTTTTTCTTCAGAAGTTCAGCAAGCATAGCTATAAAAGGGGCAGAAAGAACACCTGCCGCCGCAGTTGCAACACTGTCAGGACCTGGAACCTTGTTTGTTCCTCCAAACCCCGCCAAGGAGTTGATCAGATTTTTCAACTCATTCTTTTCACTTTCTGTCAGATCACTGTTGTCGATCTGATCAGTTTCGTCAGTATCTGCATTATCTTCTGCTATTACATTTTCAATCATTGCTGTGACAGTTCCATACTGGTCTACAACAATTCTCTTCTCACTTGAACTACCTTGTTCATTCTCCACGCTAAAATAATAGACATTCTCTTCTGTGACCGGCTTTTCACTTTCTCCAAATTCACAATTTGCAGTAAATAACCATAGTCTGTCCCCATTCGGCCGTATAACCGGTTCCCCCAGATTTACGCTGCCTTGAACGGCTGCTCCACCACTTGCACGAATCAGACTAGCCGTCTTTAAATCAGAGCTGCTTGTAATACTTCCAGACAACACCAGCTGTTTCCCTTCCACTGCCTTTGTATCAATATCCAACTGGATGAATCCCGTGTCCACTACTGGTTCGGAATCTATCTGATTCTCTGAAAATGGAATAACTTCTGCGATTGCCTCAATTCCCTGAATATGCCCCAATACGGTAGCGTAATTGCTTTCAGCAGCGCTCATGGCAGATCCCAAACCATTCCCCCGGTTGTCAGAACTGCCTTCATATTGATAATGACCATTGCCTTCACCAGATGCATCAATACAAAATGTCATCCCAAGATGGTCAAATTCTTTCAGATGTATAAAGGTTCTGATCGTCCGATTGGCTGAATATGCCAGATCATAAGTTCTTCCTACATAATCAATATCTTCATACTCCTCCAGCTCTGTCTCTGCGCTGCTTCTTTCGAGAATGATCATCTCTCGACCTCTTGCTGACGTAAGATTTGTAAAGGTTCCCTCTGAAAGGTACTCATCTGGATTATTTCTTACTTTCTCTACAAATTCCGGCCAACTTCCAGAAGTATATGCATAGACCGAATACGTTGCAGATGCATTACTACTTACATACTCGACATTTATGTCATGACTATAGACCGTTGGTGTACTGATTCCATAACTATACGGTGCTCCGTATTCATTGTCCTCAGATGCTTCCAAAGTTGTTGGGACAGAAACAATGATTTCGCCTGGTTCTGTTGTTTCACCATTGTCTATCGAAAATTGAGTACGGAACTGGTTCCCCTCATAAATATCAAGTGATTCCACTATGTTATAATTATTAGCATAAACATAACTTCCCTGTGCAAACAGGCTAAAGATCAATAAAAAAATCCACCCTTTTCTTCTCATCCTAATTGCACCCCCTTTAACAATTCCGCAAGTTGCATGAACCCAAAAAATGTCAAAAAGCTTATTGTTGTTATGATTATCATCAGGGTCTTTTTTCTTTTCGCGTACTTGACTCCTTCTGCCGAAAGCATGCCTCCACTCCCCATAATGCCAGTAGAAATAAATGCCTGGACAGTATCCCAACCCAGATAAAATCTTCCTACCAGTGCAAACATTGTAAATGGAATTAATAACAAATATGCTTTATCAAAAAGCTGATTAAATAGAATCTTGTCTGAAATGAACCTTCCTGCGATCCATTTTGTTATGGCGAGCAGTATGAAAAGATAACTACTTAGGACTATAAAACTAATCAGTCTTCCACTGAATGAAGCCTGATTATCAAACGCCAGAAGAAATGAAAGCATTAGCACACATACGATCTTAATTTTACCCATTCCATTTCCTCCCTATACCAAAAAGTCCCATGAGAGCATCACGATGAGACCTATCGCTGTTGTCAGAAAAAGTGATAAGAAAATCCGATCTTTAGATGCCTTTTTTATTGTTCGAAATATAGGATTAAGAGACCATAAAACACCTGATATCCCAAATGCAATTGCTGTTCTGCTTCCAAATGCAATATTCAGGATCAATCCAAATAAAAGTCCAACCATTGGTGCTGTATAAGATAATGCCATTTGTTTGATTGCTTGTTCCAGTGATATTGATTTATTGGTAATTCGGATGAATACCCATACAAAAAAACTGAGTACGATCACTCCCAGTGTTCCCATTAGAATCCCCTTTATCGCAAGGGTTGCAATCTCTGGTATGCCAATTTCCTTGACTACCCTTTGGTCAAGTCCAGTCTGCCAGAATAATAATCCAAATGCTATTCCGGAAATTATAATTGCTATGTACCATGGTACTTTTTCAAGTTCATGTTCCAGCATGCCTGCTGGATTCATCCATTTTAACAGACTGACTTTTGGGTGTTTTATCATCTTTTCATCCATAAATCTACCTCTCTTCAGAAATTTTAACGTGCCGCAACAAAGTCAAAGTTAACAGTAGCTCCCTTTCCATCTTCAGTTAAAAATTCAATCGTACAGAAACCCGTCATCATCATTTGTTCAACATCATCCACAATTACCATTGTAGCTTCAGCATTAAAAGTTGCAGTAGCAAGATCTGTGACCTGTGAACTTCCCGTAAGCTGATTCTCAATTAAGTCAATCGTCATAGCCGGCATATCAGAATATCCTTCATATTCCTCATCATAAAATCCAAATATTAATTGATCTCCTTCTAACATAATTCTAATAAATGGAGTGTTTTGTAAAATACTTAGGTCTTCTTCCGTCATTCCCATATCTGCAATATTATCTGAGAAACTAACCTTTACACTGCCCGAATAAGTTCCATTGAGCTGATCCAGCGAATACAGTTCCGCAGCTATTTCTTCTGTACTTTTTTCTGTGGTCTGCTCTGTAAGTGGTTCTGTAGCTTGCTCTGTAACAGGTTCTGTCACTTGCTCTGTCACTTCTACTTTGTCCAAGCCATCTTGTGTGTCTCGTATCTTCAGGCTATTTAATATCTTATTTCTCTGGGTCGCCCCCAGGATCAGCACTATCACCACAAGGAATATTGCTCCTATCAATATCCCTGTTCTTTTTCCGTTAACGTCATGTCCTTTATCTTGTACTGTCATTTTCTCTTCCTGACCAAGAGCTATCTCCTCAGGTATGGATCCTGTTTCCTCATCTTTCCATCCACATTCGCCACAAAATAAAGAATTCTCCTCCATTTCCGTACCGCAATTTCCGCAAAATCGTGCCATAATGTCCCCTCCCCATTTTTATCTATCACTTATGTTCCATTTCTATCTTCTTTTATTGATCAAAAAAATCAGTCCCCCACCAGTCAAAAACATTACTATTTGCCCCATGCCTAACCCTGTATCTTTCTCCATCGCATTAATAAAGGGTGCTTTCTCTAAATATCTTACTTTTGTAGTTGAAGTACCATCTGCCTTCAAATATACCGAGTTTCCAATCTTTTTTGTAAAACCATCAACTTGTTTCCCATCCGGTAAATAAAATGTATAACTGATATTGTAGGTATACCTTCCTGGAATCCCATCTGAACGTTCTCCACCTTCCCGCCGAATCTCTGTAATCACTGCTGTAGCACTTTCTCCTGCAACTTTTAGAATAATATCTGATATTGGAATTAACATCATTGCGATTCCAAGCAGCGTTATTAATATCCGTGGAATGATTTTACTTTCGTTTTTCATTTTCGCTCCCCTCTAAGCATGGCTCAACTTTTCTAATTACTATATTTTACCATATTTACACGTCAACATACATCATTCTATCCCTAATTGTG
>JAQVCQ010000043.1 GCA_028689715.1 Lachnospiraceae bacterium
CCGATCGTTGCAAAAAGTTACCGTGATTATCGTAACTACAAACAGGATTTTGTTAAAATGCTGGATGATGTCTACAAAAAAAGTCAATCCATCATGTATGTCGGGGACAAGGAAAATGCGAATACAGACAGTGCACTTGTTTCAACAAAACGAAGTCTGATCTTTAACCAGCTGAATAAAGAATTATATCAGAAATTTTTCATGACAACTGAAGAAATTCAGGCATGTCGTGATGGATATCTGTATGTACATGATATGTCTGCCAGAAGAGATACCATGAATTGTTGCCTGTTCGATGTACGGAACGTATTATCAGGTGGATTTGAAATGGGTAACATCTGGTATAATGAGCCTAAAACGCTTGATGTTGCATTTGACGTAATTGGGGACATTGTACTTAGTGCAGCAAGCCAGCAATATGGTGGCTTTACAGTGCCAAGTGTGGACCTGATCCTGGAACCATATGCACAGAAGTCGTTTGAAAAACAAAAAGAAAAATATCTTAGACTTGGAATTTCTCCTGAAAAATCAGAAGCAGAAGCACTATTAGATGTGGAAAAAGAATTTGAACAGGGATTTCAGGGATGGGAATATAAATTTAATACAGTTGCCAGCAGCAGAGGAGATTATCCTTTTATCACAGTAACAGCAGGGACAGGAACGGGACAATTCGCTAAAATGGCAACGATATCGATGCTGGGAGTGAGAAAAAAAGGACAGGGTAAAAAGGATCATAAAAAACCTGTTTTATTTCCTAAGATCGTATTTTTATATGATGAAAATCTACACGGACCAGGCAGACCACTGGAAGATGTCTTTGAAGCGGGCGTTGCATGTTCAATGCAGACAATGTATCCTGACTGGCTCAGTCTGACTGGAAAAGGATATATAGCAAGCATGTATAAGCAGTATGGAGAAATTATCTCACCTATGGGATGCCGTGCATTCTTATCACCATGGTATCGAAGAGGTGGAATGCATCCTGCAGACGATCAGGATACGCCGGTCTTTACAGGCAGATTTAATATTGGCGCTGTTTCTCTGCATTTGCCAATGATACTTGCAAAAGCCAGACAGGAGAGCAGAGATTTCTATGAAGTGCTGGATTATTATCTGAATCTGATACGCCAGCTCCACATCAGGACCTATGCATATCTTGGAGAAATGCGTGCATCCACGAATCCCCTTGCGTATTGTGAAGGTGGATTTTTAAATGGCAATTTAAAACTGACGGATAAGATTAAACCGTTGTTGAAATATGCGACAGCATCTTTTGGTATTACAGCATTTAACGAGTTACAGATGCTTTACAATGGAAAGTCTCTGGTAGAAGATGGCACATTTGCACTGGAAGTGCTTGAATTTATCAATAAAAGAATAGATCAGTTCAAACAGGAAGATCATAATTTATATGCAATTTACGCGACACCTGCTGAGAATTTGTGCGGATTACAGGTACAGCAGTTCCGTAAAAAGTATGGGATTATTGAAGGTGTTTCAGACAAAGAATATGTCAGCAATGGATTTCACTGCCATGTTACTGAAAACATCACTCCGATCCAGAAACAGGATCTTGAATACAGATTCTGGGAATTGTCAAATGGTGGCAAGATCCAGTATGTTAAATATCCGATCAATTATAACAAGGAAGCTGTGAAAACATTACTTCGAAGAGCAATGGAGATGGGATTATATGAGGGCGTGAACTTATCACTTTCCTATTGTGATGACTGTGGGCATCAGGAACTTGATATGGACTGCTGTCCGGTCTGTGGCAGTACAAATCTGACCAAAATTGACAGAATGAATGGATATCTTTCCTATTCAAGAGTACATGGAGATACAAGACTTAACGATGCAAAGATGGCAGAAATAGCAGAAAGGAAATCTATGTAACAATGAGATATCATAATATCACAAAGGATGACATGTTAAATGGCGATGGCTTACGGGTGGTCTTATGGGTCGCAGGATGTTCACACTGCTGCAAGGGCTGTCAGAATCCTGTCACGTGGGATCCAAATGGAGGAATATTATTTGATGATGCTGCAAAGAACGAAATTTTTGAGCAGCTCGATCAGTCATATATTTCAGGGATTACTTTTTCAGGCGGAGATCCGTTGCACCATGCCAATCATTTTGATGTCATGCACTTAATGTCAGAAATAAAAGAAAAATACCCAGAAAAAACGATCTGGCTCTATACTGGAGATTCATGGGAAGAGATCAGACTTGATCCCATCATCAAATATATAGATGTTCTGGTTGATGGAGAATTTAAAATAGAAGAACGGGACGTGACACTATGCTGGAAAGGAAGTAGAAACCAGAGAGTCATTGATGTGAAAAGAACACTGGAACAGGAAGAGTCAGAAATCCCCATTATTTACTGTGAAGATTACAAGATTGAAGGAGCACACCATGCAGCGAATTGCGCAGTTTCATAAAGTCAGTTTTAAAGAGTATTTAAATGCTGTGTCAGAAACAATGAATGAAGAGCAGGCTAGAAAAGTATATAATGAGATCAGACTTCCTAAAAGAGCAACTTCAAAGAGCGCAGGATATGATTTTTTTCTGCCGGAAAGTCTGGAATTAAAGCCGGGTGAAACAATTAAGATCGCAACCGGTATCAGAGCCTTTATGCAGGATGAATGGGTCTTGAAATTATATCCAAGAAGCGGACTGGGATTTAAATACAGATTACAGTTAAATAATACAGTAGGTATTATTGATGCAGATTATTTTTATTCAGATAATGAAGGACATATTCATGCAAAAATCACAAATGACAGCAACGAGAACAAGACACTAAGTCTTGCAGCCGGAGAAGGATTTATGCAGGGTATTTTTGTGGAATATGGAATTACTGTGGATGATGAAGTAACAACGGTAAGAAATGGTGGATTTGGAAGTACATCAGCTCAATAAAAACTATGGGGGAATCTAAAATGGAACAATTTAAAATTGTAACAGACATAAATGCCGATCTTCCGGCATCCTACCTTGAAGAAAATGGAATCGGTGTGATGTATCTATCTTATACGATCGATCAAAATACTTATTCCAAAGGAAATGAACTGGACTTTAAAGAGTTTTACAGACAAATGAGGGAAGGAAAAATGCCAACGACTTCACAGGTAAATCCTGAGGAGGCAAAAAGTGTTTTTCTTGAGGCAATGAAAGATAGTTCTGAAATTTTATGTCTGTCTTTTTCTTCCGGATTAAGTGGAACCTATAATAGTGCAAGAATTGCTGCAGATGAAATGCTTGAAGAATATCCTGATCTTAAGATTCGAGTCATTGACTCTAAATGTGCGTCACTGGGTGAAGGACTGTTTGTACACAAAGCTGTGACCATGCGTGCAGAGGGCAAATCCATGCAGGAGACGGCCGACTGGCTTGAAGAAAATATCAATCATTTTGTACATGTATTTACAGTAGATGATCTGAACCATCTTTACAGAGGGGGAAGAGTCAGCAAAACAGCTGCAGTAATCGGAACAATGGTAAACATCAAACCCATTCTGCGCGTGGACGAAGAAGGTCACCTGGTACCGATCTCAAAAGTGAGAGGAAGAAAAAAATCTCTGCATGAGTTAGTTGACTATATGGAAAAGAAGGCAGGATCCTATCTTTCCAGTAACGATATTGTTTTTATCAGTCATGGAGATTGTATAGAAGATGCAAATTTTGTTGCTGATTATATTAAAGAAAAATTTGGAATCAGCCAGTTTTTAATTAATCATGTTGGACCAACGATCGGAGCACATTCTGGTCCAGGAACAATGGCATTATTTTTCATAGGAGAATCTAGATAATGGAAATGTACCAGTATCAATGTCCGGTCTGCGGCTTTTCACACAGAGTTCCGGCATATTGGGTAAATTTTTCACCTGACCCGGAGATGCAGTTCATTCATTTTAGAATGGATACAAAAGAACAATGTGAAAACGAAAATTTAATTCTGATTCAGGAAGCATAAAGATGAAAAGAAGGATACCTTTAAAAGTTTCCTTCTTTTTTCATGCAATGAGAAGAACGGTTATGATAGACAGTGTAGAATTGTTTTGATAGTGCGGGCATAGTTGTGTTGACAAGCCTGTATAAGAAGAATATAATTTATTTGCTAATGAGAATGATTATCAAATATTGAGGTAACTATGACACTTTTTGATGGAATGTCTGGAATTGAATACAAAATTACAGGAATTTATGTAGCCTATGCAATCGAGAGAAGGCTGGAGGCGTTGGGACTGAATGAAGGAACAACTATAAAAATCATTACCAGGAAGAAAAACGGGGCAATGATCATAAAAGTGCGTGGGACCAGACTTGCCATTGGAAAAGCAATTGCAGCAGGAATCGAAGTAAAGGAAGTGTAAGCATGCAGGATAAATTAATAAAAGTTGCAGTTGTCGGAAATCCAAACTGTGGGAAAACTACTTTATTCAATGTACTGACAGGTTCCAATTTAAAAGTTGCGAACTGGCCGGGCGTCACAGTTGAAAAAATCGAAGGGTTTGCATCTTATGAAGACTTTAGGATCGATCTGATCGATACACCTGGAATTTATTCACTGGCAAGCTATACCATTGAAGAAAAAGTGACCAGAAACTGTATTATGGATCAGGATATCGATGTAATATTGAACGTTGTGGATGCTTCGTCATTAGAGCGGAATCTTTATTTGACGATGCAATTGATTGAATTGAAAAAACCTATGGTCATTGCATTAAACATGATGGATATTATCAAAGAACGAGGATTAGAAATTGATCTGCACCGACTTCCGGAGATGCTCGGTAATATTCCGATCGTGCCGGTATCAGCCGCGAAAAAGAAAGGGATCAATATACTGCTGCATGCAATCGTCCATCATTATGAAGAAGGACCTGTTACAGAAGTATTTCACTATAGTGAGGAAATAGAAGAAAAAATTGAGAAGCTTGAAGTCATGATGGGAGCCAGATATCCAAAACATGAGTTCAAACGCTGGCATGCTGTGAAGCTTTTAGAGGGAGATGAAGCAGTTTTAAAAGATCATCCAATTGAAGTGGAAACAATTGCAGACAAAAGCTATGAAAAACAAATGATCCAGGAAAAATACGGGTATATTGAAAATATAGTAGAAGAAGTATTGTTCTATAAAGAAAAAAAAGCCCACATTACTGAAAAAATCGATCAATATCTGACACATCCGGTGTTTGGTCTTTTTTTCTTTTTTCTGATCATGATGTCTGTATTTTTCCTGACCTTCTCGATTGGAGATTTTTTAAAAGGTATTCTGGAAAATATACTGATTTCTGTAAGCAATACGATTTCAGCTCTTTTCAATACGATCGGTGTTGCCGGATGGCTCCACTCGATGTTGATCGACGGCGCACTTGCTGGTGTTGGTGGTATTCTGACTTTTATACCTAATATTGCGATTCTGTTTCTGGCGCTCGCACTTCTTGAGGACAGTGGTTATATGTCAAGGGTTGCTTATGTTATGGACGGAGTCATGGGAAAGGTTGGATTATCCGGTAAGGCATTTCTTCCGATGATTCTTGGCTTTGGATGTACAGTGCCTGCGATCATGGCAACAAGGGCGCTCGAGTCGGAAGAAGACAGGAAAAAAACGATGATCATAACACCATTTATGTCCTGTTCAGCCAGACTTCCGATCTATGTATTGTTTTCGGGGATGTTCTTTGAAAAAAATGCTTATCTGGTCAGCTTTTCATTATATCTGCTTGGACTTTTTATTGCTATTCTGACAGCCAGTATTTTGACAAAAATAAAAAAAGAAGCCCGAAAAGAAGTGTTATTAATAGAACTTCCGGAATATAAAAGACCTAATCTGAGAACGATCCGTATTTATGTCGTTACGAAATTAAAAGATTATCTTTCGAAAGCAGGGACGGTCATTTTTATCGCTTCCTTAATTATCTGGGTATTATTAAATTTTGGACCGGCTGGAATGACGTCACAGCCTGATGAAAGTTTTGGCGCATTGATTGGAAAACTGATGGTTCCACTTACAAGACCAGCAGGACTGGACAGCTGGCAGTTCGTAGTTGCTCTGATCTCAGGGATCTCTGCAAAAGAAGTTGTAGTTTCAAGTCTGAATGTATTATTTCAAACAACAGCATCAGGAAGCAATCAGTCCCTTTTGCAAAGTATTTTAACAGTTTCACCTGAGTTTGGAGCATTGCAGGCATATGCGTTCATGACATTCTGCCTGTTATATACACCGTGTGTTGCAACAATCGCAACAATACGAAAAGAAAGCAATTCATGGAAATTCACAAGTAAAGTGATCCTGTTCCAGTTACTGACAGCCTGGCTTGTGGCTACGCTTATTTTTCAGATCGGAAGCAGAATCGCAGGCTTATAATGCTGATCATATTTTAATCGCATATGCTTGATTTCTGAATTGGATTGTGTCAAAATAAGGAATGGTTATTGGCAGGGGAATAAAATCTGGAGGAGTACTATGAGGGGAATCGATACGCAGGTCAGAAAAGTCAGAAGACAGGTTTTTAAGGAAATCGCGAATCTCGCTTATCATTCTGACAATTTAATTGCAGATATGGAAGAACTTCCATATAAAATAGTGAATGCGGATAAAACAGATTACTGGGAAAATATTTACCGTGAACGCGCTGTGTTCAGAGAAAGAATGCGACTTGCCATGGGTATGTCATTAAGACCTGAAGACAAGGCTGTACATCTGACACAGGGACTTGAAGAGAGCAATATATCTGAGCAATATTATGAACCACCGCTCATGCAGGTCATACCATCAGCATGTAACGCATGTCCGATCAATCTGTATGAAGTCACCAATAAATGTATGGGTTGTCTTGCACATCCATGCCGTGAGGTGTGCCCAAAAAATGCGATCACCATGATCAATGGCAAATCATATATTGATCAGGAAAAATGTATTAAATGCGGAAAATGTAAAGCAGTATGTCCTTATGACGCGATCACGCATCAGACAAGACCCTGTGCAGATGCATGCGGTGTCAATGCGATCAAATCGGACGAGCTGAACAGAGCAAAAATTGATAATGATATCTGTGTTTCCTGTGGTCAGTGCATGGTCGCATGCCCGTTTGGAGCGATTGCAGATAAATCACAGATTTTTCAGCTGATCAAGGCAATGCAGTCAGGTAAAAAAATCATTGCACAGGTCGCACCGGCATTTGTTGGACAGTTCGGCAGTGCTACGCCTGAAATGATCAAGGCAGCTTTGCTTGAACTGGGTTTTGAAAATGTATACGAAACAGCGATTGGAGCAGATATGGGTGCACTGGCTGAGGCCGAGCATTATGTCCATAAAGTAGTATCGGGAGAAACACCATTTCTATTGACTTCGTGTTGTCCATCATGGTCAGAAATGGCAAAAAAATTCTTTCCTGAGACCATCGACAATATTTCGAACTCTTTGACACCAATGGTCGCAACTGCAAGGAAGATCAAAGAAGACCATCCTGATGCTGCAGTCGTCTTTGTTGGACCATGTGCTTCAAAAAAACTGGAAGCAATGAGGAGAACCGTCCGTTCTGATGTTGATTTTGTCATTACATTTGAAGAATTGACAGGGATGTTTGAAGCAAAAGGTATTCTTGTGGAAGAAATGAAGTCACCTGCTGTAATTAATGATGCAACCGGAGCCGGAAGAGGTTATGGTGTTGCGGGTGGTGTAGCAAGCGCAATAGAAGCATGTGTAAAAGAATATTATCCTGACGTTGACGTTAATATCGAACATGCAGAAAGTCTGAGTGAATGTAAAAAAATTCTGATGCTTGCAAAGGCAGGAAAAAAGAATGGATGTCTGATCGAAGGAATGGCCTGCCCAGGTGGTTGTGTTGCAGGTGCTGGTACGAATATCGATATTTCCAAAGCTGCAAAGCATGTTAACAACTTTAAAGAAGCAGCATCAGAACGTATTCCTAAAATGAGCTTAAAAGGAGAAATAGAATGAGTAAAGTCAGAACCCGATTTGCACCAAGTCCAACAGGGCGTATGCATGTGGGGAATTTAAGAACAGCATTATATGCTTATTTAATTGCAAAACATGAAGGCGGAGATTTTATTATCCGTATTGAAGATACAGACCAGGAAAGATTTGTGGAAGGTGCTGTTGAAATTATTTATAGAACATTGAAAAAAACTGGACTGATCCATGATGAAGGTCCCGATCTTGACAAAGGGGTAGGTCCCTATGTTCAGAGTGAAAGACAGGCACAGGGAATTTATCTTGAATATGCAAAAAAGCTGGTCGATAAAGGGGAAGCCTATTACTGTTTCTGTGATAAAGAACGTCTTGCAACACTGAACAGGGTTGTTGCAGGAAAAGAGATCAATGTTTATGACAAGCACTGTCTCAGCCTGAAAAAAGAAGAGGTGGAAGAAAAACTTGCTTCGGGTCTTCCATATGTGATCAGACAGAACAATCCTACAGAAGGAACGACGACGTTCCAGGATGAGATTTATGGAGATATTACAGTCGATAATTCAGAACTTGATGATATGATTCTGATCAAGTCTGATGGATATCCAACTTATAATTTTGCCAATGTTGTTGATGATCACTTGATGGGGATCACACATGTCGTAAGAGGAAATGAATACCTTTCTTCTTCACCCAAGTATAACAGACTTTATGAAGCATTTGGATGGGAAGTGCCGGTATATATACATTGTCCACTTATTACAGATGAGGAACATCATAAACTGTCAAAACGTTGTGGACATTCTTCTTACGAAGATCTGGCTGAACAGGGATTCTTGACCGAAGCGATTGTAAATTATGTTGCACTCCTTGGATGGAGTCCGGATTCTAATGACGAAATCTTTACATTGGATGAATTGATCAAACTGTTTGATTATACCCATATGTCAAAATCGCCGGCAGTATTTGATTATACAAAATTAAAATGGATGAATAGTGAATATATCAAAAAAATGGATTTCGATTCGTTTTATGCGATGGCAGAACCTTTCTTAAAACAGGCGGTCAGGAAAGACCTCAATCTTAAAAAGATCGCAGAAATGGTCAAGACAAGAATCGAAGTTTTCCCGGACATTCCGGCGCTGATTGATTTCTTTGAAGAATTACCAGAGTATGATTCTGTCATGTTCACACATAAGAAAATGAAAACAGATGAGCAGTCTTCCCTTACAGTATTAAAAGAAGTACTTCCAATTCTGGAGGAGACGGATGATTACAGTAATGATCATTTGTACCAGACTCTGATGCAGTTCATTACAGAAAAAGGATATAAGAACGGTTATGTGATGTGGCCAATTCGTACAGCAGTATCCGGCAGACAGATGACTCCGGCAGGTGCAACAGAAATTATGGAAATACTTGGTAAGGAAGAATCCTTATCCAGAATAAAAAAAGGTATCTTACAGCTTGAAAAGCAGTAATAATAATTTTAATTTGAATTTAAATGAAGAACAGAAAAAGGCAGTACTTCATGGAACTGGTCCTGCAAGAATTATTGCAGGACCGGGTTCCGGTAAAACGACTGTCATAATAAACAGGATTCGCCATCTGATCACACATCACAAAATTTTACCGGAACACATTCTGGTCATAACCTTCACAAAGGCTGCTGCACTAGAAATGCAGGAACGATTCCAAAGGAGCAGTCAGGAACGTGGTTATAAAGTAACATTTGGTACCTTTCATGCAATCTTTTTTCAAATCTTAAAACAATCCTTTCACTATCAGCATCAGGATATCCTTACCCTTATCGAAAAACAGGAAATCATTCTTGAAATAATTTCCGCTCTGAAAAATAAATCTGAGTTTTTATCAGAATCTGAAGATAACATTCAGTCTGAAGAAATCAATGAATTATTATCAAGGATCTCAACGATCCGCAATCAGACAGGTATGTCTGAATCTAAACATAAATCCCCAAAAGACACTTATTTTGAGTCCATCATGAAGGAATATGAAAAGTCAAAAAAACGTATGAAAAAGCTTGATCTTGACGATCTGATTCTGTTATGCTACGAGCATTTAATCAAGGATCATAAGCAGCTCGCCTATTGGAGAGAACGGTTTACGTATTTTCTTGTAGATGAATTTCAAGATATTAACAGAATTCAGTATCAGATGATCCAGCTATTAGCATACCCGCAGAATAATCTGTTCGTAGTGGGTGATGATGATCAGGCAATTTATTCATTTCGAGGTTCTGATCCTAAGATCCTATTGCATTTTGATCGAGATTATCCTGAAGCAGAAAAAATCATGTTATCAGCAAATTACAGGTCATCCAATGAGATCGTAATAGCCGCAGAGAAGGTCATATCAGATAATGATGTTCGTATACAAAAATCAATTCAGTCAAAAAGTGAGAAGAAGGGATGCCTGGTCTGCCATGGTTTTCAATGCAGGGATGAAGAAGTCATAAATATCATTAAAATGCTTGAAAAAATGCTATTGTACAGAGCACCTTCAGAAATCACGATTCTATCAAGGACAGCTTCATCCTTTGAACTGCTTGCTGAGCAATTGAGTATTTCAAAAATACCGTTTACATTACGCGATAAAATAACTGATTTTTATAGTCGTCCTGTTATAGATGTAATCCTTTCTTATATCAGGTTTGCATTGACGGGACGTAGGGAATATTTTTTAAAGATCATGAATAAACCATTGCGTTATATCAAACGCTACGGTATTGATGATGTAACGATCTCCTGCAGGGAACTCCTTCGTAAAAATCAATATAGTCATATGGTAACAGAGCAGATCCTGAAGTTGGATTACGATCTGAAGATGATCAGAGGAATGAGTCCTTATGCGGCGGTCAATTATATCAGAAAAGGGATTGGTTACGAAGCATATCTGAACCAGGAGTCATATAAGAATGGAAGAAGTTTCCAGAATTCGAAGGAACTTCTGGATGAACTGCAGAAAAGAGCTTCAGCTTTTATAACTTTAGAGGATTGGATCTGTCATATTGAAGAGTTTCAATCCCAAATGAAGAATACACAAAGTATAAGAGCAAAGGAAAATTCAGGAAGTGAACGGAACAATACCATTACACTTATGACCTACCACGCTTCAAAAGGACTAGAATGGCCCTGTGTGATCATGCCATTTGTGAATGAAGGAATCATACCACATTCTAAAGCATCAAATGCAGAAGAAATAGAAGAGGAAAGAAGAATGTTTTATGTTGCAATGACAAGAGCCAAAACGGAATTATATATTTTCTGGTCAGAATATAATCAGGATAAACGTCTGCATCATTCAAGATATATTACAAAACTAATAAAAAAAGAGAATAGGTAAGTTTCACCCATTCCCCTTTTAATACGATCAAATCAACGAAAAAATATTTGGCTCGTTATTCTTCATCAATGATTTCATCATGTTCTGATTCTTCGAGATACTCGTTATATGCTGCAGCAACTTTATCATATTCAGCATCATCTTCGATATATTCGATGACAGGTTCAGCATCAGGATCATTTTCATCCTCAAAATATCTGTAGATCCATACGTTACCTTCCTCGTTATCACCATTTTCATCTAATGGAAGCAGAGCGATATAATCTTTTTCATCAACTGTAAGGATTACAATTACAGCACAGGTTACAGGTCCATCTTCGAGATCAAGTGTGACGGTCATTTCTTCATCGTCAAAACCCATTTCATCATCAAATTCGTTTGTCATAGTTTCCCCTTTCCTAAATGGAATCATGTTTGTATAGAACTATATTACCGAATTGCTGTCTGAAAAACAAGGGATAAATGTGAAAAGATATATTTCATAACCTATCTATTTATGTTATGATTACTATATTCGAGTCGTAAGAACGGAAAGGAATGCGCATGGGCCACAGATTACGTGTAGAAAAAGGAATTCCATATCCACTGGGGGTATCTGAAACAATTCAGGGTATCAATTTTTCCATGGATTGTCATCCCGTTCTAGAATGTAAGCTTGTATTATATCCAAAGTCCGGAGAACCGGAGATCATAATAGAGCTGACTGATGAATTTCGGACCGGTTCTGTGTTTTCGGTCCAAATCAACGGACTTGATCCTAAAGAGTTCGAATATAACTACCTGATCGATGGAATCATCCATCCGGATCCTTATGGCAGGAAGTTTACAGGAATGGAACAGTATGGAAGACCTGTTAGTGAAATTCGGACTGTGATATTGATAAATCAGGAGTATCATACGAGAGGACTTTCTGCGACAATTCCCTATGAAGAAAGTATTTTTTACTTACTTCATCCAAGAGGCTTTACCAAACATAGTTCATCAAATATAAAATCAAAAGGAACCTTTCAGGGGATTACTGAAAAAATTTCATATCTGAAAGAGCTTGGAATTACATCCATAATTTTAATGCCTTCTTATGAGTTTGAAGAAACAGAATCAAAACGTTTATCAGAAAATTCAGCTTATTATAAAGAGAAAATCCCTTTAGGGAACGATGAACAAGAGATACGAGTTAATTATTGGGGCTATAAAAAAGGCTGTTATTTTGCACCGAAATCATCTTATTCTGAACATCCGGAACAGTCAGACCATGAATTTTCCAGTATGATTTCAGCTTTGCATGATGAAAATATTGAAGTGATCATGCAGCTTTATTTTCCGGGAAATACAAAGTTTTATTTAATCCTTGATGTTTTAAAGTTTTGGAAAACAGTTTATAAAATTGATGGATTTATGGTTACAGGTGAGAAAATACCATACGAATTGATCGTTCAGGAACCTTTGCTAAAAAGAACAAAGCTGATTTTCAATGAAATGCCTCTCACGCCTGACAGATCGGTAAAACAACCTGACCGAAATCTCTGTCTTCTTAAAGATGACTACATGTATACGGCCAGAAAGTTATTAAAAGGCGATGAGGATATGATCCCTTCGTTTTTGGAACTATTCAGAAAAAATCCTGCAGAGTATGCTTTGATTAAAAATATAACGAACTATTATGGATTTACACTCTTTGATCTTGTAAGTTATGATCAAAAACATAACGAAGAAAATGGAGAGGAAAACCGTGATGGGAACTCCTATAATTACAGCTGGAATTGTGGCTCTGAAGGGCTCACAAGAAAGCAGACTGTAAAAAAGCTTCGTATCAGACAAATGAAAAATGCAATGATGCTGGTATTGCTTGCGCAGGGAGCGCCCATGATCCTGAGCGGTGATGAATTTGCCAATTCACAGAACGGAAACAACAATCCCTATTGTCAGGATAATGCAACGACATGGCTGAACTGGAATGACAAGAATAAGAACAGTGAATTGTTTGAATTTACAAATCAATTGATTCAAATCAAGAAAATGCATCCCATTTTAAGGAGACAACAGGAATTTCGGATCATGGATACACTGGCATGTGGATTCCCAGATCTGTCTTATCATGGAGAAGAAGTCTGGCAGCCAGAACTTGAAAACCACAGCAGACAGATCGCTATGATGTTTTGCGGACTTTATGCCAGTACGAACAGAATTCATGATGATTTTTTCTATCTTGCGATCAATATGCACTGGATCCCGCATACATTTGCACTTCCAAGACTTCCGGATGGTGATGAATGGGTTTTATTGATAAATACAGAGTCAGAAGAAAAAATCAGCACGAAATCAAATGAGCAGACAGTCACAGATACAGTGAAAGTAAAAAGCAATCTGATTGATGTTAATGCAAGAAGTATGAAGCTGTATTGCAGCAGAAAAAAGAATAAGAAAGAAATAACAGTGGATAAAAAAAGATGAAGGCATGGAAACATTTTATAACAATTACACATCACAGACTATTTGTCATGAGAGGATGTTTTGCGGTAGGTCTGATCAGACAAGGTCTCTTACATGATCTGTCAAAATATTCGCCAACAGAATTTCTGGTCGGTGCGAGATATTTTCAGGGAGATCGCAGCCCAAATAATGCGGAACGTGAGGCAATCGGATACTCCAGTGCATGGTTGCACCATAAGGGGCGGAATAAACACCATTTTGAATACTGGATAGATTACAGTACAAGATCGGCTTCTATGGTGCCGGTTCCTATTCCAAAACGTTATGTTGTAGAAATGTTCATGGATCGGATCGCAGCGTCAAAAATATATAAAAAAGAGCATTATACAGACCAGGATCCATATATATATTATCAGGGTGGTAAAGATTTCATTCCGATTCATGATGAAACGAGAGCGTTGCTTGAACTTATGCTTGAAATGCTTTCTGAAAAAGGTGAGAAAGAAACATTCCGATATATTAAAAATCACATCCTGGGAGGAGACAAAAAGAAATGATAGACAATAAAAAAGTTTTATTTAGTGGAATGCAGGCGACAGGAGAACTTACACTTGGCAACTATCTTGGCGCATTAAAGAACTGGGTCACATTATGTGATGAGTATGAGTGTTTTTACTCTGTCGTTGACATGCACTCTATTACAGTAAGGCAGGACCCGGCAGAATTAAGAAAAAGAGCAAGAAATCTGCTAACACTTTATATAGCGGCAGGGCTTGACCCTGAAAAAAACTGCCTGTATTATCAGTCACATGTATCTGCACATGCAGAACTTGCATGGATCTTAAATTGCTATGCATATATGGGTGAGCTGAACAGAATGACACAGTTCAAAGATAAGGCAGCAAAACACACTGAAAATATCAATACAGGGCTTTATACCTATCCTGTCCTGATGGCAGCAGATATTTTACTTTATCAGGCAGATGTTGTGCCTGTAGGGAAAGACCAGATGCAACATCTGGAACTTTGCAGGGATATTGCACAGAGATTTAATGGTATTTATGGTGATGTGTTTACTATTCCGGAAGGATATCTTGGAAAAGTAGGTGCAAAGATCATGAGCTTACAGGATCCTGAACGAAAAATGTCAAAGTCAGATGAAAATGCAAATGCAAGTATTTATCTGATGGATGATCCTGATACAATTATGAGAAAATGTAAAAGAGCCGTAACAGATTCACTTGGATGTGTGTCCTACAATGAAGAACAGCCTGGTATTAGAAACCTGTTGGATATTTACTGCGCATGTAATGGAAAGACAACAGAAGAAGCTGTAAAAGAATTTGATGGAAAAGGTTACGGTGAGTTCAAGCTGGCAGTGGGAGAGTCAGTCGTAAGTGTACTGAAGCCAATACAGGAAAGATTCAAGGAGCTTTCGACCGATAAAGCATATATTGACCAGATCATTAAGAACAATGCTGAGAAGGCTAATTACTACGCTCAGAAAACGCTTAGAAAAGTACAGAAAAAAGTTGGGTTTCCTGAAAGAATAAGATAAGATAGCTTACGAAAAAGACCTGAGAGGTTCCTGAGAGGATCATCTTTAACTTAAATAACAATATTAAATAAAATAATCCCTGCCTTTCAGATATTACTGAAGGCAGGGATTTGTATTGTGATGAAATAGAATGTAACAATTATTGACTATTCAGATTTTACTTCTTTCCAAAGCTGATTATATAATTCATCTGCATCAGTACCGAGATATTCAAATGTTTCCAGATTTTCATAATCAGAAAGAACTGGGAAAGCAATAGGGGAATTTTTGATCTCTTCATCTTCAATCAAAGCCTGAGCAGCTTCATTTGGAGTAGAGTAGGTAATATACTCAAAGTTTTTAAGGGCTATGTCTTCTCTGCACATAAAGTCAATAAATTTCTCGGCATTTTCTTTGTTTTTTGATCCTTTTGGGATGACCCAGGAATCAATCCACACATTGGTACCTTCTTTTGGAATCACATATTCAAGATCAGGATTCTCGCGTTGTGTAAAAATCGCCTCGCCGGAGTAGATCACACCAAGAGCCGCTTCGTTTCCGATCATTTTGTCTCTGACCTGGTCGATTACATAGGCCTGAACAATAGGCTTTTGTTCGATCAGAGATTTTTTAGCAGCTTCGAGTTCGGCAGAGTCAGTGGAATTCATGGAATATCCATTCAATTTCAAAGCGACCATAAAGGAATCCCTGACACTGTCCTGCATTAAAATACTGTCTGCGTATTGCGGATCCCAGAGATCAGCCCAGCTGTCGATTTCGCTTGTTACCATAGTTTTGTTATAGAGAATACCAACGGTTCCCCAACAATATGGAACAGAATATTTATTTTCCGGATCAAAACTTTTTGATTGTTCATAGTATTGTTCACCAATATTCTGAACAGCGTTTGGTATATTATCAAAATTAATTTCTTCTAAAAGATCATTTTCCATCATTTTCTGGATCATATAATCTGAGGGACATACCACATCATAGTCAGATGCACCTGCTTCAATTTTTGGATACATGATTTCATTTGTTTCAAACTCATCATAGATGACTTTAATTCCGGTCTCTTCTTCGAACTGAGTTAAGACATCAGGATCAATATATTCTCCCCAGTTATATACTACGACCTCACCATTTGGTGTATCCTGGCCATTTGCACATCCCCAAAGTGATAAAATGCTAAAACCAAGGAGCGCTGTAATTATTAGTTTCTTCATAGAACGATTTCCTCCTGTCGAGATAATGTTGTGTTTTTTCTGTCCTTGGGGGTTCTGTTGACCAACAGGAGCAGAATCAGAACTGTTATAAAGATCAGTGCTGAAAGCGAGTACATTTCAGGTTTGATTCCCTTTTTAACTTCGGTGTATATTTTTGTGGACAGTGTATCAAGCCCTGGACCTTTTGTAAAGTGAGTGATAATAAAGTCATCAAGTGACATTGTAAATGCCATTAAGAATCCAGATAACACGCCAGGGAATATATCAGGCAGGATCACTTTAAAAAATGCATGCAATGGTGAAGCGCCAAGGTCAAGAGCAGCCTCATAAGTGGATGGATTCATTTGCTTCAATCTTGGAAGGACGCTTAATATCACATAAGGAATATTAAAAGTGATATGGGCCAGCAGAACAGTAGTAAAACCAAATCGCATACCAAGGCTTATGAACAAGAGCATCAGAGAGATACCGGTCACGATTTCAGCATTTAACATGGGGATGTTCGTGATCGCCATTAAAAATGCACGATTTCTTTTTTTCATACCATTGATCGCAATCGCAGCGATCGTACCTATAAAGGTCGCCGTGAGGGCAGATAATAGTGCAATCAGGAGAGTCGTATATAGTGCTTCCAGTATGACTTCATTTTGAAACAGTGACTGGTACCACTTTAATGTGAATCCCCCCCATTTTGCTCTTGTTTTACTTGCATTAAAGGATAACACGATCAGGGTCGCGATTGGAGCATATAAAAATAATATAATTAGAAAGATATAAGTTCTATGCAGTATTTTTTTCATTAGATTGCAGTGCCCTCCCCATCTTGATCAGAAAGAGTTGAAAAAATAATGCTGATCACAATAAAGATCATCAACACAACAGAAAGTCCGCTTCCGAGATTCCAGTTTCCTGACTGCGTGAATTCCTGTTCGATGACATTACCGATCAGAAGGATCTTGCTTCCGCCTAAGAGGGTGCTGATGACGAAAGTGGTAAGTGCCGGGACAAAAACCATGGTGATCCCGCTAATGACACCGGGCAGACTGAGTGGGAGAGTTACCTTTAAAAAAGTCTGAAATCCATTTGCACCAAGATCTCTTGCAGCATTGATCACATTTGGATCGATTTTTAAAAGTGAATTATAAATCGGCAAGACCATAAAAGGCAAAAAGTTATAGACCATACCAAGAATAATAGCAGCGGGTGTATTAATAATAGAAATACCCGGCAGATGGAGAAAATGAAGTACACTGTTAATCACACCATTTTTTTCAAGCAGAGTCTGCCAGGCAAGTGTCCGCAATAAAAAGTTCATCCACATTGGCAGAATAAATATGAGTACCAGAAAACTATTTCTTGCATTTCCCATCTGTGCAAGTATCATGGACAAAGGATAAGCAAGCAGAATACAGATCGCTGTGCTGATAAAGGAAAGCAGTAATGCAAGGAATAAGGCTTTTCTATGTTCAGGTGATAAAATTGCCAGAATATTTTCCAGGGTAAAGGAACCGCTTCTGTCAGTAAAACCATAGTAAAAGACCATGGCAAGCGGAATAATGATAAATCCTGCTGCCCAAAGGATATAAGGGAACGACAACCATTTTTTATTCATCTATACCAACAGCCTCCTCATCCTCAGAAACAGGTTTATGCATGATCTGAATATTTTCAGGAGACACATAGATGCTGATTCTGGTACCGACAGGAAAAAGTTTTGTTGAATGTACCAGCCATGTAAAACCATTTGCCAGTACCTCCATTTCGTAATGGACACCTTTGAAGATCAGATGTGTTACTTCGCCATTCAGCTGAGTCTTACCTGGTTCAAGTAATTCAACATCTTCAGGACGGATCACAACATCAACAGGTTTGTTCTCACCAAATCCAGTATCAATACAGGCAAAATTTACATCCAGAATTTTAACAAGTTCATCACGGACCATCATAGAATCAAGGATGTTACTGTCACCGATAAAATCTGCAACAAATGCGTTTTCCGGTTCATTGTAGATCATTTCCGGTGTACCGATCTGCTGAATATAGCCCTGATTCATGACAACGATCGTATCTGACATAGTCAGTGCTTCTTCCTGATCGTGGGTAACATAGATGAATGTAATGCCAAGTTCATTTTTTAATCGGATCAACTCGTACTGCATATCCTGACGTAGTTTCAGATCAAGAGCACCAAGAGGTTCATCTAATAAAAGTACTTTGGGTTCATTTACGATCGCGCGGGCAATGGCGATTCGCTGTTGCTGTCCTCCGCTTAATGAATCAGGCATTCTGTTGCCATATCCGTCCAGATTCACCAGCTTCAGTGCATATTTCACTTTATCCTGTATATAAATTTTACTTTTATTCTTGATTTTAAGACCAAATGCAATATTTTCAGCAATCGTCATATGTGTGAACAGAGCGTATTTCTGAAAAACAGTATTTACCTGTCTCTTATTGGGAGGCAGACTTGTTATATTTGTACCATTAAATAATACCTGACCCTGGTCCGGAGATTCGAATCCTCCAATAATACGAAGTGTGGTCGTTTTACCGCAGCCACTTGGACCAAGTAAAGTGAGAAACTCATTTTCCCTGATGTAAAGGTTCATATCATCAAGAATCAGATTGGAGCCGAAAGATTTTGAAATATTAACAAGATCAATAAGTCTGTTGCTCATAGGTTGCCTCCATGTAATAGTAATTTGATTAAAAGCTGGGCGGCGTACTGATCCAGATTATGGTAGCGCCTGTTTTGGAATGTGCAGAAATAAAATGGCTGCTTGCCGGTGAAAAATAAAAGGATTCCCCTTTTTTTGCATGGTATACTTTATTGCCGATATGAATGGAAATACTTCCGGTGATCACATAACCGAATTCTTCACCTTCGTGCGGCACATCGGGATAGGTAGAACCTCCCGGCTGAAGGGTGAGACGTATGGGTTCCATAATATTTTTTTGCGCATTTGGAATGATCCATTCAATTTTATTTTTTAGTGACTCGTCAGTTTTTTCAAAATAATCAGTATCTTTAAATACGATCTGTTCTTCTTTTGTGTCGCTGAAAAAATCCTTCAGACTGCAGCCAAGACATTGCAGCAGATCGGTCAGGGTAGCAATGGAAGGTGACGTCAGATCCCGTTCGAGCTGGGAAATAAATCCTTTTGAAAGTTCTACACGATCTGCGAGTTCCTCTTGTGTCAATCCTTTTTGAATCCTGAGTTCTTTTAACTTATGACCAATTTTCATGAAACAACCATATCCTTTCAAAATCCGATAGAGCTATTTTAAACAAAAAGTTTACAAATACTATACTCGCGCACTGATATTAATTATACTGATAGCAGAATGAAAGTCAATCAAAAACTAAAAATATATTAACAAAAAAGATGGGATATGTTAAAATCAGAACATACAGAAATCGGAGGTCTTAAATATGGGAAAAGAAAAATATGTTGCTTATGTTTCTACCTATACAATAGGTGACAATCATGGTATTAAAATTTACGATGTTGATACGGAAAAAGGCAGATTTATTGAAAAAAACCAAGTTCAGATTACGAATTCTTCTTATATTACAATTTCTCACAATCAGAAGTACCTTTATTCCATTACTGACTTTGGTGTGGAATCCTACAGAGTCCTTTCTACAGGAGAAGTAGAGTTCATAAACAGAGGGTCAATAAATGGCATGAGAGGCTGCTATGTATCCACTGACTATAAAGATAAGTATTTATTTGTTTCAGGATATCATGATGGAAAGATCACGGTCTTAAGACTTCTAGATGATGGAGGCGTTGGAGAGATCACAGATGAGATTTATCATAAGGGACTTGGCAGCATTGCAGAACGTAATTTCAGACCACATGTAAGCTGTGTCAAAATGACAAGAGATAACAAATATCTCTGTGCAGCAGATCTTGGGATGGATCATGTTAATGTTTACAGACTGGATCATCAAAAAGGGAAGCTGAAGGCAGTCGATATCATTCACAGTGAGATTGAATCTGCACCAAGACATTTGAAGTTTTCAAAAGATGGCAAGTTCCTATATATAGTACATGAATTAAAAAACCACGTTGATGTTTATAGTTATGAAGACAGAAATGACAACCCTGAATTTGAAAAACTACAGACGATTTCTACGTTGAATGAATACCATGCAGGTGGGTCAGCAGCGAGTGCACTTAATTTTTCAGCTGATGACAATTATCTGGTAAGCTCCAATGCAGGCGATAATTCTGTGATCATTTATAAAATAGATCATGAAAGCGGTAAACTTACCAAGATCCTATGCCTTCCAGTCAGTGGAGATTATCCAAAAGATGCAACGCTTTTCCCAGATAATCGATTTCTTGTTTCTTTGAATCATGAATCAGATGCAATGACATTTTTTAAAGTTGATCTGGATAAAGGACTTCTCGTCATGAATGGCAAAGAACTGGAAGTAGAAAGACCGAATTGTATTATTTTTCATAAACTTACAGAATCATAAGAATTATTTAAAAATTACAATCAAAAAAGGAAAGCATGATGTGCTTTCCTTTTTTGATT
>JAQVCQ010000044.1:0-11166 GCA_028689715.1 Lachnospiraceae bacterium
ATTTTCAGAAAACGGCATTGAAACAATGAGCATTACAACTGCCCCACTTCCATAAAGTGGCAAAAATGGACCTCTGATGAACCCTCTGTTAACGAACCTTTTCTTCCTCAAGGATACATAAGCAGACTCAAAACACCATCCAAAAAAGGAATAAAAATAAAAAAACATAAGCCATTGTAAAATGGAATAACTAAGCATGTGATACCTCCTAGACGAAACTTATGACTGCATCATCGGGAGCTTTTACTTTTATTATTTTCTCTGCATACAATACAGGTCCTTCTCCCTTGTAATCCGCTAAATACTCGCGTTTCAGGACTGCAGTCACTTCTATCCATTCTTTAGCTATCAGCTCTGACGCCTGTTTGGACACGCAGGCAAATCCAAGAAAAGCCATATCATCTGCACAACATGTCATAGCCATCCTGCCAGGCACAAAATAATCTGCTGGAAAAGTGGATGGTTTTACAACAAAAGCCTGAAACCTGATCCTTTTTCCAATGTACCGCTCAATATGTTCCAGAACGTCAAGATACCATATCCCGTACTGAGGTCCTTTTAATTCTATTACCGGATCCTGTAGGCTGTAGGGAAGTTCATCCTCCATGATCTGGTTCACTTCACCAGTACTGTCTTCAAAAATGATTTCAGCATTTTGGTTGATTGCCTTTATGTTTCTTTTATAACTGCTAAGATCCGCAATTCCGTCACATCTGTTAAATATGATCATATCAGATTTTCTGACCATATCTGCCATTTTTGATTTCATATTTCCAAAAAAAGTTTGAAATGTAGTTGCATCTATCATGGTGATCTGTTGTTGCAGATCCCAGTTCTTTGGAAGTTTCATGCTCTTAAAATCCCACATTCCATTCCATTCTATGACAATTCTTTCCGGCATAAATTCTTCTACAATATTATGTAAGCGCTGAGGGTCCTGGCATTCATTTTCCGAGACCTCAAGCAACTGGGTCTTATGTTCTTCTAAAAACTGATCCTCGTATTCAATTTCCCCAGCTTCTCCAAGCAGCAAAAGGGTCTCTCCTTCAGTCTCAAAATACGGTTGTGAAAGTGTGTACTGGATGAATTCTGTTTTTCCACTGTCTAAAAAACCATTAATAATATAAACCGGTATTTTCATGGTCATCCCCTATCCCAAAAAAAGTCTTGTAAGATTCTGCTCATTCAGTTTCGCACCAATAACACAGATTTTCCCAATCAGATCGGCACTGCCACATCTGACATCCGATTCTCCTGGCACATAATCAAAATGAATCCAGCTGCCATCGGCTCCCGGAAGCATACCTTTTGCCCTCAGCACCATTCCGTATTCAGACTCGTTTCCAAGCGCTTCCAGTAATTCTGTCATCCTTTCACGTACAAAAGATACAGGGGTCTCAATTGCCCAACTCATGAAAACATCATCCGCATGATGATGATCATGATGTTCGTGATGATTATGGTGCTCGTGATGATTATGGTGCTCGTGATGATTATGGTGCTCGTGATGCTCATGGTGCTCGTGATGCTCATGGTGCTCTTCATGACATCCACAGCCACAATGCTCATCGTGCTCATGGTGCTCATCATGGCATCCACAGCCACAATGTTCATCGTGTTCATGATTGACATGTTGCTCCTGTTCATCCTCTAATTGTTTAAAAAGTTCTTTTGCGAAATCAGCCTCTGCTTTCATCTGTTCAACGAGGAAGTTCCCACTGATCTGATTCCATGGTGTTGTTACGATCTTGGCTTTATCATTATATGTCCGAATCAGTTCAACAGCATTAGCCAGTTTTTCATTACTTAGTTTATCCGTCTTACTGAGAATGATGGTATCTGCATATGTGACCTGGTTGGAAAAAAATTCTCCAAAATTTTTAAGATACATCTTGCATCTTCCGGCATCAACAACTGTAATACAGGAATTTAAAACAATCGTTTCTCCATCTGCTACTGTTTTCACTGCAGCGATCACATCGGATAGTTTCCCGACTCCTGAAGGCTCAATTAAAATATGCTCAGGTTCGTATTGTTTGATCACATCTTTCAGCGAAACTGCAAAATCTCCTGAAAGACTACAACATATACATCCCGAATTCATTTCACGAAGTTCAAAGCCAGAATTCTTATCACCTTCAAGCTCTTTTAAAAACCCACCATCAATTCCAATTTCTCCAAATTCGTTTTCGATCAGAACTGTTTTTGTATTTACCAATGCTTCTTTTAATAATTTTTTGATCAGTGTTGTTTTACCGGCCCCTAAAAAGCCGGAAATAATATCAATTTTTATCATGCTTGACTCCCATCTGTGTATTTATTGTTGCGTCGCTTCCTGTCCAAATGCAATATCCCACTCGTCTTCGATCAGGGATAAAGGCAGACTGGCGGTTTCCTCGTCATTTCCACCAAGTATCATTCCCAAATAATGACCTTTCAGGTCGAACGTGCCACCTCCGGACATTCCTGGCTCTCCATAACATTTGCCATGAATCATAAATGTATTAAATTCCGGAAAAAATTTCCAAGGATCCAGCACTGTACCTATAAAAGTATCTTCTATCGCCTGACTGCCGGATCCAATATGAAATATTTTTGTATGATCAATTACCTGCTGTGTCTCGCTGCCCCTTTTTACGACCCGTTTACAAGACCGTATCGTCTGTATCGGGAGAGAATTCGGATTGATCTCAATAAATCCAAGATCTGCCTGTTCAGATAAATATACCACATTACCCTCTGTGGTATAGCTATCTCCAAATATGACTGATGGTGTTTCATCGAACTGAAGAAGATGCCTGCATGACACGATTATGATTTTACTGTCATTCAATTCAAAGATAGATCCACTTCCATTAAAATTACCTGCCTCAATCCTTACAGCAGAAGATCTTACCAGCTCTACAGCTTTTTCAAAATTTTCTGTTTTCAATGCTTTTGTATCAAGAAATCCAAGGTGCAACAAACCTTCATATTCATCCTGATAAGACATGGACGCAATCAGTCGAACAGGTATGTTGTCTGAATGGCTGGCATATACTGTTGTTGGCCACGACAATCCTATCATGACTAAAAGAATCATAATAATATTTTTGTTGTTTCTGATCATTTTGATGCTCCGCTATGATATAAAACAAAAAATCCTTATTCAGAACAAGGATTTTTGTTAATTGACTATTTGAAATAAGCAAGACGGTAAGCCGGGTTATGTCTAGGATGATCATCTGTCTAATTCTACCGTTACCGGCAGACTCTAGCGACCCACCTGAAAGCACGACGGGCAGCCGTATTGCTTTCTATTCGGTCTTGCTCCGGATGGGGTTTACATGTGCCCCTCCTGTTACCAGGAAGGCGGTAGTCTCTTACACTGCCTTTCCACCCTTACAGATCATAATCTGCGGTATATTTCTGTTGCACTGGCCTTGGAGTCACCTCCACCGGACGTTATCCGGCATCCTGCCCTTTGGAGCCCGGACTTTCCTCACCTGCCGCCTTTCGGCAATGCAGCCGCGATCATCTGTCTTACTTATATCTTCCATACTATACCACATCATATTGCAAAAAACAAATGTCCCTGCAGGTCAGAATATGAAAAAAAAGAAAACTTCATAATAATTTTTTATAAATAAAATTTATTTTTGTTCAGACATTGAAACAGCTGTTTCCAATAAATTCTCTGCAAATTGAGTTATTCGGGATGCTTTCACTGCTTACACCAAGAAAATACTCCAGAAGTTTCAGAAGGCGTCTTGCCTCATAATACTCAGATTCTCCCTTTTCAATTCCAAATAACAATGGTTCTGCATACTGTTTTAATACAGCCAGTTCATAGATTAATGCCGAATTAAAAGTCGCATCGACCTTTTCCTGAAATGGGAAAATATTTGCTTCTTCTCCTCTACGGACAGAAGACCACATATTAATGGTCGTTTTCGCAGTAATACCCCTTGTTCTTGCATCACGAACCATTCTTCTTATCATTCTTCCATCTGTTGTAGAAATTCGGTTATGTTCATCTACATTCAATGTTGTCAACGCACTGATATAAATCTTGTATTTGCTTTCACCCGGAAGGGAATAAGACATTTTCTCGTTCAGTCCATGGATTCCTTCGATTACAAGAATATCCTCCGGACCCATTTTTCTGAATTTTCCGTGATATTCTCTTCTTCCGCTTTTAAAGTTAAAGCTAGGAAGTTCCACTTCTTTTCCTTCTAATAGTGCACACATATCAGCGTTGAACTGTTCTACATCGATCGCTCCTAAACATTCAAAATTATAATTGCCGTCTTCATCCCTTGGTGTCTTTTCTCTGTCCACAAAGTAATCATCGATCGCAATTGGGTGGGGCACCATCCCAAGTGTTCTTAACTGAATAGAGAGTCTGTGTGAAAATGTTGTTTTCCCTGAAGACGAAGGTCCTGCGATCATGACAAATTTAACACCACCACGACTTACGATTTCTTTCGCGATCTCCCCGATCCTTCTTTCCTGCAAAGCTTCCTGAACCAGAACGATTTCATTCATTCCCCCACGACAGATCTGATTATTCAGATCTCCGACTGTATCAATGCCGAGTCTGATTCCCCATTCATTTGAACTTTTTAATGCTGCAAATAATTTTTCCCTGGGTTCGAACTCTGCCAGAATCTGTGGTTCATTCATGTTGGGAAGCAGTAATAAAAGACCTCCATGGTATAGTTCAAGTTTGAACTGTGTTACATATCCGGCATTTGGAAGCATATGTCCATAAAAATAATCATAAAAACCATCTATACAATACATATTGACGTAAGAACTTCTGCGATAACGAAAAAGCTTTTCTTTGTCCTTCATATTATATTTCTTAAATAATGCGATTGCCTCATCTAACGTATACGCTGATTTTGTAATAGGCGTTTTTTGTTCAACAAGTGTGCTCATTCTTTTGGTGACATTTTGGACAAGTTCTTCATTGATTTCAAAGTTTCCTTTTCCACTGCAGTAAAGCCCATCGGATAATGCGTATTCAACTTTAATTTTTTCCAGATTTTCTCCACCAACAACATCATAAATTGCTTTTACCATTAAAAAAACAGCTGTTCTTGTATATGTTTTATGTCCAATCGAATCTTTTCTTGTTATAAATTTAATATCACAGCCTTCAAAAGGAGCCTTGATGAGTTCTCTGATTTTACCGTTAACCATAACACTTGTAATTAAATCCTGATATTCTGTTTGATATTCATTTGCAATCATTTCAAATGTCACGTTATCTGCGTATTCTTTTTCAATTCCTTCGACTACGACCCGGATTGTTTTATCCATATGTTTATCCTCCGCTGATTTGCTTTAAAATTCTGTTGTTAAATAATCCAGAACGGATTATTCTCTCTTAATATGATAACAGACAGCTCCGGTATCTCACGTTCAAGATACTCTTTTATATACATGGAAAAAAGTTTTTCAGTCCCGTAGTGTCCTGCATCAATAATGCAGATACCCTCTTCAAGTGCATCCAGCGCTTCATGATGTTTAATATCGCCTGTTATCAAAACATCTGCGCCTTTCCTGATTGCATCTTTGATCATATCTCCACCTGAACCAGGGGATATCGCTGCTTTATGAATTAGTTTGTCTGCCTCTCCATAGACCCGGACGTGTTCCATTCCAAAAACATTCTTTGTATGCTGTGCACAACCTTCAAGTGTCATTGTCTTTGAAACCATGCCAATTCTTCCAATACCTTCTTTTGCAATATCATCTTCAAATGTTACGCTCAGTACTTCAGAGTTCAACAGCCCAAATTCATCTGCCACCGCGTCTGCCATACCCATTACATCAAAATTAGTATGCATCGCATAATAGGAAATATCCTGCCCGATCAAACGCAATAACTTCCTACCTGTAGCCGTATCTGAATTGATCTTCTTTAGAGATCTAAATATCATAGGATGATGGGATATGATCAGATCTGCGCCAGACTGTATCGCCTGATCCACTGCCTTCTCTGTCATGTCAAGAGTTACTGCGACCGTTGTGACTTCTTTCTCCCTTTTACCACAAAGAAGTCCTACATTGTCCCATTCTTCAGCAAATGTGATGGGAGATAACATTTCAAGTTTTTCTATGATATCAATGCAATTCATGGCTATTCTCCTTTAAAATAATGAAGTGCGCGTTTGATCTGCTCCTTTTCATTAGTCAACTCCGTTAAACGTCTGTTCCCTATTGATTTGCTACCACTGTTATGAATGATTTGCTGCGTAATTGTATCAAGCTCCTTCTCTTTCCAGTGCAGATACTGTAAGAGTGTTTCATCCTTTTGTTTTAAAAGACATTCTCCATAATATTCATACAAAGAAATCTCATCCTTGTCATACTGCTCATCCAGAATATCTGGATCTTTTGGTATGGCCTTCATAATTGGATAGTATTTTCCATCTTCAAAGATCATCGACTCTGACACAATTGTAAATCCAGACTCTTTCAAAAATCTTCTTACAAGATGTATTTCCGACTGTGGCTGAAGGATCAGTTCTTTCATGTGAAACATTTTATGGAGATCTTCTTGAATAATATGAATCGTAAGTCTGCCACCCATTCCTGCACAGATCACGGAATCCACTTCCTCTGATCTGAGTTTCTTTGCACCATCCGACTGCCTAATCAGAATTTTATCTGTATAGCCAGATTTTCTGATATTCTCATTTGCATGTTCTAGTGGACCACGGTTAATATCCATTGCGATCACGATTGGAGACCTGCCTGCTTCAATCAGATAAATTGCAATATAACCATGATCACATCCAATATCTGCTACCCGATTTCCTTTTGTAACCATATCAGCTACTGCCTGTAATCTTTTTGATAATTGTATCATATGATTAATCCAGATAATCCTTTAATTTTCTGCTTCTGCTTGGGTGGCGTAGCTTTCTGAGTGCTTTTGCTTCAATCTGTCGGATTCTTTCCCTTGTTACATTAAACTCTTTTCCAACTTCTTCAAGTGTTCTCGCTCTTCCATCATCCAGACCAAAACGGAGTCTAAGAACTTTTTGTTCTCTTTCAGTTAAAGTCCCAAGAACTTCCACCAATTGTTCTTTCAGCAGTGTAAACGCTGCTGCATCTGCCGGAACAGGAACATTATCATCCTGAATGAAATCTCCCAAATGACTGTCTTCTTCTTCTCCAATTGGTGTCTCAAGCGAAACAGGTTCCTGTGAAATTTTCAGGATTTCTCTGACACGCTCGACCGGCATATTCATTTCTTCTGCAATTTCTTCAGGAAGTGGTTCTCTTCCAAGCTCCTGAAGGAGCTGTCTGCTAACTCTGATCAGCTTATTAATCGTTTCGACCATATGGACCGGTATACGGATCGTTCTCGCCTGATCAGCAATTGCTCTGGTGATTGCCTGTCTGATCCACCATGTAGCATATGTTGAGAACTTATATCCTTTTCGATAATCAAACTTTTCAACTGCTTTAATCAGACCAAGATTCCCTTCCTGTATTAGATCCAAAAAGAGCATGCCTCTTCCTACATAACGCTTTGCAATACTAACAACCAGTCGCAGGTTCGCTTCTGCCAGTCTCTTTTTAGCCTCTATATCACCAAGTTCCATTTTTTTAGCAAGTTCAATCTCTTCTTCAGCGGACAAAAGTGGAACTTTACCGATTTCTTTCAGATACATACGAACCGGATCTTCAATATTGATTCCATCCGGAACAGATAGATCTATTTTTTCAACATCAACTTCGTCTTCTTCTGTCAGAATGATTTCCTCATCATCCTCTTCTTCATCTTCGGTAATTCGTAATACATCAACATTATTCTGCTCCAGTGTTTCCAAAATTTTGTCGAACTGATCCTCTTCGAGTGGAATATCAGTGAAAAAATCATTGATCTCCTGATATTCAAGAACATTTTTCTTGCGCTTTGCAAGAAGCAGTAATTCCTTTAATCTTTCGTCAAACCTTAACTGTAAATTTTCTTCCATTTTTAGTAATCCTCTTTTTCTATTATGATTTCTTATATTTATTTATTGTATCTCTCAGTATTTATTCACTATGTTTCAAGTGTAATTGGTATTTTTCTTAATTCTTCCAGCGATTTTCTTGCTTCTATCACTTTGGTCAGTGCAGACACATCTGCACCAAGCCTGCTACTGTAATATTCAAAACTGTTTGTCTTTACACTGAGAAGGATATCCCGAAACGCCTTTTCTTTTTCCTGCAATGTTTCAAGCTGTTCTACTTTTGTGTTGAAAAGTGATGCAACTTCTCTTTGTTCTTCTTCATCTGTGAACATACTAATAATAGATGCCGGATTCATTTTTGCTTCCTTCAAATCAGCAAATAATTTTTCAGCAACTTTTTTGTACAGATCTGTTGTGAAATCTTCTTCAGATATAAATGATTTAATTTGTTTATACACAACTGGTTCATCCGCAATCCATGTCAGCAGGAGCCTTTGAGATCTTTTGCTTCCGGCATCTGGATCTGACTTGGACTGGATTCCAGATTTTGGACGAAATGCCTGCGTTGCCATTCCGGTCTTTGCGGCATAAGTGGTTACCAGCTTTCTAAGATTATCAAAACCAATATGGTATTTTTCAGCAGTTGCTTCTATATAATTTTCCCGTTCTACCTCTTCTGAAAAGCCACACAATTTTTTTGCAATTTCATTATAGAACTTTGTTTTGCTGTCAGGGTCCTTCAGGTCATATTCTCTTTCCAACATCCGAAGTTCATAAAAAAAGCTGTTCTCTGCCTGTCTGATCCTGTGATCAAATTCTTCTCTGCCTAGATTTTTAATGAACTCATCAGGATCCTTATAAGGTTCCAGATTAATGACTTTTCCGGAAATGCCAGCTTCCTTTAATACGGGAAGTGCACGCAGGGCGGCATGAATACCAGCCTCGTCACTATCATATGTCAATAATACTTCTTCCGTGTATCTTCTCAGCAGATTCGCCTGCCCAGATGTAAATGCAGTTCCAAGTGAAGCAACTGCCTGCGTAAAACCCGCCTGGTGAAGTGCGATCACATCCATATACCCTTCACATAGAATCATATGATTTTTTCTTGCTGTCCTTGCAAAATTAAGTCCATACAGGTTACGGCTTTTATCGAAGATCAGTGTCTCAGGTGAATTAAGATATTTGGGTTTCCCGTCTCCCATGACTCGTCCGCCAAAACCAATGACTCTGTGATTAATATCCTGTATGGGAAACATGACCCTGTTCCAGAATTTATCGTACATTCCATTCTTTTCATCCACATTGGCAAGCCCGGCATCTCTGATTATTTCTTCGCTATAACCTTTCCCTTTTAAGAACCGGAGCAGACCATCTGAATATTTCAGCGAATAACCGAGTCCGAACTGATGCATTGTCTCCTCTGACAGTCCTCTGTCTTTCAGATAATCAAGTCCCAGTTCTCCATGCTGCCCTCTTAATTGAAAGTAATAGTATTTTGCAGCTTCTTTATTGATCTCCAATAATTTTGCTCTTTTACTTTCTTTGGTCTTCGCTTCTTCAGAATACTCAATTTCTGGAAGTGTAATGCCTGCTTTATCAGCAAGATGTTTGATTGCTTCCTGAAAAGAGTAATTTTCATACTCCATAATAAATGTGAATACATTGCCCCCGGCACCGCATCCAAAACAATAGTACATCTGTTTTGAAGGTGTTACAGAAAATGAAGGTGATTTTTCATTGTGAAATGGACATAGTCCAAAATAATTGCTTCCTTTTTTCTGCAATCGCACATAACCAGAAACTACATCCACGATATCATTTTTTTGTCGGATTTCTTCTACAACTTCATCCGGATAATACATAACAGTCCCTATGCCTTTCCGTATTGCTCGTTATTGCCAGGATCTCGGAATAAAGATTTCTTCGTATTTTGCTATCGCGAACCGATCAGTCATTGAAGCAAGAAAATCGCATATGATCCGTTCTCTGCTTTCTCCACGTTCTTCCATCAGTCTGATCAGATCTTTTGGAAGAAGTTCAATGTGTTTTTGATAGTATTCATATAACGTTTCCATCAGAATTTCTGCTTTATGTTCTTCACTCTTTGCTTCCTGGTTCGTATAAACACGTTCAAACATAAAATTTCTGAGTCTTTTCATTGCCTCAGCAACCTCGACCGACATCAGAATATCTTTTTTATTTGCACTGGTCGTAACAATATCATGAATAAAATGATCAAGGCGTTCACCTGTTGAATACCCAATCACTTCACAGATTTCTTTCGGAACATCTCTTTCCTTTAAAATATTCCCACGAATCGCATCATCCATATCATGATGAATATATGCGATCTTATCAGACAGCCTGACGATTTTACCCTCAAGGGTAGACGGCATTCCTTCTGTCTGGTGATTCATGATTCCGTCTCGGACTTCGAAGGTCAGATTGAGCCCCTGCGTCCCTTTTTCCAGTATATCCACTGTTCGAACACTCTGGTCACTATGCTTAAATCCTGTGGGGCTGATTCTGTCAAGTGCTCGTTCTCCTGCATGTCCAAATGGAGTGTGCCCAAGATCATGCCCCAGTGCGATTGCCTCAACCAGATCCTCATTCATTCTAAGTGCCTTTGCTATCGTCCTTGCATTCTGCGAAACTTCCAATGTATGTGTTAGCCTTGTTCTATAATGATCGCCTTCCGGAGTCAGAAATACCTGTGTTTTATCTTTTAATCTTCGAAATGATTTTGAGTGCAGGATTCTGTCCCGGTCTCTTTGGAACACAGGTCTGATGTCACATGGTTCTTCGTCTTTGAAGCGCCCTTTTGAATCCATACTGAGTGCTGCAAATGGACTGAGATACAGTTGTTCCATTTTTTCAAGATCTTCACGAATCGACATTCTTCATCCTCCTGATCACATTCAAAACCTCATACTATATATTCTGCATCATCTGTTTAAATCCTTTTTATTTTTTGAATTTTTAAATTTTACTTTTAATCATCCGATCAGACTGACGCTGGGTAATACAAATAGAACAGGGATGATTGTCCATGTCCTTATCTGCAGATCTCATAAATAAATTCTGCATTTTTATCCATTGCTTCATAGGCTCTTTTAAACGGCGACATCTGAAACACATGCCACATTCCTTTGAAAATATCGATGCTGACTGCAACTCCGTCCTTTTGCATTTTTTTAAAGAGCTG
>JAQVCQ010000044.1:11266-20774 GCA_028689715.1 Lachnospiraceae bacterium
TGAATATAATATGAATAGGTATACATAATTAATATAACGTTTTCCATCCTAAAAATCAATTTTCTTTTTCAGGTAATCATGGGAGAATCATGAATAGTAAACAAGATCAAAAAGAAAAAAGAGAAAAGCTTTCAGCTGAACGAAATGACTGGTATAAACTCGATCTGTCAGCCATTGTTTATCCGACTCTTCAGCGTAAGGACTTTTCCTCTGTTTACAGGTTGTCAGTACTTCTTAAAGAAGATATACAGCCTGACATATTACAGAAGGCTGTGTCCATTACAATGGAACGTTTTCCAACTTATAAAGTATCCATGCGAAAAGGACTTTTCTGGCGTTACCTCGAGCCTAATAGCAGACCAGGCCCTTATGTGATGGAAGATATCAGCAATTTCTGTATGCCAATGCCCTTTAAAGCAAATAATCACTACCTAGTCAGAATCTATTATCACAGAAACCGTATTTCACTGGAAGCTCATCATTCTCTTGGCGATGGAAGCGGCGGCATGTGCGTTCTGCAGACTCTGACAGCGGTTTATTTAAGGCAGCTTGGCCATCAGATCAGCAATGGATACTTTGTTCTTGACGTTGATTCAGCACCCGATCCTAGCGAACTGGAAGATGCATATATGAAATATGCCAATGCGCTTGTTCGTCCACCAAGACCTGGGGAAAAAGCTTACCGTGTACGTGGCACAAAAGAACCCTTCTATACCTTAAATATTATTGATGGTATCATGTCAGTCGCACAGGTTTACCAGGTAGCATCCTCATACCATGCAACGATTACTGAATATTTAAATGCTGTTCTGCTTTATGCTTTAATGCAAAAACAGAACAATGAATTTCATCTGCGTTTAAGACCCGTTAAAATTGCAATGCCTGTTAACCTCAGAAGGTTTTTCCCATCCAAAACGCTGCGCAATTTTATTACCATGATCTATCCATCAATTGATCCAAGACTGGGAACTTATACATTTGAAGAAATTATTAAACATGTACATAATTATATGCAGTTCTATATTAATGAAAAGTATCTGCGTGGTGATATTACGACCAATGCTGCGACCCAGCGAAACCCTCTGATCCGTGTCACGCCTCTGTTCATCAAGGATTTTGTTGTGAAAAGTTTTTACTCAAAGATTCAGGATCATAATTCATCTGCCGGGCTGACTAATATGGGAGCTTTAAAAGTTGTAGATGATATGAAACCTTTTATAGAACGGTTCGATATCTATATGGGACAGCCATTTTCCAGAAGGACAAATTGCGCCATTGCAAGTTTTGAAGATATTCTTACCATTAATTTTGCCAGCAGTATTAAAGAAACCGATGTGGAACGTCTATTTTTTAGGAAACTCGTACAGGACGGTATTCACGTAAAAATTGAAAGTAACCGTATAACGGAGGTATAGTGATGTCTTATTGCGTAAATTGTGGAGTCGAGCTTCATTCAGACCTTCCGGTCTGCCCGCTTTGCAGCACACCGGTTTTTCACCCAGATAAGGAACCCGAAAATATTCCTTCTGCTTTTCCGGAAAACAGAGGTCAGGTGGATGTTGTAAAACACAGAGATCTTGCTATCTTTTTATCTATCGTTCTGGGATCTACTGCTATCACATGCGGACTTTTGAACTTATTTATTTTTGATTTTTCGTTATGGTCTTTTCCAATCATCGGCATCTGCGTTCTTCTGTGGGTCTTTGCAATTCCTGCAGTAATCTACACAAAGCTGACCTTGTACTGGTCATTCTTTTTTGACGGTATCGTAGTTGCTGCTTATCTTTATATGCTGACCTGGCTGACAAAATCAGACACCTGGTTTCTCTCGATCGGGCTCCCACTTGTGGTACTGATCACATTATTACTCGAAATACTTCTGTTTTTAATGGTACATGTATCTGTTTCGTTTCTGACTACTTCATTGTATATCGTGATTGAAATAGCACTTCTGTGCATTGGAATAGAACTTTTGATTGATTCCTACATAAAAAGACCGCTGTCCCTTTCCTGGTCAGCGATCGTTTTAACTGTCTGTACGATTATTACTGTAGCTTTACTAACTGTCCTCTCCAGAAGTCGTCTTCGTAATGAAGTTAGGCGGAGACTTCATTTTTGATTCTGTGCTTCTTCAAGTGAAGAATAGCCATAAAATGCAGTTTCATTTTTAATGGTCTCCATTAAAAGATTATCCCCTCTCAGGATTGCATCGTTCGTTTCCTTTTCAAATAATTCAAGCGTATTGATAGAAAAAGTCAACAATTCAGCCCGCAGATAGCTTTCCATTGAAGAGCCATTTTCCGGGCTGTCTTCTTTCGTTGTCATGACTCGTCCTTTTTGCCTGATCTCAGGATACTTCTCGTACATCTCCTGGTCCCATTTTAGATGGATCTGTACTATTTTTTCTATACACTCTTTCTGTTCTTCTGTATATACCGGAAGATATTGCTTTAAATTCATATATTCAGCCGGATATGTCGTTTCCATCATGATGGTATATTTTTCAAATATAAGATTCCTGCCCTCTAAAATTGCTTTTTGACAATCCTCCCTATAGGAATGCAGCAGTTCATCAGAATAGACCATCCATTGGCTCATTCTCATTTTAAAAAAAGTATCAGGATCATCCTGACAGGAAGCTCTGCCTCCTGTATTATATACTTTTTGAAACATCTCCCATTCCAGTCTTGCAATCTCAAAAATACATTGTTCACGCTGTGTTATTTCAGTCATATGTCCTCCCTGCTTATTGTTCTCCAGTCTCACTTCTGATCTTTTGACCTGCCCATTCTCTGTCAATAACAAGAAACCCTTCTTCTACTTCATTTGCAGCTTCTTTTTCCATGATCTCTTCTATTTCATGGAACAAGTCTCCAGAAACCGCAACGCCACTGTTACCGCTATCAGAAATCAGGGTGAATTCAAGCTGGTCTGAATGGGTGCTCCTGTAAAAATAAACATACTGCAGTCCCGGATCCTGTAAGTGAATTCGTGCGAATAACGATAATTTAAATAGTTCCATGCTCCTGTCATCCAGATCTGATTCCATAATTTCAACTTTTTCAATAAATTCTTCAAGCGTCGTACAAAGTCTAGCCACCATATTTTCTGTTTTCATTTTGATCAGACGCTCAGCCTCCAGTTCAGGCTCCTCAAAAAATCTTCCCCCTGAAAAAAAGACCACAAACTGTTTTTCTTCATTTATATATACGCAAGGGTAATAAAACTTCATGATATGTCCGCATTCCGAACAGGTTATCCTAAAGTATTCCATATTTTGAAGTGAAGATCGCAATGCTGGTGTATATACATTCACTACTTCTTTTCTGATCTGATGTCCGCATTTAGTGCAGACAGACTGAACCAGTTCCATTAAGCTCTCCTTTCGGCAGTCAGGACTGTCCTCTTACATGTTATAACTGATTTGACATTTGTACAAACTGTTCCAGCTGTTTTAAGGCCTTACCACTGTCAATCACTTCTTCGGCTATTCTGATTCCTTCTTCGATTTCTACTTTCAATGCAATATGTAGTGCTGCGGCTGCATTTATGATGACCGCATCCCGTTTTGGTCCTCGTGCTCCTCCGAACAGTTCCAGAGCTGACTTTGCGTTTTCAGCGGGAAATCCCCCGCTTAATTCTTCCTTTTTACACCTGACGAAACCAAACTGCTCAGGTGTGATCTCATATGTTTTAAAAATACCATTTTCAAATTCACACACCAATGTAGGTGCACTCATCGAAATCTCGTCAAGTCTATCCCTTCCATAAACTACCATTCCTCTTTTGACATCAAGATTTGAAAGGACTCTTGCCAATGGTTCGACCAGGCTTTCATCATAGACTCCCAATAACTGAAGATTTGCACCCGCCGGATTGGAAAGTGGTCCAAGAATATTAAAGATTGTCGGAATACGAATCTCTTTTCGTACAGGTGCCACATATCTCATGGCCGAATGATATTTCTGTGCGAACAGGAAGCAGATGCCAATTTCCTGAAGTAACTGCAGACTTCTGTCAGGCTCAGGTGTGAGATTGACACCAAGGCTCTCCAGCACATCCGCAGTCCCACATTTACTTGAAGCTGCCCTGTTTCCATGTTTTGCTACTTTGACACCTGCTGCCGAAACAACAATCGCAGCAAGCGTTGAGATATTAATAGAATGCGCACAATCTCCACCAGTTCCTACTATATCGATCACATCCATAGTATGGTTGATCTTTAAGGCATGCTTCCTCATTCCACTGGCGCTCGCTGTGATTTCGTCAATTGTTTCACCTTTCATATGCAGCGCAGTCAGATAAGAGGCAATCTGAGACTGTGTCGCTTCACCACCCATGATCTCATCCATAACAAGTGATGTCATTTCCGAATCGAGATTTTCATTGTTCAATAATTTTCCAATTGCTTCTACGATCATACTCTTATCCTCCTAATTATAAACCATAAAATAGATAAAAAAAACCCGTCCTTTAAATTAATAAAGGACGGGTAATATTCCCGTGGTGCCACCTAAATTCATCCCTGCGGATGCACTCATTCATGTACGCTTCATACACTATCCGGTATAACGTCCGAAATTCCGTCTTACCTACTCTCAGAATATATGATTTCAGTTCGCCCTCATAGGCCCATTCACTGTCTCTTTCAATGCTGCAATCCCACCCTATGCAACTCTCTGTGATCGTCCAAAACAGATACTCTTCCTAATCAAAGGTTTTATTTTTTATCATTATATAGCGCTGTATGATGCATGTCAATCATTAATTGTTGCTTTTACAATTCTGATCAGTTCTTTTACCTGCTCTTCAATTTTATTAAAGTCATCTTCTAACGGGCAACCTGCGAATTCCACTGGTTCCAGAAATTCCCAGTTCATATTAAGACGTTCCATGATCTCATCCAGTTCTTTTTGTGCTCCGCCAGACCATCCGTAGGAACCAAAACGGAATGCCTTTCTTCCTGCTACCTTTTTTCTTCCAAGTTCTTCCAGTGTAGCAGCCATAGGCGGAAACATCTTATATTCATATGTTGGCATGGCAAGGATGATTCCCGTAGATGTCCATGCAGAAGTCAGAATCGTCCCCCATGAATCATTTGGAACCTGATGGATATGGACTTTGATTGATTCTTTTTCTAAAAGAGCTTTCACATGATTGACTGCTTTTTCAGTCATCCCATACATGGAACTCCAGATAAATGTGATTTCTTCTCTTGCTTTTCCTTTTTGATAATCCGCAAATTGATCATACTCTGTCATGATCCTGTCAGCATCACGCCACATAAGACCATGCCCTGGCGCAACGATCTTTACAGGAAATACTTTGCATTTTGCAACAGCTTTCTTTACTGCCATTGTAAATGATGCAAGAATATTTGAATAGTATCTTATTGTTTCTCTTTGATATGTTTCCATTTCCTCTTCTGTGAGTTCTTCAGCATATTTCTTTTCAGTCAGTTTACCAAAAGATCCAAATGCGTCACAGGAGAAAAGAACTCCGGTAATATGATCAAAAGATGCAATCGTGTCAGGCCAGTGTACATTTGGAATGGTAGTAAATTCAATGATATGTCCTTTACCAAGATCCAGTGTATCTCCATCTTTGACACAGGTCACATTTTCTGTATGCCCATAAAAAGTATTAAGCAGATCTCTTGCTTTTTCACTGCATAAAATCTTAACGTCTTTATTTATTTTTCTGAACTCTTCAATCCATCCGGAATGGTCAGGTTCCATATGATTGATGATCAGATATTCTACTGCAGCAGGGTCAATCTCCATATTACCTAATAATTCAAATAAAGTATCGGGTACTCCATCCCATCCACAAAATCCATCTACTATTGCAGTTTTCTCACCTTTAATGATATAGGTGTTTAAAGAAACACCTTCTGGCATCTCCCAGACACCCTCAAACAATATATTCTCAACGTTAACTGATAATTGATATGTACCTTCGGCAATTTTTAAAATGTCCATGACCAGATCTCCTTACTATATTGTATTTCATATTCAAATTTGTATTAAACATAGTTTACCATGTTTTCTATACTATATTCAATCCCGTATTCGGATTGTTACAAAAAAACAAAGAGGAAAAGCAAACACTTTCCTCTTTGTTTTTTTTGGGGGGGATGTATGAAAATTCGATTAATCTCTATTTAATAAAACTTCTTTTTCGTATGTTTCAACAACATCGAACCATGATGAATCAGACGCAACGGAGCATCGGCTGCAATATTCAGCCCATACATCTCCAAATGGAAGTGTTTTGTATTCTTCCTGAAGCATCATCAGTTTTGTAAGCTGATTTTCATCCTGAAGCTTTTTCAGGGCTTCATTCGGAATGAGCATCGCATTTAAAAGTGCTTTTTGCCAGCTTCTAAAACCGACCGTCCATGCCGAAATACGGTTAATACTAGCATCAAAGAAATCAAGTGCCATATACACACGGTCTATCGCATCATTTCTTACGATTTCTTTTGCCATTTCTTTTGTTTCATCATCAAATAATACAACATGATCAGAATCCCATCTGATCGGTCGTGTAATATGTAATGCTATTTCTGGGAAGAAACAAAGGAGTGCCGGGATTTTGTCAGATACCACTTCTGTTGGGTGATAATGTCCATTATCCATAAGTGGCATACACTTATCTGAATGCATTGCTGCGAAACTCAAAGTGAATTCTGCAGATCCTGATGTAAAAGATTCCACACCAATACCGAATACTTTTGACTCAACACATGGTTTGACCATATTAAAATCAAACTTCTCTGAAAGAATCTGTTCGATTGAATCTTTATAACGCATTCTTGGTCCCATTCTGTCAGCTGGGATGTCTTTAAACCCATCACCTGTCCAGATATTCATAACACATGGGATTCCTGTTTCTTTTGCAAAATATTCTGAGATTCTGATACATGCTTTTCCATGTTCGATCCAGAATTTTCTGATTTCTTCATCAGGACTTGATAATGTAAGTCCATCCTTTACTTTATCATGTGAAAAAAAGGTCGGATTAAAATCAATTCCTATATGATGTTTTTTTGCAAATGTGACCCACTTCTCAAAATGTTTTGGCTCAAGTTTGTCTCTGTCTGCGAACTCACCTTCTTCAAAAATTGCATAACATGCATGCAGGTTCAGTTTGATCTTGCCAGGTACCAGTGATATCACTTTTTCGATATCATCCATGAGCTGCTTTGGAGTTCTTGCTTTACCAGGATAGTTTCCTGTTGTCTGAATGCCTCCTGTCAATGCGCCTTCATGATCAAAGCCACCAACATCATCACCCTGCCAGCAATGCAGTGATACCGGAATCTCTTTTAACTTATCCATGACTGCTTCTGTATCAACACCGATCTGTGCGTATATTTTTTTTGCTGATTCATATCTTTCGTTCATTTTTAGCTCCCATCTGCGCGCTTCGGCACGCGTACAAATAAGGGGGAAGTGAAAGTATTCTTCTTTCACTCTTCACTCCTTTGAATTCACTACATAACATTTGTTACTTGTTATATTAACCTTTTTTTCGCAAAAAAATAAGGACACGATTTGTAATAAAAAGTGTCCTTATTTGTATTAACATTTTAACCTATATTCTCTTGGTGAGACCCCGTATTTTTTTTTGAATATTTTATGAAAATAGCTCAGATTTTCATAACCGACATCAAATCCGATGTCTGAAACAGACAGTTTGGTTTTCTCAAGCAAAAAACCTGCCTGCGACAATCTCTTTTCCTGTATCAGTTCCGTATACGTTTTTCCAGTAAGCTTCTTGACAAGCCGGCTCATATTTGCAAGGTCCATATTCTGTGCTTTTGCGAACTCTGACAGTTCACCCTCTTTATAATGCTCTTCAACATATCTATAGATTGTAAGAAGTATTTCCTGTTCGTAATGATCTTCTCCAACAGTAATTCGTTCTGTACTATTTAGAAGGTGCAAAAACAAAAGTCCCATTGTCATCTGATTCATACTTCTCTTACTTGGAAGTTTATTGCTGATCGTCCATACCAGATTCTCTACAAGGTTCTGAATGGGAAGAATATCTGACACCTTAAAATGTAGATATCCTATGCTCTCCTGTCTGCTCTGCAGACACCCTATAATAAATTGCCTGATCGGACTTTCTTCTTCATCAAGGATCTGCAGTGTATGATCAAAAAATTCCGGCAAAATAATGAAATTAACAGCAATATCTGTTTCACCTGCAGGATAGATCTCCTGTGTTGCATTCTGATTCAAAAACAACAACTCGCCTTCGTGCAGTACAACATGGTCTCCATTGATGATGTGGTGTGTACTTCCTTGACACATATAGATCACTTCAACATAATTGTGTGTATGTTTCGGGAAGTGTACAAATCTTGTATGGGTTCTGATCTGAATCAACTTGCCGGAATCCAGAAGCTTCGCAGAATCAATCACGCTGTCTTCTTTCGTCATGTATCTGTCTTTTGCAATTCCGTCTGTTGATCCGCTCAATATCTCTCTTTCTTCATCAGTAATGACAGAAAGCTGTTCTAATAATATCTGGTTCATTCTTATCTCCCGATGCGTTATATTAATTATGCAGAACAGTAGGAATAAGAAGGACTGAAGAAATAGACTCACGTGCAATATTCTGACTTACGCCGCCAACAAACAATTCATCAATAAATCCTCTTCCCTGGCTTCCCATTATAGTAAGCGTTACATTATGTTCCCTGATAAATTTATTCAACTCATACTTCGTTGATCCGTACAAAATATAGGTCTCAACATTATGACATCCGTTTAAAATAAGCCGTTCCTTTAAACTATCAAGGCGTTCCTGATCGATTCGATTAAAGTCTTCAAGCTTATCTATCAAATGTGGTTCAATTCTGGTTTTTTCCTGTACATGTATCAGTGATACTTTTCCTATTCCTGACTCTGCCAGCTCCTCCAGAGATTGAAATGCAACCCCTGCATTATCTGAAAAGTCTGTTGCAAATAAAACATGCTCTGTCAGATCCTGCTCCTGTTTCTCATCTTCATATATCCTGATCAGTAAAACAGGTTTCCCAGCATTTTGGATCACTTCATATGCTGCATCATCAAATGGATATCCTGTGATCCGGTCTTCCCTTCTTGCCGCTGCAACGATCAGATCAGCTCTTTCTTCTATTGCGATCTTATTGATCTCCTGGCGTATAAATCCACTGCACACTCTGCATGTAACTTCGAATCCCTGCTCTTCAAGTATCTTTTTCTGACTCTGCAGATTCTCTTCCATAATTGCATCAATAAATTCTGATACATCTTTAGGCGCTTCTTTCGGTGTGTCAGCCTGATTGATGCATTGTACTAGAATACATTTTTTTGCTCCAAATCTTCTTAAACCACCAAGGTACTGAAACATTTCATCTGCATTAGGTATAATTTCCGATGCTACCACTATCTTTCTAATCATGCGACCTCCTCCTCTTCAGGAAAGTAAAAACCGCCCCTTGGGACGGTTTCATGACTGATCAAATGAG
>JAQVCQ010000147.1 GCA_028689715.1 Lachnospiraceae bacterium
TATCATCATTAGTGATGGATATCATCTTGAAGAAGAGATCTATCTGAATATCAATAAGTAATTCTATTGTTGAAACAAATTTTCATATCTGTTTTTTAAAATATTTTTCTAAAACAGCATTTTTTTGACAGGATAAAATTGTGATTTTCATAATTTATGTCAAAAAAATGCTATTTATTTATTAAAAAAGAATAAAAAAATCCCTAAAATTTGAAGAAAGCTGACAAGTAATTGCTAGAAGAACCATGCTATAGTAACAGTGTAGTAAAAAACAAAACCAAATTTCAAGGGAGGAAAACAAGTAATGAAAAGAAAGTTAATCAGTGCAGTATTATGTGTTGCTATGGTTGCTACCATGTTAGTTGGATGTGGAAGCAAAACAGAAGAAGCAGCAGCTCCAGCAGCAGAAGCAACAGAAGAAGCAGCACCTGCTGAAGAAGCAGCACCTGCAGAAGAGGCAGCAACAGAAGAAGCAGCACCTGCAGAAGCAGGCGGTCTGATCGGTGTAGCAATGCCTACAAAAGATTTACAACGTTGGAACCAGGATGGAACTAACATGAAAGCAGAATTAGAAGCAGCAGGATATGAAGTAGATCTTCAGTATGCATCTAATGACGTTGCAACTCAGGTTTCTCAGATCGAAACAATGATCAGCAACGGATGTGAAGCTCTTGTTATCGCTTCTATCGATGGTGATTCTTTAGGAACACCTCTTGCTCAGGCAAAAGAAGCTGGTATCCCAGTTATCGCTTATGACCGTTTAATCATGAACTCTGATGCAGTTTCCTACTATGCAACATTTGACAACTATATGGTTGGAACAAAACAGGGCGAATACATTGAAGAAAAACTTGATCTTAAAAATGCAGCAGGTCCTTTCAACATGGAAATCTTCACAGGTGACCCAGGTGACAACAATGCAAGATTCTTCTACCAGGGCGCTATGGATGTTCTTCAGAAATATATTGACGAAGGAAAAATCGTTGTAAAATCAGGATCTACTGAATTTGCAGACGTTGCTACAGCAGAATGGTCAACAGAAAAAGCACAGAACAGAATGGACGCTATCATTTCTTCAAACTACAATGATGGAACAAAACTTGATGCAGTTCTTTGCTCAAATGACTCTACAGCACAGGGCGTTACAAATGCAATCGACGCAGCTGGTATGGATGCATTCCCAATCATCACTGGACAGGATTGTGATATCACATCTGTTAAAAACATGATCGCTGGAAAACAGTCCATGTCAATCTTCAAAGATACACGTACATTAGCTACAAAGACTGTTGAAATGGTAAATGCACTTATGACAGGCGGAGAAGCAGAAGTTAACGATACAGAAACATATGACAATGGTACAGGCGTTATTCCTTCATACCTTTGTGAGCCAGTATTTGCTGATGTTTCCAACTACAAAGAATTATTAATTGATTCCGGATACTACACAGAAGATCAGTTAAAATAATGATGTAACAGTTTAATTGTAGGCGGGTAATCAATTGCCCGCCTATAATACTCTTTTTTGATTAGATATCGGGAGGAAAAAAAGTTGGCTAAGATACTATTGGAAATGAAAAACATAACCAAAACTTTCCCCGGAGTAAAGGCACTTGATAATGTTAACCTACAGGTAGAGGAAGGCGAGATTCATGCGCTGGTAGGAGAAAACGGAGCCGGGAAATCAACCCTTATGAATGTACTCAGCGGTATATATCCGCATGGAACCTATGAAGGTGACATCATTTATGATGGTGAGGTTTGTAATTTTACTAAAATTAAGGACAGTGAAGAAAAAGGAATTGTAATCATACACCAGGAACTTGCACTGATTCCATATCTCACAATTGGTGAGAACTTATTTCTTGGAAATGAAAGAGGAAAAAAAGCTGCAATTGACTGGAATGAAACATATGGCAAAGCAGATGAACACTTAAGAACAGTTGGATTGAAAGAAACTTCCAGAACACTGGTTAAAGATATTGGTGTTGGAAAACAGCAGCTGGTTGAAATTGCAAAGGCACTTGCAAAAAATGCAAAACTTTTAATTTTAGACGAACCGACAGCGTCCCTGAATGAATCAGATTCAAAAGCGCTGTTAAATCTTTTGTTAAAGTTTAAAAAAGAAGGAATGACTTCGATTATTATTTCTCATAAACTGAATGAGATTTCTTACGTTGCAGATAAAATTACCGTAGTTCGAGATGGAGCTACAATTGAGACACTTGATAAAAATAAAGATTCTATTACAGAAGACAGAATCATCAAAGGAATGGTTGGAAGGGAACTGACAGATAGATTTCCGGCCAGAGAAAAGAAAAATATTGGAGATGTAAGCCTAGAAGTAAAGGACTGGACAGTGTTCCATCCGCTTTATACCGAAAGAAAAGTGGTTGACAATGTCAGTATTAACGTTCGTAAAGGCGAAGTAGTGGGAATTTCCGGACTTATGGGTGCTGGAAGAACTGAACTTGCGATGAGTGTATTTGGCAAGAGTTATGGAACCAGTATTTCTGGAAGTCTTAAGATCAATGGTGAAGAAGTTCATCTTCATACTGTAAAAGATGCCATTGATAAAAAACTTGCGTATGTAACTGAAGACAGAAAAGGAAACGGCCTGATTCTTTCAAATCCAATCAAAATCAATACAACACTTGCCAATCTTGATGCAATCAGTAAGAATGGCGTTATTGACAAGGATAAAGAATATCAGATAGCAGTTGAGTATAAAGATAAATTAAAAACAAAATGTCCAACTGTTAATCAGAATGTTGGAAATTTAAGTGGTGGTAATCAGCAAAAAGTATTATTGGCAAAATGGATGTTTGCAAATCCAGACGTCCTGATACTTGATGAGCCGACAAGAGGTATCGATGTTGGTGCTAAATACGAAATATACTGTATCATTAACCAGCTGGTCAGCGAAGGAAAATCTGTTATCATGATTTCCTCTGAACTTCCTGAGATATTAGGTATGTGTGACCGCATTTATATTATGAATGAAGGCAAGATGGTTGGAGAAGTAAGCCGTGAAGAGGCAACACAGGAACTGATCATGTCCCGAATCTTAAAATCAAGTAAAGGAGAATAAACAATGGATAAGGCAAAGGATATTTTGAAAAAATATACCATGGTGTTTGTTTTAGTTTTAGTAACACTGCTTTTCACATGGCAGACAGATGGAAAGATGCTTCTTCCGGCAAATGTGAACAACCTGATTGCACAGAATGCATATGTATTCGTTCTTGCGACCGGTATGCTTTTATGTATTTTAACAGGAGGTAATATCGACCTTTCTGTTGGTTCAGTCGTATGTTTTGTTGGTGCGATTGGTGGATCTTTAATGGTCAGTGGAAAAATGAATATTTATCTTTCAATGTTGATCATGATTTTGGCAGGTATTCTGATTGGAGCTTGGCAGGGATTCTGGATCGCGTATGTCAGAATACCACCCTTTATCACAACTCTTGCAGGTATGCTTGTGTTCCGTGGACTTTCAAACGTTATCCTGAATGGACTTACACTGGCACCAATGCCTGATAATTATCTTGCATTATTTAATACATATGTACCTGACTTTATTGGTGGAAATGATACATTTAATTTGACTTGTATGGTGGTTGGAATCTTAACCTGTGTTGTCTTTATTATTCTTGAGATCAAAGGAAGAATGGAGAAACTTAGAAAAGGTTATGAAGTAGACCCCATTACTAATGTAATTACAAAAACAGCAATTATCTGTGTTGCAGTCCTTGCATTTGCATTCAGACTGTCTCAGCACAAAGGAATTCCAACAGTTCTGATCTGGATCGTTGTTGTTATTTTAATTTATGCATACATTACTAATAAAACTACAATAGGTCGTTATTTCTATGCAGTTGGTGGAAATGAAAAAGCAACCAGATTATCAGGTATCAATACAAACAGAGTTTACTTTATAGCTTATCTTAATATGTCATTCCTTGCAGCAGTAGCAGGTATGATTACAATAGCCAGACTTAATTCTGCAAATCCAACAGCTGGAACAAACTATGAACTTGATGCAATTGGCGCATGTTTCATCGGCGGTGCTTCTGCATATGGCGGAATCGGAACAGTTCCTGGCGTTATCGTTGGTGCGATTCTGATGGGTGTCATCAACCTTGGTATGAATATCATGGGTGTTGATGCGAACTATCAGAAAGTAGTAAAAG
>JAQVCQ010000148.1 GCA_028689715.1 Lachnospiraceae bacterium
GCCAGCCAGGTGCTGGCGGATTCCACTGTGCGCGCGCGTTCGATCTTCTTTTGAGCGCGCAGAAAGCCTCTGGTGCAGCGCATAGCGGGCACCATCCCGAGCGCGATCCCCACGGCGATCGACAGCAGCATAATGACCGTAAAGATAAGACTCAAGTTGTCCGGAGAATAGAAAAGCAAGATGCCGCCGGCAACAAACATCAGGAAGCAGCCGATCACGCCCATTTTCTGCATGGGTTTATTCCTCCCGTTTGGGTACTACGCGTCAACAAGACTGGTCCAGATAAAAAATTCATTATTTCAGGCAGAGGCTACTGTCACTGACCACCGCGAAAGCATTAATCTACAGACAGTTGTAATCGTGGAAGCCTAGTGGCCTATGCTAAGTAACACGCTTGTCCAGCGCTAAGTCGTTCTGCACTAAGCACTTCTTGCTGTGGAAGCGGCGACTTTTATTTCTAATATTTTACTCTCTGCGAGCGTGTAACTGCCATAGAGTTATTGCAGAGTATGGTTTTGTGGTGCTTTTGACACCAACGCTTTTGGGGGAGACATAAAAATCAACCTAGCAGCATTCTAATAATCGAATGTTTGGTTATAAGCGATTGTAAAACCACAGTACTGCAATAGTGAGTTATGGTTCTGATAAAGAGCTGATGCTGTTCCTTAATTTTTCCGTATGCGATGAATTGGAGATTTACCAACGTCATTGGCTTAGCACCAATTTACTGCGATATATTATTATAGCACAGAGTGTGAATGTTTGACAGATTGTTTTGTTGTTTGTAATCAATTATTATTTGGTTTGTATTATATTAGTAAAGTATAACATTTAATAGTTACCGCTTAGCAATGCTATTGTTGCATTGTGTAACGTAATAGTTGTATTTACCGCCATCCTGGGTGGAAATAACAGTGCAGTGGTTCAGGATCGTTCTTAAACTGATCTCTGGTAATATCTATTACAACGCCATCATATGTCTCTAGCCATGCATGTGATCGTCCAGTCCAACCGTATTTGTAATTACCAGATATATATTGTGTTTCTACACCACTCTCACGCAAATGTTTTGCAAGAAGATCAGATGTGAAACCGCAGCAACCGCTAGGAAATTCTCGAAAAACAGAATCGGACAAAAACTCACCTGTGTTCAAAGCTTTTTCAATTGCTACTCGAAATCGAGCTGCAATGGAATACAGTTCATTCTGGTCTAGCATAGATTTCATCTCTCCCAAACACCTCCCAAGCCTATACCCTCTCCCGCCACATCGCTCAGCGTTGCGTCAAACCTGTTAAGAAACGAAGAACGTTACTGATAAGGTTTGAAAGTGAGGATGTGGTTAGCTATGGAGAAGCTACGTGCGTATTAATGCAGTAACGCAATCGCCTACAGGTCTAGTTGTTTAAACAGTTTCTGATTGTTTCTCTTAACCATCAGCATTTTCCATATAGAGCCAATAGTCCTTTGTTTGAAATATAATGAAGCATATCGGATCACTGCATAGATAATCGCAAATGGACGCATTATTCTATATTTTGATGCCATGCCCCAATGTACAGTTCCAGAATTCTGTAGCTGAATTATAAGCTTCGTTCCTTTTGTATTTAGAACTTTTTCCGCTTTTCCATCAATGCCATTTTTCTTTACTGCATGATTACCGCTTTCAATAATAAATTTTATAAGTCTTGTGCATACAGTAGTATCAGCATTTTTGCACCATTCGTGATTTATAATTGGCAACCCAAGGTATAGCGTACACATCTTTGTTATAACCTTTGTGAATTGTTGAAGACCCAACATGTTGACTTTTTCTTCAAAGCATGTATCCCAATATTCATTATCCACGCATGCATTTACGTACATCATCCAATCAACGATATGTTTCAATCCTATCCCAGTGCGAAGATGATGGGCAATATGTTCCAATATAACAAGCCCGTTTTCTAATTGTGGCAAGCTTGAAAATAGAGTGCCCTCATACTTCATTTCATCACATTTTCGCATTACACTATAAATCATTTCATCAAGTACAACTGAAGATTGTTTACTTCCAAACGCTGTAAACCTGTGATGGATTTCAACGTGTACACCATTTATGTTGAATGAAGTATGCCTCTTGCTTGTTTGACCCATCACCGTCTTATATCCGGCATTCACCATTACATAGCAAGCTTGATCATATTGATCTGGCATTACAAGAATATCAATATCTCCAACATTACGATATATCGGATTCGGGTAGTATGCTGCAGACGATGTACCCTTTATGACAACAGATTTAATGCCCTTTTCATTTAGTAGTGATTGTATTTGGTTTTGCAATGAGATAATCTTTTCGTTGAGAATTACTTGGTGAATAATATGCTCCTTCCACTGACTTTTGACTATCGTATCGATTCCCAACACCTTGCCTAATACACTACCAACCAGTCCAGAAACTCCTTGAAGTCTCATTTCGTTAAACACATCATTCCAATTTGATCCTGAGTAATCAATTGACTGCATAGTGAATACCGAGTCTCGAATCAACGAAAAAACAACGCGATATGTTTCATTCATAACTTATGATCCTAATTCCATTACCTTTTACTTTATTGCCTATAAACAACATAGTTACGCCATTCGCCACTGTATTACTGTATTACTGTATTTGAAGAACATAACGATTGGCTTTTTGCATGAAACAATCAATCTGCCTTTCTCCACACCATCTTATTAATAATACCAACATATGACTGAATGCGGTTCGCTAGAATATTAACAGAAATAGCCGTAGCCGCTGCTTCTTCTACACTCTGCGCTTCTTTTCATGTATTCTCCCTTCTTATCGTAGCGCGTTCAACAAACCTCTTATTTAACTCTTCCGCCACACCATTTTATCAACGACGCCGGTGTAGCTCTGGATGATTTTTACAACATTTGTACTTACGTTCTCCTCAGTATAGTTCGGAACAGGCATACCGTAGTCGCCATTGTTGTTCATCTCCACAGCCGTAGTGACCGCTTGGAGCAAGCTGATCGTATCAATTCCTGCCAGGATAAAGCACGCCTTGTCCAGTGCTTCCGGGCGCTCCGTAGATGTTCTGATGCATACTGCCGGGAACGGATGCCCAATGGATGTGAAAAAACTCGATTCCTCCGGCAGCGTACCCGAATCTGATACAACAGCGAAGGCATTCATTTGGAGCTTATTATAATCGTGAAAGCCCATCGGCTCATGTTGAATTACGCGCTGATCAAGCTTAAAACCGCTCTGTTCCAGACGCTTTCTGGAGCGCGGATGGCAGGAATAAAGAATCGGCATATCGTACTTTTCAGCGAGCTTATTGATCGCGGTGAACAGACTGTTGAAGTTCTTTTCGGTATCGATGTTTTCCTCGCGATGCGCGGAAAGAAGAATGTACTTGTACGGTTCGAGGCACAGCTTGTCGAGAATATCAGACGCTTCGATCTCCACCAGATTCTGATGCAGCACCTCTGCCATCGGAGAACCTGTGACATAGGTACGTTCTTTCGGCAAGCCGCACTCTGCAAGGTAGCGGCGGGCGTGTTCAGAATAGGCCATGTTTACATCGGAAATGATGTCAACGATACGTCTGTTCGTCTCTTCCGGCAGGCACTCATCCTTGCATCTGTTTCCGGCTTCCATGTGGAAGATTGGGATATGCAGACGCTTTGCCGGGATAGCAGAGAGACAGCTATTCGTGTCTCCGAGGATTAGCATTGCATCGGGCTTGATCTCTACCATCAGCTTATAACTTGCATTTATTATGTTGCCTACAGTCGCACCGAGATCGTCACCCACAGTATCCATATAGACTTCCGGATCGGCGAGCTTCAGGTCTTTGAAGAACACTCCGTTGAGGTTATAGTCATAATTCTGTCCGGTGTGAGCAAGAATACAGTCAAAGTATTTGCGGCATTTATTGATGACAGCGGCAAGGCGAATAATCTCCGGGCGCGTGCCTACGATAATCAGGAGTTTTAGCTTACCGTTATCATGCCATTTGATGTCCGAATAGTCGAGTTTTATAGGATTGTTCATTTGTTATCCTCCGTAGGTTTGGCATCAACCTTTTGACTGAATGTGTCGGGATGTGTGGGGTCAAACTGCTCATTCGCCCACATGAGCGTCACCAAATCGTCTGTATCTGATAGGTTAATAATGTTGTGCGTATAGCCTGGAAGCAT
>JAQVCQ010000149.1 GCA_028689715.1 Lachnospiraceae bacterium
TTTTCACCAGCAGAACGGGCAATTGTAACGATCATGACATTGGCTTCCTTCATACTGTCTTTCCAGGAAGAATCTACTTCATCCAATACTGCTGTTGCAGGTTCAAGACTTGTAAAATATCCCGTCGTTGTCGGTGCAACTGCCGTTGTATAGGTTGCAATACCTCCCCATGTTTCCACTTCCGTGGTATATGTTGGTTTTAGTGTTTCATAGATTGATTGAAGTTTTGTGTTTATTTCAAATCCTCTTGCAGTAAAAGCACCTACAAGATCCACGGTATCTGCATCTGTGCCAGTATTCGCAACAAATGAACTACCCAGATCTCCACCCAGCACTGGATAGTAGCTGCTAAATCCTAAAAGAGAGACCTTTTTTATTTCCTCAGCTGAAAGTGGAAGTGCACCATTGTTCTTGAGCAAAACAGTACCTTCTTCACTCATCTCTTCTCCAAGTGTTTCAATTGCATCCAGTAATTCTGTTGTGCTTGTGTAATCAGACTGGTATGTATATAGGTTTTCATCTGCCCCTTCTGAATCTGATACAATTTTGGTACTGCTTGTTCCTATGAATTTGTCAATATCTGTACGAAAACCATCTACGATAGGCGTTGCCGCAATCGCAAGTGCCAGTACCGATGCTGTAACTGTTGACAAGCCACGCCATAGGTTGCTTTTCTTTCTGTTTTGCATCTAAAGTTCCTCCCTGGTTATAATTTGAATAATAAATCTCATCTTCAAGTTAGATGATCAATTATTCCCATTATAATCAAAGGTTTCTTAAAAAATCATCGCCGTCGTAAACGGTAATTATTTTGTCGTGAACCGAACTATTGTTATTCTTGATTTTAAGATTTTATCATATCTGATAATGGTATCAATATCCTCAGCTCGAACCAGCCATTTTCCGCATGGATCGTAACAGATCCTCCATATTTTTTAGCTGTATTCTGAATGCTCTTTAATCCGAACCCGTGATATCTTTGATCTTCTTTCGTTGTTTTTGGTAATCCGTCTTCGAACCGGAGTTTTTCTTCATAACAGTTCTCCATACGAATGCGCAGAAAATTTTTCTGCTGCGTGACCGCAAGATGGATCAGTCTTTTTTCTTTTTTTTCAATCTTACTAACACTTTCAATTGCATTATCAAGCATATTTCCGAACAGGGTACTGATATCCACTGCACTCATAAAATCCAGGGCTTTTCCATCAACAACGCTGGTAATCTCAATCCAGTTATTTTGACAATATAACGTTTTTCCCGTCAGGATTGTATCCAATACCTTATTACCTGTTTTATTCTGCGCTTCATACGACTTGATTTCTTGTTCCATCTGATTCAGATACGCTATGCTATTCTCACTGTCACTTTCACTTTTCAGTACTGCAATCTGGTACTTTAAATCATGGTATTTTTGATTTACGGCCGCAATACTTTGTTCCAGCATCTCATAATTGTGGTATTGCATATCCAGCATATCTCGAAGGCGCTCCACCTCAAACCTTGTATTCAATTCGCCCAGCTGTACATGATAAGCATACAGAATCGCTACACCACCAAGATCTACCAGTGTCCGAATCATAAACAACTCCTGCAGATAACTGGCCCCTACAACAGAATCCCGTATTACAAAGCTTATATTGCTGACACTAAAAATGGCCAATGTAATAATAGCTGCAGAACATAACTCTCTCATTGTAATCCGCAGTTGCTTATTTACATTCCGATTTCTTTTTTCTAATGCATTCAAACCTAAAAATAACAGACCATCTACCACGACCAGAAGAATAATATTCACTATAAAAATATGCTTTCCCTGAAGGTATCTGACTACAAAATAAAAAATTTCCCACTCCAGTGATCCAATAAATTCACCAACAATAAATGCTCTGGCTGTAAAATAAAGTGAGGTCTTTGCATCATACTGACACTCAAGATAGACTGTTGCCCACATCATAATAAAAAACATAGTCATAAATGGTGCAAAAAGCCATTGTGCACTACCATGTGTTACTGTCATTAAAGTCGTAATGATTACACCAAGAATGACCATTCCGAAAATTGTGCTTTTCCATGTCCTTTTCCTTGGTCCATTTAAAATTACCTGCCAGCATCCAAGCCAGTATGCAATTGCATAATACGCCCCAGGTGTGTTTGCCCAGTCGATTTCCATTATTTGCTCACCTCATTCAGATAATCATTCAGCACGTCCAGAAGTTCTTTCTTTCTGGCTCTGCTGACCTGTACCTTTTCATTTCCTATCAGTACGTTATTCTCCTCTATTCCGGTCACATGTTCCAGATTGACAAGATAGCATTTATTGCACCTGAAAAAGGATTCCTTTTCCAGTTTTTCTTCAATATCTTTCATGGTTCCACGTTGAGAATATTCTCCTGTTTTTGTATGAAAATAAAGATCATGATCCTGGATTTCTATATAGTAAATATCTGGAATTTCTATTTTTCTGATACCACTCTTTGTAGAAATATTGATATATTTTGCTTTTCTTTTTACCATCCTGCCCAGCGCCCTGTCAATTCTCTGTGAGAACGCAAAATAATTAATCGGCTTTAATACGTAATCAAGCGCCTCTACTGCATATCCCTTCATGGCATATTGGGGCATGTTCGTAATGAAAATAATGACTACCTGAGAGTCAATTTTTCTAATCTCTTCTGCAGCTGTCATGCCGTCCATAAAACGCATTTCAATATCCATAATAATGATATCAAATTTACCGGCATAATTTTCAACAATATCCTCTCCATCGTCAAATGCTGAAATTTGAAAATGCCGTCCACTTTCTTGCTCATAGCGTGCAATGTACTTTTGCAGTATTTCAGCATAGTTCTTATCATCTTCAACAATTGCGATCTGAATCATATTTCATTCCTCCCATAGAATTTCTTTCTATTTGTTTGCTATCAATTAGTCACTACACCCTTGTAATTGCTGAAATAAAAGGCATACTCAATACTGAGAGTAGCGTTGTCAGTGCAACTCCTCTGGAAGCCAGTTCAAAATCTCCATCATACTGTTGTGCAAGCATGGCTGTCATACTACCAACTGGCGTTGACAGCATAATCATACAAACTCCTGTTAGCATAGGATTTACTCCTAATAATTTAATTGCCGCAACACCCACCAGAGGGATTAAAATTAATTTAATCACAGAAAAAATAATTAACTTTGTATCCGTGATTAATTCTTTTAAGTTCATCTTAGTCATAGAATCTCCAATCACCATCATACTTAATGGTGCTGTAAGATTGCTTAATAGTGTAATTGTGCTGTCAATTGCTTTTGGTGTTGGTATCTTGAATAAATAAATGACGAGAGATAAAATACATGCAATGACTCCAATATTAAGTACTTTTTTCAACTGAAAAGGTTCTTTTTCTGCTGTTTCCGGACGCATGACCTGAATTCCATAGGTATAGATCAGAATATTAAATGGAATTAAAAAAAGAGAGGCATACAAAAGTGCTTCACTTCCATAAACAGCTGAAATAACAGGAAATCCCATAAAACCAATATTCGAAAATACAATCATAGCTTTGTAGATTCCATAATCTCTTTTGGGTACGCGTAAAACCATTGGAAGAAAATGCGCCAGTAAAACCAGACTTGCAAATAAAACAATTGCAATCATAAACGTCATCACCAGGTCACTGCCTTCAATCGTCGAATCCTTACTAAGGCTTGCTGAGAGAATCAACGCTGGATTTGCTATGTTAATAACGATTCCAGAAATCTTTTTGCTTGCATGATCATCCAATAATCCTTTCTTTCGACTCCAAAAACCTACCAGCATAATTAAAAAAAGTACAATCATTTGTTGAAGCATTATCATTTTTATTACTCCTCGTTATTTTAATATTTTATAAAAAGGGCTGTAAACGTTTTGTTTACAGCCTTCAATTTACATTTTATCACTCGTATTTATAAAAGCCTTCCCCTGAAGCCACACCAAGTTTACCTTCTTCAATATATCGATTCAAAATCGCTTCCATTGCCTTGAAATTATATGGCATCATCATCTTCTTAAGAAGTGGTGAGAAGATACCCGGTACGCTCTGATACTGGTGGACAATATTATATGCTGTTGTAAGCCCTACCGTATCAAAAATCTGGAAAGGACCTTTCGGCGCACCCGTTCCATGTGTCCATGCGATATCAATACTTTGAGGATC
>JAQVCQ010000150.1 GCA_028689715.1 Lachnospiraceae bacterium
GTTTAACATACACTGCTAAAAATTTAATATTTAAGATCTAGTTCTGTTTGTAAAACTATGCTCTTTCTGCTTTAATGCAGCTCTTCTTTTTATTTCTCTTATCCTCATAAAGAACATCATCTGCTTCCTTTAAAATATCTTTTAGGTCCATATTGGGATAACAGATTAGCTCCTTGATTCCAACTGACAGATCAATATAATATGGTTTGTCTTTATTGCTATTCAGCTTTTCCAGCTCCCGTTCAAGATTTTTCTTGAAATTTATGATCAGATTGGGTTCATCAACGATCGTAAATGCAATAAATTCATCACCGCCGATCCTGCCTACCGCATCTTCCTGTCTCAAGCTTCGTTTCAACGCACTTGCAATCCCTTTCAGCGAATAGTCCCCTTCCTGATGGCCAAAGGTATCATTGATCTGTTTTAAGTTATCCATATCTGCATAAATCACAGCTGCAAGGCATCCATTATGATCAGCGATCTTATCAAGCATCGCTTCAAATACACCGCGCCTATTCAAAAGTCCGGTCAACTCATCAGAAATAGACAAATGATTTAACAGATCATTTTTTCGGCTGATCAGCTCAAGACTTGCCTCCAGCCTTTTTTGCATTTTCATTTGTTCTCTGGTCAGATGAAGGTACTTTAATGCTGTTCCTATCTGAAGGCTGATTGTATATGCAAAAGAAGCATCCTGAAGATCAGCCTCACAGAACAATAACCCATATTGTGTTTCGTTCGCAAAAAGATTAAAATGCATTGCCATATATCGTTCTTTATCAATCCCTGCTCTTGCAATACTCTCTTTTAATGTCAGATAAGGTCTCTCGTCCGTCTCATAGGAAACGATTCCATTTTCATCCTGCTTTGCTGCCAAGAACATTTTATCAGGGCAGATCCAGTATTTATTGTTGAAATTTACAATTGGTTCCTTGAACAGAAAGATATAGGCTCTTTTAAAATGAAGCATTCGCATCTTATCCACGATCTGATATAATGCTTCTTTTTCATTCAATGAATAGATCATGGCATCCTGAACAATGTAAGTAGAGTACCATGCTTCTTTTTTATAACGTTTTACAAGCCTGCTGCCTTCATTCAATGCTGTGGTGCGGATCGTCTGGCAAAATACTGTCGCTAATCTTGACAGTTCCTTCTGAAGTTCATTGTTTCTTGTCCTTTGAGAAACTTCCTCAAAGAAATAGCGAAATGCATATTCCAGCTTATCCAGTGAAAAAAACTCAACATGTTCTTTCAAGAGCAAATATTGTAATGTATGCGTCAGCTCATCAAATACGCCTTCCTTTTTTTCATTCCCTGTAAAAACATCTGCTACGAGTTCAACAATATCATAGATCTTATTACACAGATGAATTCCTCTGTCTTCTGATTCTGAATGGTGAAAGCTTTCTCCAATTAAGAATGATTTCATTTCTGATATCCATTTACGCCTGTCATCTCTTTTATTATTTTCATGAAAACAGGTCATTCTCCCTACACATCCACATGATTCCCTTATTACAAATTCGGAACCGAGTACACGTGATCCACATGGCTTCCCATCCATAATATCCATTGCCATTGCGACAGCCTGATAGCCAATTCTATAAGGTTTTACCCTTACTGTTGTAAGTGGCGGAGTTAATGATACCGCCTGGGGAATATCATCAAATCCTGTAATTGCGATATCTCGCCCAATTATAAGCCCTCTCTTTTTACATTCCCTATACGCACCAATGACCATCATATCATTGGCGAAACATATTGCCTCTATATCGGGATGACTGTCAAGTATTCCACTGACCAGCTCATCAGAATATTCCGTAAAATCTCCATAAGCGATCATACCTTCTTCTATCGGTATCTTGTATTTTGACATGACTGAGAGATATACATCCAGTCTTTCTTTTGCATCAAAATTACTTTTTCTTCCTGTAACAAATGCTATTTTTCTATATCCATGATCCTGAATCAGATGTTCCATGCATTTTGTCAGACCTGTTCTGTTATCAAGTACGACACATGTCTTATCAAAACCGCGATCCTCTAATACAATTGATGGAATATTATTAAATTTTTCAAGAAATTCCTCTGCTCGTTCTGTTCCAAGAAAATCTATGACTGTACCTAATGAGATTAGCAGAAAATCAATCTCTTCTTTTTCAACAAAATCATAGACCGTATTGAACTGGTAATCATAATCTTCTTTACTGCCAAGAAGTCTTTTCTCATAAAAAGATTTTGAATGCATACCTGGAAATACCAAAAGATTGGCATTATAATCTCTGGCTGCCCGGTTCATGGACTGAACCAATTCATATGAATGTGGTGCCTCCAGGTTCCCTGTTATGACACCAATATTTCTCCTCTTACACATCACATAACCCCCAGCTCATAGGTAGGTAGTCAAGCCTACTAGTAAATTAGTACCATATAAGCACATATTATAACTCTTTTTTGTACAAACGTCTAGTTTATATCACGTTCCAAACATTATTTTGATAATATTTAATAATGTTTTTTGAATTTCTTCAGTAAAAAACCGGTTCCCATTGCAGAAACCGGTTTTGATCAGTAGCTAAATCATGAAAAGCTGTTCTTTTCAACAAATCCTTATTAATAATTTTCAGCTTTGATTTCAAAATAAGACATTGGATGTGCACAGACAGGACACACATCCGGTGCTTTAGGTCCAATATGAATATGTCCGCAGTTATTGCATTTCCATAACATTTCTCCATCTCTTGAAAATACAATTCCTGTTTCAACATTTTCTAACAGTTTTCTATAACGTGCTTCATGCTCTTTTTCTACTGCAGCAACACCCTCAAATAATTTTGCAATTGCTTCAAACCCTTCTGCTCTTGCATCCTTAGCAAAGTTTGCATACATATCTGTCCATTCATAATTTTCTCCTTGCGCTGCGTCAAGAAGATTTGCTGACGTACTTCCTATTCCATCATGGAGTAATTTAAACCATAGCTTTGCATGTTCTCTCTCATTTTTTGCTGTCTCTTCAAAAATAGATGCAATCTGTTCAAATCCATCTTTTTTTGCTTTTGATGCATAATAAGAATACTTATTATTTGCCATGGATTCCCCTGCAAATGCTTCTTTAAGATTTGCTTCTGTTTTTGTTCCTTTTAAATTCGACATATCATTTCCCTCCATTGATTATAATTTTTGTTCGTTATCTACACGAATCTTCGATTCGGCAGTCTTATTATATCATAAATTTTAGGATTTTTGTAAGGCAGATCTTTTAAATAATTTATATTATTTGTTCTTTTTATACTCTTCTATTTCTCTTTTTAACTCTTCCAGGAACGCATTATATTTTTTTGAGACCATGGTCGGGTTCCCCAGGATCAGATTGCGCTTATGGAAATCCTTAAAAATGCCTGTTTGTTTTCTTTTTTCAAGATGTGTTGAAAATCTTCCTCTGATTTCTGCAATCTCATCTCTGAAACTTTCAAGATATTCACTTGGTTTTTCCTGTAGAGCCTTCTTCAGGCTGCCAAGCCTGTCTTCAATGCCCCTGTACAAGTCTTCAGTTCTGGACAGATTTACCTGTTTCAAAAATTCATTTCTTTCAAATAGCTGTTCTTTTTTATTATTGAATCCTGATGCCAGTTCAGTCTTTGTGTTGTCAAGAACTGCCGTCATCACATCTAGTCTCTTTTGCATTCTGACAAGATCATCTCTTGCGCGTTCCATGTGTATAAGAACATCTCTAAGATCAAGCGCCGTTCTGAATGATGTCGCAAAATCCGCCTCGATCATTATAGTCAGAACAATCACAATGATTGTCAGTAGTGTGTTATCAACAGATAAAATCATTTTTTCTATTGGCTGATGAATGAAGCGTGTCATCAGAACAGTCAATGCACCCCAGGCGATTGATGAACTAAGACAAATATATCCCTTAAAATTAAATTTCTGGTTTGAATAATCCCAGTATCTGACTTTAAAGAGTGCCTCCATACAGGCACCAGTAATATATTCCAGAACGGTTGCCCCGACGATACCGGCGAAAAAAGTAAGGGCCACATTTTCAGAAAACGGCATTGAAACAATGAGCATTACAACTGCCCCACTTCCATAAAGTGGCAAAAATGGACCTCTGATGAACCCTCTGTTAACGAACCTTTTCTTCCTCAAGGATACATAAGCAGAC
>JAQVCQ010000151.1:0-1305 GCA_028689715.1 Lachnospiraceae bacterium
ATTTCTTCTTCATATGCAGACCTTTTATCTTCAACTTTATCCATCAGCATAAAATCTAATGTCATGCCGAGTTCGTTCGCAAGACAGATCAGTACATTGATTCCTGGCATAGCTCTGGAATTTTCAATATTCCCCAGATATTGTGGCGTTATTGATAACTTTTCAGCAAGCTGAGCCTGTGTCATGTTTCTTTTTTTACGGGCTTCTTTAATTTTCTGACCTAAATCAGTATGATAAGATGTCATAGATACTCCTTTTAAAATCAAGTATCTTTATTGTAAAGAATTAGCCTCTTTGTTAGAACAAACTATTAGGATAGTAACTATCATAATAGTTTGCATTTTGAACAAGACATGAAATTTAAGATGTGAAAAATCTGAATGCCATTTAATCTGATAGAATTCAGATGGATTAGATATAAATATTTATACAATCTATATCATAAGACACTCTTTTCTGTAGATGAAATTGTTACTTTTTAACATAAACAGAGTATAACAAATTTTAGTACCTTTATCCTATTAATGTAAAAATAGGGGCAGATTCTGTAATAATCCGCATTACAGAGCCTGACCCTATTGTTTAGTCATGATTTGGATCTATTTTTTTATATTCCCATGTTTTTGTCGGATCTATATTACAGCATACTGTAATAATGTAGCCCTCCGGCTCTTCAATCTCCCAAAAATGTACCGGGAAAATCCGATCATGTATGATCAGTCTTTTAGTAAGCGGGTCCATTGCAAAATCAGAAAGATCGACTTTCAGACCTTCTCCTGTAAATTTTACATAACTCTCTTTCCTTGTCCAAATCTGTACAAATAGCCGATCCCGTTGTGCTTCATCATCTGTCTGTTCAAGCTGATCGATCTCAGATGGTGCAAAAAAACGTTTTGCGATCCGCATATCCGTTTTTCTGATATGAAGAATATCAGCCCCTATGTCGCCATCCCTGCCAACAGCACAGATCGCATACTTACCTGAATGTGAGATTGAAAAATCGATCTCCGGAAAATCCGGCAAATATGGTTTCCCTGATTCTCCATAGGAAATTTTTATTGTTTGAGAAATATAATCCATGTTTTCATACTGCATCAGCCCTGTTTCCAGTGCATGAAATGCGGCAACACTTCTCATTTTATCTATGTGATGTTTATGACCGTCCGTTCTGGTCTGCCTGTCTTTTGGCATTCTTTGATATATTTCACGAAAAGACTTTTCTGACAAATCATCCACGCAGACCGCAAAGATGCAGCTCATATATTCCTATTCTGCTTCATCTGATACAGCATTTTCTGTAGTTTT
>JAQVCQ010000151.1:1405-4161 GCA_028689715.1 Lachnospiraceae bacterium
AATTCGACCAATGCATCGATTTTCTTCCTTGGCATATCAGCATGTCCATTCGCATTGATTCCACGTACACTTCCACCCTGATCAATGGCCTGTGTAAATACACTGAAACCACAATTCTTTACAAGGTCAGAAATCTCTTTCAATTCCATTCCAAAACGAGTATCCGGTTTGTCAGAACCATATCTGTTCATGGCATCGATCCAGGTGATCCTTGGTATCGGAAGTGTAACATCCACCCCAATCGTGTCCATAAATACCTTCTTGATCAGTTTTTCGTTGACTGCGATCACATCGTCCACATCGACAAAAGATAGCTCCATATCGATCTGAGTGAATTCAGGCTGTCTGTCTGCACGAAGATCCTCGTCACGGAAACATTTTACGATTTGGAAGTATCTGTCATAGCCGGAGCACATCAGCAGCTGCTTGAAAAGCTGTGGTGACTGGGGAAGTGCATAGAACTCTCCCGGATGTACCCTGCTTGGTACAAGATAATCCCTTGCACCTTCCGGCGTACTTTTTGTAAGCATTGGTGTTTCAATTTCAAGAAATCCTTCCTGTGCGAGGAAAAGACGGACGGTTGTTGCAACATTACTTCTCATAATGATATTTTTCTGTAGGTCTGGTCTTCTAAGATCAAGATATCTATATTTCAATCTTAATTCTTCTTTTGTTTTTGAATTTTCTTCAATTGGAAAAGGAGGTGTTTCTGCTTCTGATAAAACACGAAGTTCTAACGCTCTGATCTCAATTTCGCCTGTTTCCAGACTGTCATTGGCTGCACCGCTTCTTTTTTCTACTTTTCCTGTTACTGCAACAACATATTCGCTTCTAAGCTTTCCGGCTTTTTCGAACATTTCCGCTGCAATATCACTTTCTTCAAATATAATCTGAAGCAGACCAGATCTGTCCCTTAAGTCAACAAATACCAGACCGCCCTTATTTCTTTGTTTTTGCACCCATCCCATAACAGTAACAGTATCACCGATATTCTGGCTGGTAAGTTCTGTACATCTATGAGTTCTTTTCATTCCCTTCATTGACTCTGCCATATTATTCCTCCATATTTGTTTACATTCACAGGCTATGCCAGTGGATTTTTATAAAATTCCTTAAATTCCTGATATCCTTCTTTTGTAAGCTGTTCTTTCTGGAATTTTTTGTTCTTATTCATCTTTGCTACAAGGACCTGTATTCCGCTTTCACGTTCAACACCGGCTTGTTTTAAAATATCACATAATTCATCTGCCGGAACGTCTTTCTCTACAAGATAAGCTACTTTCGCTTTTTTTGTAGGAGGCTGATATCCTTTTTCTAATAGTATGGTCACGATTCTCTCGAATCCAATGGAAAAACCACATGCAGGGGTATCCATTCCTGTGAATTTGCCGATCATCTGATCATATCTTCCACCACCCGCTACACTGCTTCCAAATTCTGGCATCTCGATCTCAAAGATCGTTCCTGTATAATAAGACATTCCCCTTACCAACGTAGGATCAAATAGGACTTCAAAATCTGCCTGTGCACAGGAAATGACGCTGGTTATGATTTCTTTCAGACTTGTTATGATCTCTTCCTCTAGATATCCTGACAGTTTCCCTGCAAGATAAGCAAGCGAATCGTCTGCTTCTGTCATTTCTTCAAATAACGCACGATATTTTTCTACTCCCAAAGAATCAAATCCACTCTCGGTCAGTTCCTTTGCTACGCCATCGATTCCGATTTTATCCATTTTATCCAGTATGATAAAAACGGTATCATGATCCTGATCTGCAAACCCACTGTAGGAAGCCATCGCTTTCAGTATTTTTCTGTCATTGACTCTGATTTTGAATCCTCGAAATCCAATTCTTCCAAGCAGCGTACTCGTCGCAAGCATCAGCTCAATTTCAGCAAGGCTGGTCGCTTCTCCCAGAATATCGATATCGCATTGGTAGAACTGGCGAAATCGTCCTTTTTGCGGTCTGTCGGCACGAAATACACTTCCGATCTGCAATGCTTTGAATGGCATTGGCAGCTGGCCTGCATTATTGGAAAAATAGCGTGCGAGCGGAACTGTCAGATCATATCTCAGTCCACTGTCTACAATGTCTGCTTCTGTTTTTGCCGTATCTAGATTTAACTTTTCTCCTCGTTTCAACACTTTAAAGATCAGTTTTTCATTTTCTCCACCCTGTTTATTACTCAGGTTCTCTATATGTTCTACACAGGGAGTCTCCACTGAAGAAAATCCAAATCTTCCATAAGTTTCTTTGATCAGTCCGATCAGATAATCCCTGATCTGCATTTCTGCAGGAAGGATGTCCTTCATTCCTGTCACGGGCTTTTTACTCAATGCCATGCTTATTTCTCCTTCTCTCTGTTGCTATTTGCTTCAATAGTTTATATTACAACGAATTATTCTATATCTCAATACAAAATAACTTCTTTTTCCGTTTGATCATCTCATCGATCTGCTCGATGTATAATTTGGGATCCTTTACATTATCAGCCCTCTCGATTCTTCCGTCTTCATAGACTACTTTCGAAATACTGCCCGCTCCCAGTGCCATAATGGACTGTTTTTCTTCCATGATCAGTATATTATACAAACCGTATTTATCCGGCTTGGAATATCCGACATTTTCAAAATTACCGGCCATATTTTTCTGTCTGTAGAGATAATAAGGCACCATCCCCATATCCCGTGCTGCTTTTCCGGCGATCTCCATGGTCTCATTGGTATTCTTTAATGTCCATAATCCATTTTTCTC